>CAXTBW010000033.1:0-39599 GCA_964242925.1 uncultured Acetobacteraceae bacterium
ACCGCCGCCAGTCCGCCCGGCCCCGCCGCCGCCGCGCCCGGCCCCGCCGCCGCGTCCTGCGCCACCGCATCCGGGGCCGCCGCATCGGCCCTGACCCAGCGGCCGATGGATGGTTCCAGGCCATGCGGCAGGGCGACCTGCGCACCGCCTGGGCCATCGCGGACCGCAACCTGCGCGCCCGCGACCCGGCCACGCGCGACGACCCGCGCCGGCCCTATCACGAGCGATGGGTTTGGGATGGCGGCGACCTGACCGGCCGCGACGTGGTCGTTCGCTGCTACCACGGCCTCGGCGACACGCTGCAGTTCGTCCGTTTCCTGCCGCTGCTGCGCGCCCGCGCAAGCCGGGTGACGCTGGAGGCGCAGCCCGAACTGGCGGCGCTGCTGAGCGGGCTGCCCGGCGTGGACCGCCTCGCGCCGTTCGACGTTGCGAGGCCGATGCAGGCCGACTGCGCCATCGAGATCATGGAGCTGCAGCACGCCTTGCGCGCCGAACCGCCGCCTGCCCCCTTGCTGCGCCTGCCGTCGCGTTCCTTTGCCGAGGGCGCCATCGGCGTGTGCTGGCAAGCGGGCGGCTGGGACCACGCGCGCTCCATCCCGCTCGCTCTGCTGCGCCTGGCCCTGCCAGCTTGCGCGGTCAGCCTGCAACGGGGCGCCGCCGGGCTGCCGGACCCGCTGGACGGCGACATGGCGATCGAGGCCACGGCGGGCCTGATCGCCGCGCTGGACCAAGTCATCACGGTGGACACGATGGTCGCCCACCTCGCGGGCACGTTGGGCCGCCCGGTGCACCTGTTGCTGCGGCACGAGGCGGATTGGCGCTGGGGATTGGGCGAGCGCACGCCCTGGTATCCCTCCATGCGCATCCATCGCCAGACGTCGGCGGGCAACTGGCCGAGCGCGGTCGCGAGTTTGCGGCGGGCGCTCAGGCCGGCAGGTTGACGGCCTCGACCCGGGCGAAGCCGCCGCCCAGCACCAGCACCGAGCGGCTGCCGGGCGCCACCTCCAAGCGGTGCAGCAGGTCCAGCGGCATGCCGAGCGCGAACGCCAGCACGGCCTTGATGACGTCGGAATGGCTGACCGCCACCACGGCGCCGCGCCCCTGACGCATCAGCGCGGCGACGGCGCGGGCCTGAACGGCTAGCATCGTCTCGCCCCCCGGGGTCGCGGCCAGGCTGCGCGCCCAGTTCCAGGCGTCCCAGCCGGGCGCCGCCGCCAGCGCGTCGAAGCGCTGCCCGGCCCAGGCGCCGAAGTCGATCTCCTCCAGGCCAGGCTCGATGATCGTCGCCAAACCCAGCGCGGCGGCGATCGGGGCCGCCGTCTCCATCGCGCGCTGCACCGGGCTGGACAGGACAGCCCGCACGCCGCTGCCGTGAAGGCTCCCCGCCAGCGCCGCCGCCTGTTGCCGCCCGGCATCCGACAACCCGAGCCCGGCGGTCCGCCCGGACAGCACCTGGCCCACTTGGCCGTGCTCGCCGTGCCGCACGAGGTGGATCGTGCAGACAGCCGCCTCAGGTTTCGTCACGGCGGCCTTCGTGACGATCCTGCATGTGCGAGGCAAGGCTTTTCACGGCGGTTTCCTCCAGCATGTCCTTCAGGTCGGGATCGTGGGGCGCGTCCAGGCCGGCCCGGTCGGACAATCGCTGCACGATCTGCAGCACCTTGGTCACTTCCCGCTCGGTCAGCAGATTGACCTGGAGGTCCAGATGGGCGCGTTTTTCCGCGCGATTGCTCTCCCTGTTCTGCTTCACCAGCACGAACGTGGTCAGCAGCACCGCCTCGCACGACACCAGCGTGCCGAGCAGCGCGAAGGGATAGGGATCGAAAGCGGCCCGGGGCCATAGGCCGCTATTCAGCAGCAGCCAGCAGGCGAAGATTGCGATATGCACGGCGGCGAACGGCGCCGACCCGATGATCTCGCCGAACGCGTGCGAAAGCCTGTCGATCGGTGAGCGATCGAGTTCGGCGCGACGCTCGAGTTCGAGGACGTCGTCGATGCTGCCTGTTACGGATTCGGGGACGGGTTGCTGGTCGTCGGACATTCCGCCTCAACGCCGGCGCGGCTGCAGGTTTCAGCCCTGCTTTTTCCTAATCGAACTCAGCCGGCGCATGGCGGCCGCCTGCTCGTCCTCTCCGAGTTCCCGCCACAGCCGCAACAGCGCCAGCTCCTCGGCGCCCTGGGCCGAGCCCTCGGCGGCGGCGTCGGCGCCGAACATCAGCCACGACGCCTGCACGCCGACCACCTTGGCGACCCGGCGGGCGTTGGTCAGCCGCATGCCGTGCAGGCCGGTGACCCAGGCGTGCACCGTCGGCTGCGACACGTCCAGCTTGCGCGCCAGGTCCGCGGCGGTGAGCCCCCGCTCCTTCAACATCTTCTTCAAGCGCGTCGCCGGAGTCGCCTTCGCCATCACGGGTCTTCCTATTGATCCGACAGCCGCTTTAGTCTTAGGCGAGGCCTATTGCAACCACCATTGCCGGCCTTGTAGGGCTGGCCTATGCAATTTCCCCTAAGCCTGCCTTGTGATCAGCCTTCCGATGAACGTCCTTGACCTGTTCAGCGGCATCGGCGGGTTTAGCCTCGGCTTTGAGCGCGCTGGAATGCGCACCGTCGCGTTCTGCGAAAGTGCGGCGTTCGCGCGCGGCGTGCTGCGCCGTCACTGGCCGGACGTGCCCGCTTACGACGACATCCGCACCCTGTCAGCCCGCCGCCTGCGTCGCGACGGCGCCGGGTAGAACACGGGCGCCGGGACGAGTTCGGTCACGAGCTTGCCGCTATACACGTTGGCGCCCTCGATCTCCGCCATCACCTGTCCCGCGATCGCCTTCTGCGCGTCCGAGTGGGTGAAGATCGCCGATCGGTACTGGGAGCCGCTGTCGGAGCCCTGGCGGTTGAGCGTCGTCGGGTCGTGGATGGTGAAGAACACCCGCAGCAGGTCGGCGTAGTCCAGCGCAGCGGGGTCGAACTGCACCTGGACGACTTCGGCGTGGCCGGTCCGCCCGCTGCAACCGGCATCGTAGCTCGGGTGGCGAGAGCGCCGCCCATGTAGCCGGACTTCACCGACGTGACGCCGCGCAGGTCGCGGCACACCGCCTCGAGGCGCCAGAAACATCCACCACCCAGGGTCGCGGTCTCGGTCGTCATCGTTCGGCCTCCTGTCGAATACGCCGGGTGATTGGCGACGTAGGCGCCGTATGTCGAGCCTACTCCTTCACCGCGCCGGTTAGGCTCGAGACGTAGTACTCGACGAAGAACGAGTACAGCAGCGCCACCGGGATCGAACCGAACAGCGCGCCGGCCATCAGCGGGCCCCACTGGTAGTCATCGCCCTGCACCAACTGCGTCAGCACCGCGACCGGGACGGTTTTGTTCTCGCTGCTCTGGATGAACGCCAGGGCGTAGATGAACTCGTTCCAGGACAGCGTGAAGGCGAAGATGCCGGCGGAGATCAGCCCCGGCACCGCGAGCGGCAGCGTGATCCGGCGCAGGATCTGCAGCCGTGAGGCGCCGTCGATCAGGGCGCATTCCTCCAGCTCGTACGGGATCGACTTGAAGTAGCCGATCAGCAGCCAAGTGCAGAACGGGATGAGGAAGGTGGGGTAAGTCAGGATCAGCGCCCACGGCGTGTCGAACAGCCCCAGCTTGAACACCATCGTGGCCAGCGGGATGAACAGGATGGAGGGCGGCACCAGGTAGGCGAGGTAGATCGCCAGGCCCACCCAGTTGGAGCCGCGGAAGCGCAGCCGTTGCAGCGCGTACGCCGCGAGCACGCTGGCTGCGACCGAGATGACCGTCGCTGCGGCGGCGACCCCCATCGTTGTCATCAGCCAGTGCGGGTAGTCGGTGTCGAACAACAGTTTGTAGACGTTCGCGAGCGTCGGCGAGCGCACCCAGAGCGGGTTGAAGTCATGGTAGTTGTACAGCTCGTTGTTGGGCTTCAGCGTCGTGATCGTCATCCAGTAGAACGGAAACAGCAGGACGATGACGAACACCGCCAGCGGCACGTAGACCGTGACGATCCGGCGCGGCAGGCTGTCCCACGCCATCGGCGCGGCTTGCGCCTCGCGATTACTCATCGCTTTCGCCTTGTTGCCAGCGCCGCCGGGCCAGGCCGAAATAGCTGAACAGCGTGGCGGCGACCAGGAATGGGATCATCGCCATGGCGATCGCGGCGCCCTCGCCCAGCTGGCCGCCAGGGATGCCGCGCTGGAAGGCGAGGGTGGCCATCAGCTGGGTCGCGTTGGCCGGGCCGCCGCGGGTGACGGCGTAGACCAGCTGGAAGTCGGTGAAGGTGAACAGCACCGAAAAGGTCAGCACCACCGACAGCACCGGCAGCAGCATCGGCAGCGTGACGAAACGGAAGCGCGCCCAGGCGCCGGCGCCGTCCAGCATCGCCGCCTCGTACAGCGAGGGCGAGACCGTCTGCAGGCCGGCCAGCAGGCTGATCGCCACGAACGGGATGCCGCGCCAGATGTTGGCCGCCACCAGCGACAGCCGCGCGTGCCAGGGCGTGCCGAGAAAGTCGATGTTGTAGTCGATGAGGCCCACAGCCTTCAGCAGGTAGCTGATGATCGAGAATTGCGGGTCGTAGATCCACCAGAACGCGATCGCCGACAGCACGGTGGGCACGATCCATGGGATCAGCACGATGGCGCGGATCAGGCTCTTGAACGGGACGTTGTGGTTCAGCAATAGGGCCAGCCAAAGTCCGAGGCCGAACTTGCCGGCGGTGGCCGCGGCCGTGTAGAACAACGTGTTGGTCACCGACAACCAGAAGATGCGGTCGTGGAACAGGCTTTCGAAGTTCTCCAGCCCGACATACTCGCCGGCGCGGCCGATCTTGGTGTCGGTGAACGCCAGCCACAGGCCGAGGCCGAGCGGGTAGGTCAGGAATACCAGCAGCAGCCCGACCGCCGGCGCCAGGCAGATCACCACCAGGAAGGTCTTGTTGTCGAACAACCGCGCGAGCGGCCCCGGCTGGCGCGCGGTGAACCGCCAGGACTGCGGCGCAGCCCCGGCGATCATTTCGGTGGCGGTGTCCGGCATCGGCGTCAGACCTTGTAGTAGCGCTTGGCCCGGCGTTCGGCCTCCCTCGCGGCGGCCTCCGGCGTGGAGTCGCCGCTGTTCACGGCGGCGACCATGTCCACCACGACGTAATCCGCGATGACGGCGCCCGACGCCTCGTTGATGGGCCCCGCATAGCCGAGCCACTGGCCGTCCTTCATGGTGTCCTTGTAGACGGCGATCTTGGGGTCGTTTTTCCACACTTCGCTGGCCTCGTAGGCCTTCAGCGGCTGGCCCCAATAGCCGAAGCTGTCGGTCAGCCAATGGTCGTACTGCGGAGCTTCCATCATGTAGGCGAGATAGGCCTTGGCCGCGTTCGGCGCTTTCGTGTGCTTGAACGCCATGGCGTTGATCACCAGCGCGGACTCGGTCGAGCGACCAGCCGGGCCGACCGGCATGCGCGCGTGGTTCAGGTCCGCCGCCATGGCGGAGATGGCGGGGTCGGGCGAGTTCTTGATGGAAAAGTAAAGCGAGACGCCGTTCTGCGTCATGCTGACCTCGCCGGCGATCAGCGCCTTGTTGTTCGACGGGTCGAGCCACGACTGCGTGCCGGGGATGAACGTCTCGTACAGCGCCTTGCCGTATTTCAGCGCCTCGATCGTCTCCTTGGAGTTGATCATGACCCTCTGGTGCTCGTCGACCATCTGGCCGCCGAACGCCCAGACCAGCCAGTAGCAGAATGCGTTGGCGTCGCCGACGGCGTGCCCGGTGGTGAAACCGGCCGGGTGGCCGCTGGCCTTCAGCTTGCGGCACAGGTCGAGGAACTTGTCGAGGTCGTTCGGCACGGTGTCGTAGCCGACGGCCTTCAGCCAGCTCTCGCGATACACCGCCGGGCCACCGGATGCGCCCATCGGGATGGCGAGCCACGAATTGGTCCCGAACTTCTTGCCGTAGCGCTCGGCCAGCGGATACCAGCCGCCGTATTTCTTGCCGAGGTATTCGGCGATGTCGGTCAGGTCCAGCACTTTGTCGGCGTAGAGGTGCGGGTCGTCGGTCCAGCCTACGACGACGTCCGGCCCGGCGCCTGTGTTGGCGGCGACTGCGGTCTGCGGGCGCAGATCCTCCCAGCCGGCGTAGTCCACCCGCACGGTCACGCCGTGCTCCTTGGCGAAGCGCTGAGTGTTCTCGTTGAAGATGCGCTCGTCCGGGTCGACGAACTTGGACGGCCGCAGCACGCGCAGGCTGCCGCCCTTCTCGATGTCGAGCTTCGGCATCGCCACGTCCACGATCGGGATGGTTGCGTGGGCGCCGCGTACCAATCCGGACGACAGCAATCCCGCGCCCAGGCCCAGCGTTCCGCGTCGTGTCCAATGATTCATCATGGTCGCGTTTCCCTTTTGTTGTTTTTAGGCCAGCAAACGCTGGCCGGTGTCGCGGTCGAACACGTGCGCCAGGTGCGCATCGGCGGCGATGCCGATCGACTCGCCGGGCGTGGCGGCGATGCGCTCCCGGAACGCGCCCAGCACGGGCATGCCCGCGACCTGGCCCAGCACCTGCGTCTCCGAGCCGGTCGGCTCCAGCACCTGGACGGTCAGCGGCAGGCCGCCGTGGACCAGGCGAAGGTGCTCGGGGCGCACGCCGTAGACGGCCGGCCGGCCGACGGGGAGGCCGGGCGACAAGGGCCAGATGGAGCCGTTCGCATCCTGGAAGCCGTCGACGGCGACCTTGCCCTCGAGGAAGTTCATGGCCGGGGAACCGATGAAACCGGCGACGAAGCGGTTTGCCGGACGATCGTACAGCTCGAGCGGCGTGCCGATCTGCTCGACGCGGCCGGCCTGCATGACGACGATCCGGTCGGCCATCGTCATCGCCTCAATCTGGTCATGCGTGACGTAGACCGTGGTGGTGCGCAGCCGCTGGTGCAGGTCCTTGATCTCGGCCCGCATGTTGACTCGCAGCTTGGCGTCCAGGTTGGACAGCGGCTCGTCGAACAGAAACACCTGCGGATCGCGGACGATGGCGCGGCCCATCGCCACGCGTTGCCGCTGCCCGCCGGAAAGCTGCCGCGGGTAGCGGTCCAACAGCGCGCCGAGCCCGAGGATCGATGCCGCGCGGGCGACCCGCTCGTCCATCGCCGCGCGCGGGGCGCCGGCCAGGCGCAGGCTGAACGCCATGTTGGCGCGCACCGTCATGTGCGGGTAGAGCGCGTAGTTCTGGAACACCATGGCGATGTCGCGCTCCCGTGGCGGCACCTTGTTCACCACCCGCCCGCCGATCGCGATCTCGCCGGCGCCGATCTCCTCCAGCCCGGCGATCATCCGCAACAGGGTGGACTTTCCGCAACCGGACGGCCCGACGAGGACGCAGAACTCGCCGTCGGCAACCTCAACATCGACGCCGTGCAACACGACCGTGCTGCCGAACGATTTCTTGACGCCGCGTATGCTGACTGATGCCATCGCCGCGATTCATCCCTGGACGGATCCGCTTACGGGCCCTTGCGCCGGCATCCTAACGACTGCCGCTGCGTGGCGCCATCGGCCTGGTGCATCCAGATCGAGTCATGTCGAGTTGGACTTGCATGAGTGTTGCCGCAACAACATGCCCTGGGTCGGCTTGCTGCTTTGCTTTGCAGCAGCTAAGGCATCGCCCGGCATGTCGAAGGTGCAGCAAAACGTGGCCGATGGCCGCAGCCTGTCTTCAGCTGATTTGCTCGCCCGCTGCGCGAACGGGGACGCGAAAGCGTTTCGTCAGCTATATGATGTGAATTCGCCCCGGATGTACGCGGTCGCGCTGCGGATAACCGGCAGTGCTGCGCTGGCCGCGGACGCGGTGCACGACGCCATGCTGCAGGTGTGGCGCAATGCCGCGCGGTACGAGTCCGACCGCGGCAACGCCGATGGCTGGCTGATCAGCCTGGCGCGCTACCGGGCGTTGGACATCTGCCGCCGGCAGGGCCGCGAACTGACCGGGATCGAGGTGCCCGAACGCGCGGACGAGGCGCCCGACGCGCTGAGCCTCATCTCGGCGAAGGCCGATGGCGCGGCATTGCGCGCCTGCCTGGAACAGATCGACCCGCCCCGTCGCAACCTGGTGCTGCTCGCCTTCAGCGACGGGCTGACCCAGATGGAGGTGTCCAAGCGCGTTGGCCAGCCGCTTGGAACCGTGAAGTCGACCATCCGCCGCGCGCTCATCGCACTGCGGTCGTGTCTCGATGGCGTCGCAGGGACACGCGGATGAGCGGGACCGAGGACGATCCGATGCTGGTCGCCGGCGAGTATGTCCTGGGCGTGCTCGACCTCGGCGACATGCGCGAGGCCGAGGCGATAATCGCGCGGAATCCGGCGTTCGCAGCGGAGGTTGCGCTCTGGGAGCGGCGGCTGAGCCCGTTGACTGACCTGGTGCGCCCGGTTCCGCCGCCGCCGGCGGTCTGGTCGCGCCTCGCGCTGGCCACGGGCATCCGCGCCGACCGGCCGGCGCGGAGCGGTCGAGGGTTTTGGCAGGCGATGACGGGCGTCTCGCTGGCGTTGGCGGCGGGCTTGGGATTATTCGCCTTCCTGCCCCGCCCGCCGCCGCCCGGTGCGGAGCCGGCGCGGTTCGCCGGGGCGCTGACGCCGACGGGCCAGTCCGCCCGGTTCGTGGTGGAGACGGGCGCTGATGGGTCGCTCCGCTTGACCAGCCTGGACGGGGCGCCGCCCGCGCCGGGACGGTCATACGAGCTGTGGGCGTTGCCGCAGGGCGCCGCTGTTCCGGTGTCGCTCGGGGTATGGCAGCCGGGACGACGGGTGATGCCGCCGCAATCCGCCCGGCCGTCCGCGCAGGAGCAGTTGCTGGTGTCGGACGAGCCCGCAGGGGGGTCGCCGACCGGCGCGCCGACCGGGACTGTGCTGTTCGGCGGCAAGTTGGTGCCGGTCAGCCCGGCTGCAACACCCGGTCAGTGACGAACAGCACCCCGTTCGCCTGTTTCACGTCATAAAGGGTCACCGCGGCTGAATTGCCTTTGCCATCGCGGATGGCGAGGTTCGCCGGGCCATTCAGGAACACAGTGAGCTTGCCGTCGTTCACCGTATCCAGGTCGACCGGACCTTTGTTGGACCGCAGCATGTAGTGGAGCCGGGCCGAGGAAAAGTTGCCGGGCAGGATCTGCGCGGACAACAGCGCGACCAGGCCGGACTTGGCCTCTGGACGCCGCAGCGAATCGAGCATGCCAGGCGGCAACGCCGCGAATGCGGCGTTGGTTGGCGCGAACAAGGTGAAGGGGCCGTGACCGCGCAGTCCGTCCACCATGCCGGCGGCGTGAAGCAGGCCCATCAGGACGGTGTGGTCCTCGGACAAGGCGAGATTGGCCATGAGGTCCTGGTCGGACGCCATGGGGTGGCCTCCGACGGTGACCGTGGTGGGCGGCACGCCCTTTTGCGCGAGCGCCGGCATTGTCGCGCCGAACGCGATCACGGCCGCTAGCATGCCGACCCCGGCCGTCAGTAGCTTCATAGCTGGTGAATTAGCAGTTCCCTCCCGCGACGCAATACGGCGGCGCCTCACACGGCGGCGAGCAGGGCGCGCAGGCTGCGCGATAGACCGGCCATGTCGTCCAGCGTCGTGCTGGGGGCGTCGCCGTCCGGATCGATGCCGGGCCGCTCCAGCCCGCCAAACAGCGTGCAGCCTGGGACGAACGTTTCCGACGAGCAGAACGGCGTCTGAGGCCAGCCCCAACCTGTCGCAAGCGCGCTTTCCTCCCGTGTGCGCTGGGCGATGCCCGGGTCGGCAGCCGGACGCTGGTGGGCGATGACGGAGAAATCCACTGTCATCTCGGCGGCCAGCGACGCGCGCACGGCTGCCTCGATCTCCTCCTGGGCGGCCACCGCATCCTCGACCGGGTCGTAGCGACGGCTGATCACGAGGTCCAGGATGCCTGGCAGGGCCGCGCCGAAGTGTCCGCCATGCGCTGCGCTGATGGTGAGGCGGGGCCGCAGCGGCGCGTCGGCGACTTGCACCCGATTGAGCACGCGTCCGCTTAGTTCGAGCTTCAGCAGCATGATGGCCTGGATGGCGGGGACGGCGCCTTCGATCGCGTTGATGGCTGAGTTCGGCTGGCCGGGGTGCGACAAGCGGCCAGTGAATCGCACCATCAAGTCGATGCGGCCGAAACAGTTGCGCCAGATGCGGGGGACCACGCCGCCTTGCAGGCTGACGATCTCGTGCCGGACGATGGATGGCGGCAAATCCGCCGGGCGTTCGAGAAACAGCAGCGATGGCCGCGTCGGTCCGGCGCGCAACGCGGCCAGGCCGGCGGCGATCGCGGCGCTTCGGAGCACGTGGCTGCCGACCAGCCGCTGCTGCCGGATGGAGAGCTTCGACGTTTGATAGAACGGGAACAGCAGGACGACCCCCGGCGTCGAGCCAGGGGCGAAGCACCCGGTCCCGATCGGTTCGGCCTGGTAGCCCAGCCGCGCCAGCAGCGACGGAAGCCTGGCTGGCGTCGGGCTCAACTGGGTCACGTCGGCGAGCATGGCCAGCCGGTCGTCATCGGTCGTGGCGAGGGCGCCGCTCATGGCAGGGGTTGCACTGCGCTGCGTTGCTGCCGGGTGCGCTCGCCGCTCGATAGAGGCAGGCCCTCCGCGAACAGTATCTCGGCCTTGCCGACGTCGACATGGAACATGTCGACGCCTTCGCGTTCGGCGGGGCGGATCGTCGACCCGTTCAGGAGCGTGCGCGCGGCGACCGGCATTGCCTGGAGAAAGATCGGCTGGCCGGCTGCGACGCACAGTGTGCGCCGGGGAAGGTTGGGGCCGAGCGCGCCGGCGTCGATGCAGACGGAGTGTTCCGCGGTGACGGTGCGGCCGATCCAGGCGATTGGCAGCAATGCGGGGCCGCGCAGGGCGAGCGCCGTGTCGCCCGGCAACAGCCGTTCCACTTCGATTTCCCCCCTGGCCGTCAAGATGCGCGTGCCGGCGGCGAGCCCGATGCTGGCGTTGGGGGCTTCATCATAGGCGAACCCGCTCCACGGCGCCGGGCGACAGCCGGACGGTCGGTAGATGCCTGACGCGCTCGCGTCGAGTTCGTAGATCTCCGCGCCTTCGAGACGCGCGAACAGGGTGATGGCGAGCGGGTGGGCCAGGCCCAATTGGTCGGCGTCAAGCGCGTTCGCCGTCACGCGTCCCTTGGTGAACGCCATGGCGGCTGCCGGTCGCTGGGCAGGGATCGCCGAGTGGTCGCACGCAGACGGCGACTGCAGCGCCTGCTGCGGAATGGACGCCAGGCTCGCATGGTGCGGGGCCTGCCCGTATCGTGGAAATACGGGTTCGGGCAGATGCGACGCTGGGGCGTTCGCCTCATGTTCGACATGCGTGAAATCGGCAGCCGCATTGTTAATGGGCGGCCGATGCATCTCAGCCGGTAAGGCCCGCGCCCGGTGGAAGAATCCGAATACCGGCGTGTCGATCATGACAACTCCTCGTGCCGAGTTGTCATAGCGCTGTTTCCGGACAGCTTATAGTTGTTTAGCAGCTTGGGTTGCGGTTGCGTCCGAGTCGCAATTGAAGCGAATATTCCATCGTGGTTCGTGAATGACGGCGCGTGGGGGCGAACCAGCCGGCAACTGCTGCGCTTGTGGCTGGGCAAAGGAGACTGACATGTCAAATAATCCACTGGAAGATGATCCGGCTCGGGAAGATCGCATCCGGGCTCGAGCCTACTCGCTCTGGGAGGCCGAAGGCAGCGTGCACGGCCGTGACCAAGAATACTGGGAACGCGCCCGCGAACTGGTCGGAATGGAGGAAAGCGCCGGCGCTGGCCAGTTGGACGTCCCAAGCCCGGACGACCCGAGCGTCATGGCGGGTCAAGCGGTCGAGGAGGCGTCGATTCAGGACAATCTTGGCGAGTTGCCCGATCGGCTGTCCGACCAGGGAGAACACCCCCAGACACCGAGCAGAGCGAATCTCAAGGCGTCCTAGCGGCGTTGCGATCCGGCTACTTGGGGATGACCGGCGCGCCGTTGCCGGTCGTTCCTGGAGCAGGGATCACCGGCATTATGCCGACCTGAGGAGGAGTGACGGTTATCCCCGGATCAGGGTTGCCCGGGTGGACGACTGGCCCTTTTGACAACCCAGGGTCCGGCGTCGGCGTTGGGGTCGTGCCGCTGCTTCCCGCGGCGCCCGGCGGCATCACGGGCGCACTGGACTGCGCACGGACCGGCAAAGCGGCCGCGGCAAAAGCGACGGCGAGTGTGAGCAGCAAAGCAGGGCGGGTCATGCGTCCGATCCCAAAGCCGTCAGCAGGTGTATTGAAAATAGCTCGGCATCGTCGGTCCAGGCTGCGGCGGGGCGCCATCCAGCTTCGGCCGCCATCGCCGCGAACCCGGCCAGGCTGTGCTTATAGCTGTTCTCGGTGTGGATGGTCTCACCAGCGGTGAAGCTGACCGTCTGGTCCGCGATGGAGACGCTTTGCTCGCGCTGGCTGACAAGGTGCATTTCGACGCGACCGAGCGCTGCATTCCAGAGTGCTTGGTGAGCGAAGCCGTTGGGGTCGAAGTCGCCATCAAACCGCGCATTCACATGCAGCAGGATGTTTCGATTGAAGGCCGCGGTCACGCCTTGGGCGTCGTTGTAGGCCGGGATGAGGATGGCCGGATCCTTCCGGAGGTCGACGCCGATCAAGAAGGTCGCACCTTCCGCAAGCATCTCGCGAGCGTGGAGCAGGAAGCGGTGCGCGGCGGCTGGATCCAGGTTGCCGATGGTCGAACCGGGGAAGAAGCCGAACACCGGTTTGCCTATGACGGCCCTGGGCAGGACCAGGCGCTGCATGAAATCGCCGGCGACCGGGTGCACGGCCAGACCGGGCCGGCTATCCCGCAAGCGATGCGTGAGCGCGTCCAGGGCAGTCTGCGCGATATCGATGGGGACGTAGTCCGACGCGCCTAGATGATCCAGCAGGATGAGGGCTTTTTCCTCGTCGCTGCCGCCGAACTCGACCACTGCGCAGCCAGAAAGGCGGTCCAGCGTCGGAACGACACGCGCCAGCAGCGCTTTCTCCGTACGGGTTGGGTAATACTCGGGCAGCCGGGTTATCTCGTCGAACAGACGGCAACCTTCCGCGTCATAGAACAGCTTTGCCGGAAGCGTCTTCTGTGCCTGGTTCAGCCCCGTGAGGACCTCCTGCAGGTCCGAACCGATGATGTCGCAGGTTCCGTCCGGCATTGCGATCAGAGGTCCTGCGCGAGCCGCACGCCGGTGAACTGCCAGCGGCGATCTGGGTGGAAGAAATTGCGGTAGGTTCGGCGCGCGTGTCCCGGTGGAGTGGCCATCGAGCCCCCGCGCAGCACCATTTGGTTGATCATGAACTTGCCATTGTATTCGCCGATCGCTCCGGGGGCGGGCCGGAAGCCGGGGTAAGGCAGGTAGGCGCTGCCGGTCCACTGCCAGACGTGATCGTCGATCTCGCCAATGCTGGGATTGCCGCTCGCCGCCTCCCATTCGAACTCCGTCGGAAGGCGCGCGCCGGCCCAACGGGCGAACGCGTCCGCTTCGTACCAGCTGACGTGACGAACGGGCGCATCCGGGTCGAGCGGGACCTCGCCGCCGGGCGTGAACTGCCGCCAGCGTTCGCCGTCGCGGCGCCAGTGCAGTGGAGCGGTCCAACCCTGGTCGAGCACGGCCGACCAGCCTTCCGACATCCAGAGCGTCGGGGTCGTGTAACCGCCGTCGGCGACGAAATCCAGCCAGGCGGCATTGCGGACAAGGTGGGAGGCTACGCGGAACGGGGCGAGCAGCGTCGCGTGCGCCGGTCCCTCGTTGTCGAACGAGAAGCCCGCGCCATCGTGACCGACTCGCGCGATGCCGCCGTCGATGTCGATGAACTCGCCCGGCCCGGCGAGCGGGACCGGCGGCCGCCACTGCGGCATCATCGCCGGGGCGAGCGGGTTTTGGCTGAATGCATGGAGCAGGTCGGTCACCAGCAACTCCTGGTGCTGCTGCTCGTGATGCAGCCCCAGGGTCACCAGCGAGCCGAGGTCGTGACGGTCGGCCACCAGTTCGGTCATCGCGGCATCGACATGGGCGCGATACGCGGTCACGTCATCAGTGCTCGGGCGGGTGATCATGCCGCGGGCGAAACGCGGGTGCCGCGCGCCGACCGCCTCGTAGTAGGAGTTGAAGAGGTAGCTGAACTCCCTGCTGAATGGCTGGTAATCTGCGAGGTTTGGCGACAAAACGAACTGCTCGAAGAACCAGGTGGTGTGCGCCCGGTGCCACTTGGCTGGGCTGGCATCCGGCATGGACTGAATGCACTGATCCTCGGATGAGAGATGCTCGCACAGCTGCTCGGTATGCCGGCGCACGGCCCAGAAGGCGCCGAGCGCCGAACTATCCATCAAGCCCATTGTCAAACCCCGTGGCGAAACGAAAGGTAGATAGGGGCGGTTCCGCACCGTGTCAGCTTTTCCATTCGAGGGTCTGTTCTGCAAGCGGGTTGGCGAATGGACGACTCTCGGTCTGGCTGGCCAGGTATTCGCGTTTGAGGCGCATCAACCAGGCGATCTGCGTGTCGGCGTCCCCCACGAACAGCATGGGCGGAGTCACCGCGCCGTGGGCGAGCTTGGCCGCCATGTCGAGGTCCTGGCGGAGGAAGTCGCGCGCCATCCAGGCGGCGATCGGGCGCAACGGGGCGAGCCAAGGAACTGTCCAGTACACGCAATAATGCACGTCGGTGAGCATCTCGGTCACCGGGGTGACGGTGGCGAGCACGCACGCCGCGTGGCGTTCGCCGCGTATGTGCTCGATGCGCATGCCGGGCAGGCGCAGGCTGACGTCCACGCGGACATCAGCGCCGAGCAGACGGTAGGGTCGAGCGGAATTGCCCGTCAGGGTGTGCTGCTTCATGCGGAAGCCGTGCTCGATGGGCTCGAACGCCTTCGACTTGGGGCGGAGGCGGAGCGCCTTCTTGGACTTCCACCAGCGCGATGTGTGGACGAAGGCGGGATGCGCCGGGTCGCAGAAGCCGTATGCGGCGATGTCGGCATTGGAGGGGAACCGCATGGTGGTTGCGATCTGCGGCGCGGCGCCGTCGAACCCGGCAAGATGCGGCACGTCCGGCAACGGGTCCGGCAGAACGCGGCCGGCGGGCATGAAGACCCAGATATTGCCCTGCACGTCCTGGCAGGGATAGGCGCGCAGGCGGAAGCGGCCGGGCGGGGTCGGGTCCTGCTCGGCAAGGGCCGGGATCAGGTTGCACACGCCGTTGGCTGCCGAGAAGGACCAGCCGTGATAGCAGCATTGCAGGTTTGCGCCGTCGAACGAGCCGTGCCGCATTGGCATGCCGCGATGCGGGCAGCGATCGGCGTAGGCGAAAACGCCGCCCTCGGCGTTGCGGCCGATCAGCAGCTCCTCGCCAAGGATGGTGAACGGTTTCACCGCGCCGACCGGCAGATTGCGGGACAGGACGGCGATGTACCAGAAGCCGCGCAGCATCGAGCTATTCATGGTCGCTGACATCGGGCGCGTCTTTAGCGGGTCAGAGGCGGGCGCGAAAGTGCGCCGGGATGGGCCATAGCTCGTCGGCGTTGACGCCGAGGTCGATGCCATACGACTGGCCCTCGCGCCCGGCTGTGGTGGCGAGCGTGCGGTCGAGCCACGTCCGGATTGGCGGCGCCTGCATCGAGAAATCAGCGGCTGTCCTCGGCATCCCCGCCATACCGTCGAAGGTCGCACTCCACTGCTCGTCGTCGATGCGCTGGTGCGCGCCGAAAGCGGGGTCGGCCCAAGGCATTGTCCGGGTCTTGCGCAAGCGGTCCAGCCCTACAGCGCGGTCGGCCCAGTGCAGGTGGAACAGGTATAGCTCACCAAAGACGAGCGGTTGGTTCGCGCTGTGGAAACCGGGGCCCCAGGCGATCGGCGTGCGGGTGAGCACCGGCTTGCACATCGCGCTGGTGAAGCGGACCCATCCGCGTTGCGCGCCGACCGGCTGTGCTGGATCGAGCAGAGGTTCGATGGCCGGCACGTGCTGGACGTCCAGGCCGATCGCGGTGACGACGCTGGACGAGGCGTCCGCGCAGAAAGCGGGCAGGTTGGGATGGCGCTGCGGGTTGGCCAGGACCAACTCGTCCACGTCCGTGTAGACGACCCAGTCATAGTAGTGCAGCAGACTGGCCGTCAGGTCCGAGACGAACCTGGCGCGGCGCTGGTCGTCATGGGGGGAGCGAGGCAGGCGCAGCACATTCACGCCAGGCGGGAGGACGAGCGGCTCGGTCGAGCCATGATCGATGACGTAGCAGTGGTCGGCGCCCACCTGGCGGGCGTAGTGACGCGCCCACATCGGCAGGAGGACTGCCTCGTTGTAGGCCATGGTGATTGCGGCGACTCGCGGCGGCATGCCTCACGCTATAGCGGGACGCAGCGCCGGTCGGTCAATAAACGTCACCATGATGCTTGCAGCCAGACAGAGCACGCCAGCGGCCATGAACGCGCTGAGGTAGTCGCCAGTCTCGGTCCGCAGAAAGCCTGCCGTCCAGGCGGCGAAGGCTGCGCCGAGTTGGTGGGTGGCGGCGATCCAGCCGAAGTAGACCGCAACGCCTTGCTCGCCGAACGTTTGCGCGGTGAGGCGGACCGTGGGCGGGACCGTTGCGATCCAATCCAGGCCGTAAAACAGGGCGAACAAAGACAGGCCGTAGTAGGAGTATTGGAAGGTGAACGGCAACGCCATCAGCGAGAGGCCGCGTAGGCCGTAGTACCAGGCGAGCAGCTTGCGGCCATCGATCCGGTCGGAGAGCCACCCGGACATGGTGGTCCCGAAAAAGTCGAATATGCCCATGGCGGCGAGCAGGCTGGCGCCGGCCACCTCGGGGATGCCGTGATCGAGGCAGGCGGGGATGAGATGGGTGCCGATCAGCCCGTTGGTCGACGCGCCGCAGATGAAGAAGCTGCCGCTGAGCAACCAAAAGTTGCGATAGCCGGCAGCCTCGCGCAGAGCGCCGAAAGCGCGTCGGAACGGGTTTGGCGCTGGCCGGCGTGTCGGGATGATTGCGGCGCCGCCGTAGGGCGTGAGGCCGAGGTCCGCCGGGCGGTCGCGCATCAGCAGCAGCACGGGGATGATCATGCAGGCGGCGACGCTGGCGATGGTCAGCGAGACGGCGCGCCAGCCATACGCTTCGAGCAGCCGGGCAAAGAAAGGTAGGAAGACCAGCTGGCCGGTGGCGGTGCTGGCGGTGAGCACGCCCATGACGAGGCCGCGCTGGCGGTCGAACCATCGCGCCGCGACGGTGGCGCCAAGCACGAGCGCGGTGACGCCGGAGCCAGCCCCGACCACGAAGCCCCAGAGCAGGACGAGCTGCCAGCTTTGCTGCATCAGCGGCGTAATGGCCACGCCGGTTGCGATGAGCGCGAGCGCCGAGGCGACGACGCGGCGCAGACCGAAGCGTTCGATGATGGCGGCGGCGAACGGACCGGCCAGGCCGTAAAGGAAGATGTTCACCGCAACCGCGAAGGAGATCGTCGCGCGCGACCAGCCGAACTCCTGCTCGAGCGGCACCATCAGGACGCCCGGCGTCGAGCGGACCCCCGCGGCGGTCAGCAGGACCAGGAACGTGACCGCGGCCACGATCCAGGCGTAGTGGACCCGACTGACTTTCATTATGCACCTCGCTTTTCGCGAAGCTAGTGAAGCGGCAGTCCCCTGGCAATGCCGCCAGGCCGTGGGCAGCGTTGCACCAAAGAGATTAGCCGAACGCGCAGGCGGCCGAGATGCAGCCCAACATGGCCAATGCGCTCGCGCCGAGCAGGAAACGGGTCAGCAGGTAGCGGTGCACCATGGTCACTCCTCGTGCTGTATCGGAGTGTTAGCGCCATTGATGAAGACATTGGTTTAATATTTGTTGGAAATTGTAACCGCGGCAGTTTGCGCCGACCGGACGGTCAGCCGGGGTCCGCGACGATGCTGATCGGGATATCGGCGCTTTCGCGGATTGGCGAGCGGAACAGGCTCGGAAACAGTGAGCAATGCTCGACAGTCTTGGACCAGAAGAACCATTGGCCCGGTTGA
The DNA here is from genome assembly GCA_964242925.1 of uncultured Acetobacteraceae bacterium. Lineage (GTDB taxonomy): Bacteria > Pseudomonadota > Alphaproteobacteria > Acetobacterales > Acetobacteraceae > LMUY01. Next base: position 18,031 of record CAXTBW010000033.1, read on the forward strand.
ACCCCGGGGGGGATCGGCAAGGACAGGATAAGGCGCTGGTCACGACCGGGATCGCTCAATGATGTCGCGCTGCTGGCCAATGGGTAGAACTGCTTGGTTTGCCGGCCGTCGTGGGTGACCCAGGTCCATAGCCAGCGGGAGGTCTCGGCAGGGCAATCGCGCAAGCGGTCGAGATCGATGAAGATGTCGATGTGTCCGCTGCGCAGCGTGGCGGCGCCCACCGAATGCTCGTCATGGACGATGACCGGCGCGTTGCGGTTGGACCAGAGAATGAGAGCGTACCCGGATGCGCCGCCGAGCAGCAAGCCGGTGATCCCGGCGAGGATGTTGCGGCGGTACACCGGGTCGCGGAGCAGCAGGGCGACGAGGTTTCGGGGAACGGTGGTGAGCAGGCTCCTCATTGCGGGTGCCTTACATTGGTGACGAACCAGGTGACAGCGCTGACCAGCATGCCCACGACAGCGCCGATAACGGCTGTGACGGTGGATTTGCTGGCCTCGGTGCGGCGGGTCTCGGCGCCTTGCCGCTGCCGGCGGATGAAGCGGAAGTCGTCTCGCAGGTCGTTCACGTTGTCCATCTCACTGATGTCGACGCCGAGCAGGCGGAAGGTGTCGGTGATGGCGCGGACGGCGGCGCGCTCGGCCATCTCCTGCGCGTTGGCGTCGAATGGCTTGAAATCGTCGGGCATTGCCCTCGTGGTCCTTCGCTGTTGCGTCCTGAAGGCCACGGGACGTGTTGTGAGGTCTGATATCGATCACGGCAGGATCGTCACGCGACGGCGAACCAGCCGTTCGGGTCGCTGCCGGTGCGCTTGATCCAGAGGGTTTGGCCGACGCCGCCGTCGAGGTTGCGGTAGTCCGACCCAGGCGGCGCGCTGACGACGCCCTGGGGCGTGCCGTGGCCGATGGCGGCGATGTAGCCGGCCGGGTCCGCGTCGGTGGTCACGCGCAGGTGGCCGGCGCCAGCCGGATGGACGATCACGTCCGCGTCGCCCATCGAGCGTAGCAGCAGGCTGCCGTCGCCGGGCGGGGCGATGTAGTCGGCGAGCGGCACGGCATCGGCGCGCCAGCCGCCAAACGTGCCGGTGAAGGCGATGGTGGCGTTGGCGGGGACAGTGACGTCGGCGAGGGTCCAGTTGTCCTGGAACGGCGCCGAGCCGGCGCGGGCGAACCGGGTCGCGGTGTTGCAGGCGATGCGGATGCGGCGGCCTTCCAGCACCGGGAGGCCGATCGTTGCGGCGGCGGCGGCGCCGGTTCCGTCGCCGGTGACGGCGACGGGTGCGGTTGCGCCCGCAACGCCGTAGCCGGCGCCCGGGCTGGTGAGGATGATGCCGATGATGGCGCCGCCGGCGATCTGCGCCGTCGCGGTGGCGCCGGTCCCGGTTCCGCCGATGGCGATCGCTGCCCTGGTGTAGCCGCTGCCGCTGCCGGAAACCTTCACGAAGCCGACCTGCCCGCTGATGGCGAGTTGGCGCATGGTCTGGATGGATTGGACGCCGGCGGGGGCGGTGCTGAGCATGACCTCGTCGCCGACGTCTGGCAGCAGCATGGTCTGCCGGCCGTTTATCGAGACGGCATTGATGACCAGACGCTGGGTGTTGTTCCAGCGATTGCCCTCGATGATCGCGCTGTCGGTGTGCGCGTAGAGGCATTGCGCGATCGTCGCGCCATTCGTCCCGTAGAAGTTATTGCGCGCAACCAGGACGGATTGCGGGGCGTCGATCAGCCAGATGCCCCCGCCGCTGCTGGATGACAGGCCGATCGTGTTGTCGGTGAGGGCGAGGTTGGCGGTCGCAAGGCCGAAATTGCTGCCCGCGCCGTCGGTCTCGACGTTATTGGCGGTGATGGCCCACCCGTTGTCCTGCAGCGTGTTGCCGGCAACCCGTACGCTTTGGCTGCCGCCTGGGTTGATGCCGATTGCGGCGCCGCTGACGTGGTTGGCGGAGACGTCGAGGACGATGCCGCCGCCGCAATCGATGCCAAACTGTCCGGCCCCGGTGATGGTGTTGCCTGAGATGCGGGAATAGGCGGCATTGGCCAGGATCCCTGCGCCGCCGTTTGCGGTGCTGCCGTTGGCGCTGAGCAGGTTGGCTTGCACCAGGAGGCTGCGGCCCGAGACGGCGATCCCGTAGACCCGGTTGTCGTGGCAAACGTTGCCGGAGACGATCGCGCCGATCGCGTCGGGGTTGGCGTTGCCCCAGCTTGGGGGCTGGAGATTGGTCGCATTGAAGTTGCCGAGCGCGATGCCGCGCAGGTTATTCCAGCAGGTGTTGCCGGTGACGCTGGCGAGGCGGACGGCTTGTCGGAACGTCGGGTCGTTGAAGTCGGCGCAGATGCCATAGGCGGCGTTGTCGTGGACGCGGTTGCCGGTGATGCGGGCGCCATCGACGGCCTGGATCCAAATGCCATGGGCGGCATTGCCGCTGGCCTCGCAGTTGTCGATGACGTGGCTGGCGATGGCCGGGTCGGAGGCGAGCACGGTGAGTCCGTTGCCGAGCGTCGGGCCGCCGGCGTTGCGGAAGGCGCAGTCGCGGAACAGCGTTTGCAGGCATGCGGCGGTCACCAGGACGGCCCAGCTCTCGCCCGGCACGTTGCCGCCATTGGCGTCGAAAATGACGCCTTGGGCGTGGAAAGCGGCGCCTTGGATGCTGATCCAGGCGCCGCCGCTGGACTGGGCGACGCGCCGCAGAATGGTTTGGCCGGGCGTGCCGAGCAGCGTGGCGCTGGCGGGGATCGTCCACTGGCCGGCGGTCGCGTAGGCGCGGGGCCCGAGATGGACCGGCCGCTGACTCGCGATGGCGGCGTTGATGGCGGCGGTGTCGTCGGTGACGCCGTCGCCCGCCGCGCCGAAGGACTCTGGTGCGACGGCGGCGGCAAGCAGGGAAGCCAGCGTGCGCGGTGTGGCGGCGCCGTCCGGGGTAACCAGGCCGGCGGATGCGTCCAGGCCGGCGAGCGAGTGAGCTGGCGGGATCGCCGCCAGGGCGCCGCCCGACATGACGAGCCCGGGGCCGAGCGTGATCGCTTCCGGCCCGCCTGCGCCGCCGGAGACGCGGCCGAGCAGGCTGCCGGTGGGCAGGTTCAATTGAGGTTGAACCCCAGCGAGCAGTTGGGCGCGGGTGACGCGGCGGAGGATGCCGGCCTGCGAGGCGATGAGTTCATCGGCGTCGGTGGTGGCCGCGGCGGGGTCGAGCTGGTCGACGGTGGGCATTAGACGCCTGCCAAGATTGGATTGCCGTTCTGGTCGGTCAACGCGACGCCGGAGCCGGTTTGGATGGCGGCGCTGGCGGCGGGCGGGATGGCGAGCGTGGCGACCGGCAGCAGGACGGAGCGGGCGATGGTGCGGCCAGCCTGGGTGCCGATGGTGAGGGTGACGGTGTAGACGACGCTCGGCTGGCCGCCCGCGAGCCAGAGAACGGCGCGCGTCCCGTCGGCTGCGGTGGAGGAGAGCGAGAGGTCGCCGGCGGCGGACGGCGAAATCGCGATGTCGAGGGTGGCTATGGCGTCGCCGTCATTGCCGATGAGCGCGGGAGCAATGTCGAACTGGTAATCCAGCAGGTCGGACGGGTCCTTCAGCGGCCAACACAGCAGGGCGGGCGGGGCAGCGGTGGTGCCGCGCGGGACGGGAATGAAGGCGTCGAGCGTGATGGTGCGCGCGGCGCTGGGACGCCAGACATGGGGGGCTGTCGTCGGCATGGTGGTTCCTAACCGGGCAGCATTAGTAGCGAATGGCGACGAAGGGTTGCGGCTGGCTGGCCACGGCTGAGACGGCCCCGAGCGGAGGGAAGGGACAGTGGAATGCCTGGCCCGGCAGCAGCGGGATGGAGGTCGGCGAGCCGGCGACGGCGGTGGCGGTAAAATCCAAGTAGAGGGTGACGTTGCCGGAGTTCACCACGTCGCAGCCGGTCGACACGGCGCCGGCGGGAAAGACGACAACTGGAACGTTCGCGGTGGCGATGGCGGCGCTGCCGGGCGCCCCGTAGCTGACGGGGCCCGGTTTGTTGAGCGCGCAAGCGGCGGCGGTGAAGCTGCCGTCTTGACTTGGGCACGCGATGACCACGGTGGAGGTGCGGCCGTCGTTGGTGGAGTAGGAACTCCGAATGGGATCGGCGGCGGCTGCGATTGGGCAGGCGAGGACGAGTGCGATGAGGATGCGGTGCATGACTAGAACTCCACGATGACGATGCCGGGCCCGCCGATGCCGCCGTTGCCGTTGACGCCGTAGCAGGCGCCGGCGCCGGATCCCGGGGCGGTTCCGTTCTGCTGGACGGAGCCGCCGGTCGCCGCGGCGCGGCCGCCGCCGCCGAACTGGGACGCGCCGCCGTTGCCGGCGAAGGTGAAGCCGTTGCCGTTGCCGTCCGAGCCGTAGCCGCCCGAGAGGTTCAGGACGCCGCCGGCGCCTCCGCCCGGCGCGCCGCCGAATGCGAAGTTGGCGGCCGATGCGCCGGCCTGGCCGCCGGTGGCGGAAATGGCCGTGCCGAAGCTGCTGGAGCCGCCGCTGCCGGCTGCGGCGCCGCCGCTGATGGCTGCGGCCCCGGCGGCGCCGACCGTGACCGAGAAGGATTGGCCCGGCAGGACCGCGATGATCCCCTCGGCATAGCCGCCTGCGCCGCCGCCTGCGCCGCCCATGGACGGCGCCCCTGCGCCGCCGCCGCCGCCGCCGCCGCAGAGCCTGATCTTGAGCAGCGTGCTGCCGCCCGGGACGGTGAAGCCGCCGGCGGCGGTAAACACGGCGAGGCGGGAGAAGCCTGGCGTGAGCGTGTTCAGCTTGAACGCGACGAACGGCGCGCCCGGGAAGAGCGCGATATTGGCGCTGGTGACCTGCGTCTGGCCGTAGTTGACGGTGATGACGTACAGGCCCGCCCAACCGCTGTCGACGATGGGAGTGACCTGCGCGCCGGCATTGGCGGGCGGCGAGGGCTTGAGCTGGAACTGAACGCGCTGCAGCCGCTGGGTGTCCTGCGCGGCGCCGTTGTTCTGCGCGCCGCTGAACGGCTGCGACGGGTTGGCCGCGTTGTAATACGGCAGCACGATCGGGGTTGCGTCGGTCTCAGCGAGGCTGGCCTGCAGCAGGTAATTGATTGACTGGCCCGAGATGCTGGGCGCCGTGAGGGTGAAGGTAGTTGGCCCGGTGGCGATGCCCATCCTGACCAAGGGCGCGGTGTTCAGCGCCGGGAGCGAGCCGAACGGCGAGCTGTCGATCACGCCGAGCGTCGTGATGCTGCCCGACCCGACGGAGACGGTTAGGCTGGCGGGCGCGGTCGGCGCGCAGGCCAAGCCGTCGAGCAGGGTGGCGCTGCCGAGCGTGGCCTGTGCGAGATAGCCGAGCGCCACCATGGCGTTGCGCTGGATGGAGAGGAGGTCGGTGTCGAGCGGGATGCTGCCGGGAAAGACGATCTGGCGATCCACGTGGGGTCTCCTCAGTTGGTGATGCAGGTCCAAGCGGTTGCGGCGGTCGGCATCACGGAGGCGATGGCCGCGTAGATGTCGGGATCGGTCACCTGGCCGCTAATGTCGGCGAGCCCCGCGCGGGTGAGCGGGCCGCCCGTGCCGTAGCCGGCGACGTTGGCGATGCCGGCGCCTTGCGGCCGGCGCGCGGTGACGAACACCTGGAACGGCAGCGCCAGGCTGCCCCATGCGCCGGCCTGGTTGTAGGCGAGCGCGCCGGTGCCGTAGCCGCCGGTGTCGGTCGTGCGGGCCGGCTCGAAGAGGGTGGGCGCGCGGCCGGTGAGGGTCTGCAACACGGCGACCAGCGCGGCGCGGGTGGCGTGTTCCCGCACCAGGGCCTGCTGGATGCGGGTGCGGAAGCCGTCGTCGATCTCGGCCGGGCGGCGCGGCAGGCGGGGGCCGAAGAAGTCGGCGCTGGCGCCATCGAGGAACGCGCCGGTGGCGGTGGCGATGCGTGATTGCAGGCGGACCGTCGCCAGCAGGGCGTAAAGCGTGGTCCAGGCGGAGGCGAGCCCGGCGAGGGTGGCGTCGAGGACGGGCGTGGCGTCGGGAAACCACCGCGTCGGCAGCGCCGATTTGATGCGGGAGACGATGTCGGGGATGTCGCCGGTCACCTTAGTTCACCGTGATCGTGCCGGGCCGGATGATCCCGGATGCGGCGGGGACGAGGTCTGCGGCGGCGTTGATGGTGAGGCCGGTGATGTTGGTCACGGTGGCATCAGCGGCGTAGGCGACCGCTGCGACGCGCGTGATGGGCAGCGGCGCGCCGATCGGGAGGCCGGCGATGTAGGCCTGTAGAGCGGCGGCGACGTTGGCCTGGGCGGCTGCATGGCTCGCGACCGAGGTTGCGATGGTGAGCGCGACGTTGGCGATAAGCAGGGTTGGCGGCTGCACAGCGAGCTGCGTGCCGACGGGGCGGACGGCGTCCAGCGCGGCGGCGACGGCGGCGATGAGGGTTGCGGGCGGCGTGCCGGACCCATCGTCGACGGTGACGGTGAAGAAGCCCGGGAGGGTCGCGCCGGACGGGTCTGCGTTTTCCGCCAGGACGTAGGTTAAGCCTTGCTGCAGCGACTGGATGGCGAAGCCGATGGCGGCCGGGGTGGCGCGAGAGCGGCTGTCAATGAAGTTGCCGAAGCGGGTGCGAAGGGCGGCGTCCGGCTCGGCGTCCATGCCCCCGGCGGCCACGTTTGGGTTGGTGACGGCATCGATGCCGGGCATGGCGGTGGCCAGCAGCGAGATGGCGCCGGGCTGGATGTTGCCGATGCTGCCAACGGTCGTGGCCTGGGCGGTGAGCGTGATGGATGCGGCCGCAGCCGGGACGGCGAAGGATGCGGTCGCCGCCGAATATGCCGGGTTCGTTGGGTCGGGCAGGACGGCGAATGTGATAGTGGTGTCGGCCGTCTTCACCTGTGCGCCAGCCGGGATGCTGGCGGGCAAGCCCGGTGTGATGCGGGAGAACACGATCGTTGTGAAAGCGGGTTGTGCGGGCAGCCGGACGAGACCGAAATCGGCGACCCAGCTATCCAGGTCGGCGCCGGTGGAGGTCGCCGCGCGGGTCGCGGCGAGCACCTGCACGATCAGCCATTGCAGCCAGAGCGCGATGGAGGCGTTCGCCTCGAGGATTGCGCGCAGGACGCTGCCGGTGGTGAGGTCGAGCAGGATGCGGGCGCTGCCCTGGACGCCGGCGGACATGGTCCGGACCAGGGTCGTGAAATCCTGGAGTGCGAGCTGCATATTGGCGCCTTTGCGTCAGGTCGTGAATGCGACCGTTTGGGTTGCCCCGGTTGTGGCGTCGGCGTAGCGGATGTGGACGTAGAGGGCGCCGTTGGGGCTGGGCGCCAGGTCGATCACCGGTTCGGGTGTTTGGGCGACCGAGGCTTCCTTGAAGATTTGCCCCCGGATGGCGGCGCGGATGGCGTTCGCGGCGCCGGGCTGCCCCACGAAAGCAGCGAGGCCGGCGCCGTAGTCGAGCGCCCAGATGTCCTCGCCCTGCGTAGTGAGGAGGCGGCGTAAAACGCGCTGCTGGGTGACGCTGGGGATGTCGACGGCCGCGAGGTCTCCGGTGGGCGACCAGGCGAGGTCGTTGCCCCAGAGGTGGGACAGGTCCGGCATGAGGCGGCTCCTAAGGGCGTGTCAATCCGTCTGGCTGGTGATCGTTTTCGAGGGCGGATGGACGTGAGTGTTGTAGTGCGCGCGCAGGCCGGTCATCGAGCCGTGGCTGTCGTAGACGTCCCCCGCGACGTGGAGGTCGCCGTTGATGTGCACCGCGCCGTCATTCTGCAGCTTGAGGGAGCTGCCGGAGCGGTGGACGAGCCAGAACTCGCCGGCCGGCGCTGCGGGCGGCGTGGTCTGCGAGGACCAGCAGGCGGCGACGATGAGGCCGTGCTCGGCGTCGCCCTCCTGCGGGAGGACGAGGACCTGGTCACCCGGCGATGGCGGACAGACCAGGCCCCAACCGTTGCCGACCCAAGGGGTGAGCAAGGGGAGCCAGCCGGTCAGCACGCCTTCGGGCTGCAGGGTGACGCGGGCGGTCGCAGTGGCCGGGTCTACGGAGCTGACGGTCCCGAAGCGCGGCACGCCGCCGGCCTGGTCCTGGGATGCGCCTTGCGCTTTGAGCGTGTTGAGCAGCCGGTCCATGCAAGGTGTCTTCCTACGTTCAGTCTGAAACGGAGATTGCCGCCGCGCCGGTCGGGATGTTCTTGAGGCGGAGCCGCTCGGTGAAGCCGTGGTCGGCGTGGAAATGCCGGTCCAGCTCGGCGACGTTGTAGACCTGGTCGAAGTCGGTCCCGGTGCCGGTGAGCTGGATGCGGGTGCGCGGGGTGAGGGTCAGCTCGCCCGGCAGTTCCGCGTGGACGACCCGTTCGTGTGCGGACAGGTCCGCCAGGATGCGCTGCGCGAGCTGCAGCGCGTCGGCAGGGGCGAGGTTGGGGCGGACCACGATGATTCGCTGCGGAGGGCCGCCTTTGCTTCTGCTCCCGCCGGCCGGGCTGCGGGCGGTTTGGGTGAAGGCGGCCTGCTGGCGGGTGTTCCAGGACTTGACGGTGACCTGGATGTCGCGGGCGAGAGTGAGGGCGTGATCGAGCTGTAGGCTCAGGCAAAGCGCTGGGGTGAGCGTCACCGGGGACGCAGAGGCGTCGGCTGGGCCGAAGGTGAGCATCTGTGCGGCGACGAAAACTTCGAAGCCCTCGCGGGCGGCGAGGAAGGTGAGCAGGTCCCACTCCGTGGTGGAGCGGGCGAACTGGCCGAGCGTGATGCGGTCGTGCTCGTTCTCGTAATAGCGCCCGACAAGCGTGTTGGTGGCGGTCACGTTCGCGGTCAGCCCATGGCGGGCGGCGAGGGTCCTGGCGATCTCGCTGGCGGTCTGGTTGCTGAACGTCTCCTGCGTGCGGGCGTCGAGCAGGCGGGCGGTCAGGTCGCGGCCGTCGACCTCGAGCGTCTGGTTCAGGACGTCCATCGAGAGCGTGTCGGCCTCCCCCTGAAGGATGCTTACCGGGGCGCCGCCGAGGCTGAGCTGGATGTCGATGACCGTCCCCGTCTGCAGCAAGGTGGCCGCGGAGGGCGGGTCGATGGCGAGCCGTAGGCGGAAGCGGGCGGCGGCGAAGTGCGCGTTGCTGCTGATGTCTGCGTCGATGAGGTTGGGCAGGGGCGAGCCGTCGGCGAGGACGGTTATGCGGGGGGTGCGGAGGTCACTGCCGGACAATGCCGCCGCCTGCGGTGGGGTCGGCGCCGGGGATGCGCAGGGTGACCAGGCCGGTGAGGACCGGGTCGGCGATGGCGTTCAGCTGGGCGATGCGAATCCACTGGGTGGCGTCGCCGAGTTGCTCGGCGGCGATGCGGAAGAGGTTGCCGCCCGCAACGGTTATGACCGGCATCAGGCGCCTGACGCGGCGAGGTTGCTGCTGGCGCGGGCGGCATAGGCGCGGGAGGCGCTGATCTGGGCGAGCATGCCGGCGGCGTTGGCGGCGGTGGGCAGGTCGTCCGACGCGAGCGACGGCGCCGCAGCGGCGGCCTCGCTGTCGAGCGCGGCGAGGGTGGCGGCGAGGCTGGCCTGGGCGGCGGCGTAGGCGGCGGTGCCCGCGATGGTGGCGTTGGGCGCGGCGACGGCGACGGAGGCGGCAGTGGCGACGGAGCCGGCGGCGAGCAGGTCGGCGGCCAGCGCCGGGTCCAGGCCGACGAGGTCGCTTACGAGGACGGCCGCTTCGTCGCGCAGCACGGTGCAAGAAATGCGGTACGGGACCCACCAGGGGCTGCGGTAGTCGGCCTCGAAGCGTTCGACGATGACGGTGTAGAGGAAGGCGTCCCAGGCGAGCGGCAGCGCCTGGCCGATCATCCGCAAAGTGTCGATGAGGCGGGCGCGGTCGGCGGCGTCGGGGCCGGTGAAGATGCCGGAAAAGGCGAGGTCCGCCGGGTCGGGGCCGAGGGCGTCGATGATGCGGACGCCGCCGGGCAGGCGGTGGATGGCGAGGCGCTGGCGACCGCCGAAGGTGATGGAGCTGGGCAGTTCAAATCCGGCGAAAGCGACGGGGCCGAGGGTCAGACTGAAATCGGACATTCAGAATCCTTGTGCTTGGCCGGACCAGAGAGGGGTCTGGCGAGGATCGGGGCCGGTTGGCCCGGCGGCTGGGCGGGAGGCCTGGCGAGCGAGACTGCTGGCCATCCAGCGGCCGACCCGTGCGCCGTCGAGGATGATGTCGCCCTGGAGGGTCATGGCGGGGGGCGTCTGCGGCGGTGGGGCAAAGGAGGCCGCTTGCTGGGAGCCGGATTGCTGCGTCGGGAATTGCTGGGCGCGAGGCTGCTGGACCGCGGAGAACGGGGGCGCGGCGGGCCGGGCAGCGGACTGAGAAGCAGGCTGGGCGGAGCGAGGCGGCAGTTCGGCGAGGACAGGTGTAGCAAGCGCGGCTGCTGGTCGCGCGTGGGGTCGGACGGTTGGATGGACGGGAACGCGGGCGGTTGGGGATGATGGAGATGTCGTCGCGGCTTGCAGGGGCGCGATGGGGGCCAGGGCTGCCGGGGGCGCTGGGGATGCCTGGCGTTGCAAGGTTGGGGGCGGCGGCGCTGGTTGCGGTGACGGCGCGGGTGGCTGGCTTGGCGGCGGCGCGACGAGACGTTGCGCCGAAGGCGGTGACGGGCTGGCGGCTTGGGGCAGGCTGGTGGGCCGAGGAGCGACAGGTGATGGGACGAAGACGGTTGGCTGCGCTGCTGGCGACGCGGCGTAGTCGCGGACAGGCCGGCCAACGGGGGGGAGCGATGCGGCGGCAACTTGCGGGAACGGCGCAGCCAACTGTTGGGCGGCCGGGAGCGGCGGGGCGTTTGGCGGGCGGGGCTGCTGAACTTGGGTGGGCGCGGCGGACGCGGGGCCCGGCGAGAGTGTTGGATCGGGCGCACTCTGGCGAAGGCTGGATGGCGGGACGAGTGGGAACGAGATGGGCTGCGTGGCGGGCGATGCCGGCGGTGGTGCGGCGGATTGCGCTGGTTGCGGAGCGGCGGGCTGAGGCGGGATGGCGGCCACGAGCGGGCGCTGGACTAGCTGCGGGTTTGACGGAGGCGGGCTCGATGGCGGCGGGCGGGGCGGCGCCGGATCGGGCGGCGCCGTTTGGCCGGGCGCTGGCGCCGGAGGCGTCGCTGGCGCGGGCGTGTCGGCAACCGGCGCTGGCCGGGCTGGATTTTGCGGTATGGCGGCGGGCGCGCGGGCGGTAACGGGCGCGCCAGCCTGGGACTGGAGGTGGGCCAGGTTTTGGGAAGTGGCGGCGATGGCGCGGTCGAGCGCCTCGAGGTCGCGGCGGATAAGGGCGATGCCGGCGCTGACGCCGTCCTGCAAGGCAAGGGAGATGCCGATCTCGTAGGCTTCGAGCATGGTTTCGGTGCCTATGTGTTAGGGCAGGCCTATTGCAGCCGGCGTGCGATCAGGTCGGCGAGAGCCTGGCCGATGGCGCGGGCGATCGGTTCGGCCAGGGCGGTCGCGGCGGGCGCGAGGAAGGGACGGGGCGGAATGGTTGCGGTCCCGAGCTCCTGCGGGGCGGCGGCGGGATCGTTGGAGCCGACGTTGGCGGCGAGCGCCTCGGTGGAGGCGGCGATGCTGGATTCGAGGTTGCCGGTTTGACGCCAGGGGTCCTCGTGCGGGCCGCCGGGCGGGGTGGCGAGACTGGCGCGGACGGCGTCGGCGAGGCGGGCGGACTGGGCGGCGAGTTCGGTTGCGAGGGTTTCGGCGATGGGGAGAGTGGCCAGGGCAGCGGCGGCCTGGCCCGGGGTCATGGTCGTGTTATTGCTCCTGCGCTGTGGGTCAGGACGGGGTAGGTAGGCGCCGCACGGCGTCGTAGCGTGCATCTGCTTGGCATTGCGGCTTCAGTCGGAACCGCTGTGCGTGCGAATTTTCCCAATTCCCTTTTCGATGCCTCTCCGGCCCAATCGGCTAATTGGTGGCGCGATGTGCACTGCGGCGACCTCGGCTCGGGGGGCTGACTTTCGAATGCCGATCATCATGCCCGGCGGAGGGCGACTCGCTCAGCCGTTCCTGTGAGGCGTCTTTTTGCCAACCATTGGCCGGGTGGTTCACAACACGACCGCGATGCGGCATGCCTGACCTATCAGCCCGTGGCAATCGCACTTGCAACGTGATGGGTATCCTCAGCTCGTCTCGGTACTCGGCCAAACTCCCTCCTACTCCGGCGCCAACCATCGTTCGCTCGACCAATCGAACCGACCGCCGTGCAACCTTCCGATGATCACGACCCAATGCAGGCGCTCTGCTTTGCGCAGGGAAAACGCCACGTCGAAGGGCACCCCGTTGTGGACGAGATACAGGCTGTCCACGAGGTCGGGGTGCTCGCTCAGTTTCCCGGGGTGGCGCTGGCCAGGCCTTCCGTGTCCTCGGGGGCGAGGGAAGCGGCGATGGCGGCCGTGCCCTCGCCGCCGAGCCGGTCGAGGAGCGACTCGAGCTGGTGCTCGTTGGCGGGCTGCGGGTAGGGAACGCCGTCGATCGCCATCACGGTGAAGGCGAGCATGGCCATGCCGAGATAACGGTCGTTGTTCGAAGACACCGGCCCCACGACCTTGAACAGGCGGAGACGGTCCACGGTGGTGGGGCGGCGGATGGTGAGCGTGCGGCCGGTGGCGTCGATTATGTCGCGGACGTCGTGGGCGGCGGCGATGTAGGCTTCGGTGGGGGTCATGGATGGGCTCCCGGGTCTGGCGCATCGCGCGGCTTGCCCTCACCCCGGCCCGCTCCCAGCGGAAGAGGAGGAAGTGAGGGGAACGGCTTAGACGCGGGTGCGGCGAGTGGCGAAGAAGTCGAGCTTCTGCTTGACGGCGGCGTCGCCGCGCCAGGCGCCGGCGGCGGCGAGCTTGAAGACGGCGCCGTCGTACTGGAAGGTGCTGGTGCTGCCGTTGGCCTCGCTCACGTATTGGTAGAGCGTGCTGGCGGGAAGTTGGCCGGTGGTGAAATAGGCTTTCTCGGCGGCTGCGATGAAGTCGTCGACGGCGCTGCTGCCGCGCTCCAGCTCGAAGGAGCCTTCCCAGCCCTTGGGCAACTCGGCGGCAAGCTGGGTCCCGTCGAGGCGGTCGATGCGGATGGGCTGGGTCATCTGCCGGCTATCGAAGGCGGTGACGTTGGCGAGGTCGACCCGGCCCTGCGGACCGATGACGACGAGCTGGACGTCCCGCCCGAGGGTGAATGCGTTTGTCGGCATTTAGGCGTCTCCTCAGTTGGTGACCTGGCCGGTGGGCAGGGTCTGGCGGTTGACCTGGACGGTCTGGCCCCCCTCCATGTTGACGATGAACTTCTCGTTGATCGCCTGGTACTGGATCTGCGCGTCCGACTGGACGTAGCCGAGATTGGTGCGGCTGTTGGGGTTGTTGGAGCTGTCGCAGATGACGCTGTAGGGAACGCTGCCGTCGGTGCTGCCCAGGATTCCCTGCGAGAGCAGGTTCTGCAAATAGGAGAGCTGGGTCGAGCGGATCTGGCGGAACAGGGAGGCGTTGATGACGCGGCCCACGAACAGACCCATCCCAGCGGCCAGGGTGCTGGCGATGTAGTTGGTCAGGCGGGTGTAGTTGTCGCCGTTGGTGGCCGCATTGGAGGAGCTGTTGTGGCCGCCGCGCACGCCCCAGTAGTTGCCCCCGGGCTGCGGATTGGAGACGACGTCGATGCCGGCGCCGAGCAACTGCGCCAGTTCGGCGCTGCTGTAGCTGGTGCTGGCGCCGGAGCCGGGGCTGCCGGACTTTTGGGTGCCGATGACGCCGTAGAGCGGCTTGTTGAGGCTGGATTGCTCGGGCGACAAGTTGGAAAGACGGCCGGCGGTGAACCCTTGCGGTGAGACCAGGCGGATTTGCGCGTTGGTCTGGTCGTTCCAATAGATCCAATCGCCGAACATCAGCTTGACGGCGTACGTGTCGAGGCCGGCGGTCTGCTTCGTTGTCACGGCGTTGGCGATGGTGTCGGCGGAGGGGCCGGTCGCGATGACGTAGAGGCCTTCGGACAAAGCGAACGCGGCTTGCACGGTGTACTGCGTCGGGTCGTCGGCGTCGGCGAGCAACGCCAGGCTGCAGCCCTGGCCGCGCAGGGCGTAGATGCCGCGGCGAGGCAGGGTGTCGTTGCCGACCAGCGTGGCGGCGGTGACGGCGGCGGCGCCGTCGGTCCCGCCAAGCAGGGTCTGATTGATGAGCGGCTGCGGCGCGGTGGTGGTCGCGGCGCCGAGGGTGGCCACGACGAGTTGGCTGGGGCCGCGCAGCGCCGACGCGCCGTTGTTCACGGCGGAAACCAGGTTGGTCCAGAAGGCGGTCGGGGTCGGCGCGGCGATGTTGTCGAACACCTCGGGCGTGATGCCCGGCGCCGTGAGCGTGAGGCGCCAGGCGCCGGTTTGCGAGCCAGCGGTCAGCAGCATGGCGATGGTGTTGCCGAGCGTGCCGGTGTAGCGGGCGGTCAGCTGCATCGGGTAGGCGCCGGCTGTGTAAAACATCGCGTAAACGGCGGCGGTGTCGGTGCCGTCGGTGACGCGGACACAGCGGAAGTTGCCGGCGCCCTGCTGCACGGCGCAGGCGATCTGGGTGCCCATGTCATACTTGCGCGCGGCGACGGCGCCAAAGTTCCGCGCATAGTCGGCCATGGTGGCGACGGTCACGGGCTGGTTGGCCGGCCCCCACGAAGCGGTGCCGACGACCCCCAGTAAGTTGGTGGGAACGCCATTGAGCACGAGGTTCTGCGGCGGGACGATCTGGACGTAAAGGTCCGGAACGACCAGGGCGGTCGTGTTGATCGAGCCCTGCTGGACGATCGGCATGGTTCAGTGCGCTCCCTGTTCCGTGGCGGGTTGGCCGGACGCGGTCTGGACGGCGACGACGTTGCCAGCATGGTCGGACTCGAGGGTGGCGTTGATGGTTCCGGGGTCGGTGATGTGGTCGCCGACAGCGTGCGGTCCGAAAGGGCGCACGACGACGAGGGTGAATTCCATGGAAGCTCCATTCAGGCTTAGACGGTGAAAACGGACGCACCGATGCCCAGCACGCCGAAGAGCATCGATGGCTGGATGGCGACCTGCGTCGTTGGGAACTCGACGGCGTAGAGCAGGTCGCGGCGATAGAGGGCGGCGTCCTGGCGTTGGTCGAAGGTGGTGGTGGAGGCGTAGGTGAGGCGGGCGGGGGTTCCGTCGGCGAGGGTGAGGAACGGGGTTGCGGCGAATGCGGCGTCGAGCGCGGCGGCCGCGGCGTCGCGCAGATCCGGGGTGGGACACCAAGCGGTGATGCGGAAGCGCTGTCGCTGGCGGCGCAGTTCGAGCGCGGCGGAGGCGTCGGCGGCGGTGCGGGCGACAAGGCCGGGCGCGCCGGGCAGGGTGATCGCCGCGCCGGCGGCGGTGGCCGGGCGGGTGGGCGCGATGGCGGCGGCGAGGATTGCGGCGACCAGGTCGGGGGTGTCGCCGGCGACAGTGCGGTGGACGTAGGACACGCCTTCGACCAGCACGCCGGCGAGTTGGCCAGGCGCGGCCGAGCCGGCAAAGGTGGCGGTTGCGCCGGCGACGGTGACGGTCAGGGTGGGAACGATCGGGTTGGGCAGCCAATCGGCAAGGTAGCGGGTGGTGACGGTGGTCGCCTCGGGAACCGGGAAGATCGTCACGTTAACCCGGCCGGCGGCGAGGTCCGCGTTCAGGGCGGCGGTATTTGGCCAGCCGCGGTAGATGCGGACGACAGCCGGGACGGCGGGGGCCGCTGTTTCGCCGTTCGGGTAGAGCGCGGCCGCGGCCAGTTGCGCAAGGGCGGTTTCGACGTCGGACTGGGCGGGCATCAGGGCGTCGCCTGCCGGGCGAGAATGCGCCAACCGAGCGCGGTGGCTTCGGCGGAGCCTACGACGTAGGCGACGCCGCGGTCGTCGGTGACAAGGTCGGCGCCGGTGATGGGCGCCGGGGTGTTCGGCAGCAGGATGGTCCAGGTGGGGGTGCTGGCGTCGCCGGGCAGGTCTCCGGGGGAGCCTGCGCCGGCGAACAGGATGGAGGCCGGCCAGCCGGCCAGGATTGATGTGGCGTTGGCGGCGGTGATGCCGCCATATGCGTTGACGCCCGCAGTGGCGGGGGCGGCGGCGCGTGCGATGGCGATGGTTCGCGTGGCGAGGACGCAGAGCGCGGGCATCAGGGCCTGCTGGGCGGCGATGAAATAGATGCCGGTGGGGCCGGCGAGGTAGTCGCCGGGCCGGGTGTAGGCCGTGTCGAAGATGCCGGACCAAGTGGCGTGGCCGTAGGCGACGGGGCGGCGCAGGCCGAGGTCCTCGCTGGTGAAGGCGGCGTGCAGCCGGAGGAAGCGGGACTGGCTCGCCATCGGGTTGAACGGGTCCGTCGGGCGAAATGCGTCGCACGGGGCGCCGACATGACGTGCGGCGGCGCCGAGGCCGCGACTGATGCGGTCCTGCAGGAGGCGTGCGTGCATAGCGCTCAGACGATCAGTGCGATGGTGGAGGAGTTGAGCAGCGCGGGGCCCGGCGGCAGGCCGAGGAACGCGCAGAGGCGCCGGCCCCAGTCGCGTTCGAGGCGCTGGCGGTCCGCCATCTCTGTGGGGCTGCGGGTCCACACGGCGGCCGATGCCGTGTCCAGATTATCGGCGGCGGCGGGGATGGCGGCCTCGAAGCTCCGCAGCGTGGCGAGCTGTTGGCGCAGGACGGCCTCCTCGGAAGGGGAGAGGTTGTTCATGCGGTACTCGAGCGCGCCGTAGGCCTGGTAGAAGCGCCAGCCGGTGTTGCCGCTAGCGGATGCGCCATAGGCGGGGTAGCCGCAGAAGCGGCGGGTGTCGGTCTTTTCTGGGTCAGTGAGCATTGGGGGCGCCCCATTTGGTTGGTCTTGCGGCTCCCCTCGCTCCGGCCCTCCCCCGCAAACGGGAGAGGGAGAGGCTGGGGAATAGGTCTAGCCTACGTGCTCGATCATGACGGCGCGTTTGTATGCGGCGTTGGTGGCGGTGGGGATGATGGTGGGATTGGTGGTGGTGTCGCTGGGGGCGCAGAAGCCGCCGATCCAATACCACGACTGGGCGATGATCTGCTGCAAGCGGTCGATGGGCTCGCGGGTGACCATCGCAACGCCGTCGACCATGGCGACGATGCTGTCCTTGGGCGCCACGTCATCGGCGGCCATGCCGGCGAAGTCGCCCTCGATGAGCGCGCCCTTGCCGCAAATGATGGGCCGGCGGACGAGCGCGCCGGCGATGGTGGGGTGGGCTTGCACGAAGGCCTCGGTGGTGGGGATGAACCGCAGACCTAGGAAATCGTTTATCATGCCCATCTTGAAAACTTGGTTGGCCGAGGTGGCGCCCTGGAACAGGCGCTGGAAATCTTGGTCGGCGAAAAGCTGGCGTGCGCTGACGGGATCGAGGTAGCAGTTGAACACGCCGCCGACGTCGGGGACGGCGTTCATGCGCAGCTTGGCGACGGCGTCGAGCAGGTTGGCCATGCTGAGGGTGTCGGTGACGGACAGCCCGGCGGTGTTGGTGCGGGCGTTGGGGCGGATGATGACGGAGGCGTTGGCGGCCTGCACGGCGTTGCCGGTGGTGGCGTCGGCGATGGTGACGCTGCTGGCGAAGGTGAGCGCGCCGGAGATGCCGCCGGGCGCGGTGGAGACGTTGATGACGTCTGCGGCGGCCGAGACGAGAGTGTAGGCGTCGCCGCCGACGGTGACGGTGAGGCCGGAGGAAGCGGCGACAGGCGTTTGTATGCCGTTCACGAACACGGTCATGAAGCCGCGGATGTCGTCGACGGCAACTGCGGGGCCGGCGGAAACGAGGGTGGTGCGGACGCGGGTGTTGCCGCCAAAGTAGGGCGCGAAAAGGGCGTTGCGGGCGATCTCGTCGAGCGACCGGGCGGCCTGCTCGCCGTTCGTGGCGGCGTTGAGCAGGAATTGGCTGGCGATGCCCACGCGCGACGTGACTATGTTCAGGTCTGTGGTGGACGCGTAATGGTTGATCGTGATGGTGTACTGCTCGATGCCCCAGTTCGTAGGCGTCAAACCGTTGTCGAGGTTGGTGTTGGTGGCGGCGGCGAGCGGCGTGGTGACGGACGGCTTGAGGCCGGCGCGGGTCTTGGTGAGGGTTTCGCCGATGCCGACGGCGAACTCCTCGCGGTCTGCGATGGCGCGGTAGCCTAGGCGGGAGGTGAGCGCGTGTTCGAACTCGCGTTCCAGGAAGCCCTGCTGGATGGCGGGTTGGAGGGCGAGCGGGAAGTTCTGGATGCCCATTTGGGTTCCTTCGAGGGGAGAAGTTTGAATGGCGCAGCCGCGGATGAACGTTGCGCTCGGGGATGGCACGGTGCTTTTGACGCTGTTGCCGGGTAGTGGGGCCGAGGGCGCCGTGTCGCTGACGCCGGGTCAGTTGCTGGAGCTGATCACGGCGTTGGGGGCGGCACGGGCGCGGCTGGTGGCGACGTTGCCGGCGAACGCGCCGGAGCGTGGGCTGAATGCGGCGGGGGTGCAGGCGATCGTCGGCCCGGCATGGACCGTGCGGCCGGAGGCGATGACCGAGGGTTCGATGCTGGCGTTTGCGCACCCGGCGTTTGGCACGGTTGGGTTCGTGCTGCCGGCGGGGGAGGTCAAGCGGATGGTGAAGGCGCTGACGACGCACCTGGGGATGGTGCATTCGGGGGAGGTGGGGGAGGCGCGAAACTAGGGATTCGAGTTCGAACGGGGCTAAGCCGATCGGGCAAAATAGGCGCGTCCATTGGGGTCGAGGTCGGGAAACGCCCGGTGGATTGGCCAGAGTAATTCCACGTCTAGCATTTCGATGTTCATACCGAGCGACTTCTCGATCGCCTCGTAGTCTCCGGATCAGCTTTGCTCTGGGCGACCAGGATTGCTTGGGTCAGCGCTCGTTGGATCTGTTTCGCCTGGCGCACCATCGCTGAGGCATACTCGCGATTCATAAAGGGTGTTCGGCGGGATAGCGGCTGAGGGCAGATTTCGCTCCCGGCAGGATGGGGCGGAAGGTCGTGCACGGCTCAATCGGGTGTCTCGATTTCAAGGACGCCGGTCCCGTCAATCGAGACCTCGACGACGTTCACCTGAAGCAGCCACTACATGAGCATTTTTGGGTCGGATCGGTCGCAACTCGCTTCCATGCGCGCGCCCTCGACGAAGGTTGCGAGCAGCGTCTCGTTCGGCGTCCACTTTACGGCGTCCGGGGTCTGCCCGTTCAGGTCATCGAGCACCTGGTTGATCTCGCTGGTGCGCGACGCAGCCGAGCCTGCGGTCACGCCGCCGGCGGCGATGGTCCAGATTGCCGATTGGAACGAGAAGTTCCACTCCCCGCCGGAT
Organism: uncultured Acetobacteraceae bacterium; assembly: GCA_964242925.1. Lineage (GTDB taxonomy): Bacteria > Pseudomonadota > Alphaproteobacteria > Acetobacterales > Acetobacteraceae > LMUY01. The sequence goes on from CAXTBW010000033.1 coordinate 37,247, forward strand.
GCGGTCATCCTCATTGGGACGTCGACACCAGGTTCTGCCGCCACTTCCAGTTCCAGGTTAGTTTCGGGCGGGGCGTAAGCATGACTGGGCCGAACTCAAGCATGATCATGCTGCCCACGGTGCGTTTCGCCTCCCAGCATGGGAGGCAGATTACGGGTGCAAATGCTTGCCGGACACGTTGGTCGACTGGAAGAACACGAGTTTTAGTCACCCAGGAAACATCTCTTTCCCGATCCGTGGCATATCGTGGACGCTGCAGTCCTGAACTTGTATTTCTCTGTGCAACAACTGCCTTTGTTTCTGATACCGATCGAGTGTCCTGCATACGTCATCCAACTGCTCGTTTTCACGCCCGTTATCTCCATGCGCGCCAATCGTCTGCGATCAGAGATCCCGACGAGTTGTCAGCGTCGCTCTGCCCCAAGAAGCCGGAACCAAAATACCCGTGGGCTTGCCGTCTCTGATCCTGCCAAGCCAATCATCGGCCCCGGATCAGTCGGTTTCTAGCGGCTTGCCACTCCTCGTAGCTCATCTCCTTCACTGTGCGGGATTTCGGCGGCTCGGGGGCAGGAGGCGAGCTTGGATTGCCGCTGCTAGTCTGCCGGAACAGCCATGGCTTGTCGCGCTTGAACGTTGCCAGGGCCGCGGTGGGATCAGGAAGGTTGCCCTTGTCGTCGAGCTTGAGCGTGGAGGTGTCCATCATCTTGAGGCCGTCGACGTCGATGATGCCGGCGCGCAGGGCGTGAGCCTTCAGCTCGGACTGGAGCAGGCGATGGTGGGCGGCGTCGAGTTGCTTGCGAAGGGCTTCGGGTGTTTCGGCGGGCAGAGGGGCGGGGGCGTCGATCGGGGCGTCGGTCATGCGGTCGCCTTTGGTTGGGGCGTTCTAGGGGGATGCGCGGTGCGGCCGACCCTCACCCCGGCCCGCTCCCAGGGGGAAAGGGAGCAGGGGCGGCTTTGATGCGGGCGAGTTCGGCGGGGATGTCTTCGATGTCGTAGGTGTCGGCTAGGATCTTCAGCGCGGTCTCGCGGCTGAGCTGCTTGTTGGCGACGAGGCTGGTCATCGTTGCGGCGTCGCGCTGGCGGTCCTCCGAGGTCGGAGCGTACCAGCGGGGCCAGATGAGCGAGAGGGAAGCAGCCGGATCCAGGGCTGGGACGTCTTGGTCGGCGATGCGAAGCTGATATTTCTGGGCGGCTCGCAGGACCATGCGGGCCAGGGTGAGCAAGGCGCCTTCGCCATAGGATATGCGCAAGTTATCGGCCAGCCAGATAAGGCCCTGGTTCATCAACTCCAGCGCGCGGCCGGACGTGGCGGCGGAAAGGCGGGAGGCGTCGGCGCGATTGCCGTGGACGCTCTCCAGGGCGAACTCCCGCAGAGTGCGGACGTACTCGATAACGGCGGTGGAGGCGGTGCCGCCGATCTCGAGCAGCTTGGCGTCGCCGTGCTCGGAGACGATCAGGGCATTGCCGGCGCCGCGGACGAGGTCTCCGTCCAGGCCCGCGGGTTCTTTGATGAGCAGGGTTGGGTCGGAACTGTACTTTAGCCCGCGGCCGGCCTGGGAAAGCTGATAGTCGATCTCGATTCCGGTCTCGATGGCGGCGCGGAAGGTGCAGGCCCCGTCCGCCGGGTCGCCCGTCCAGGACGCGCCAGGCAGGTTGCGGACCCAGGCGATGGGCACGAAGCCGAGCTCGTGGCTGACGGAGCGGGCCAGGTCGGGCGTGGGCGGGCCGGCGTCGGTGGTGAGCTGCGGAAGGAACCAGGTTTCATCCTGATCGTCCCAGCTGCGAGCGAACCAGTAGGTGGCGCCTAAGTCGGCCACCGCGTAGCCGGCCGCGGCGAAGCTCGCGCCCGGGAGCTTGTAGCGCTCGGTGACGGCGGCGAGGGTGTCGGGTGCGTCGGGGCGCCAAACGGGGGTGAGGTGGACGGTGTCCATGACGGTCAGCACGGGGCGCCCCGCGAGGATGCGCAGCAGGATGGCGACGCTGCCGATGGAGCCGCGCAGGGCGGCGTCGATCATGACCTCGTTGGCGCGGGCGGCCTTGAGCAGGGCGGCAAGGGTGTCGCGGGCGGTGCGGTCGGGGGAGTCGACGGTGGGGAAGTGTCCCTCGGAGAACAGCAGGGCGACGCTGTCCTCGGTGACGATGCGGGACAGGGCGTATCGGATGGAGGGGCGGCGCAGGCGGAGCGGGACGTATTCGCCGCCGGGCGTGCGCTCGTCTTGGAAGGAGTGCGGGAGGACGTCGTAGAGGGTTCCGGCGAGGACTCGGCGGAGGATGTCGAGGCGGCGGGCGCGCTCGGGCATGTCCGGGTCGGCGGGGATGAGGTCGCAGATGGTTTGGAACATGCGGGTCCTTG
>CAXTBW010000034.1:0-38239 GCA_964242925.1 uncultured Acetobacteraceae bacterium
ATGAACGCCGATTTCGACCTGGACGGACCCGGCAAGCGGCACGGCTTCCTGCGGCTGTTCCACTCCGTGCACCGCTCGGCGTATGGCTTCATCCCCGTGCCCGCCGGCGTGGTGTGCGGCGGGGACGGGCCGACCGCGCTGCTGGTCGCGGGCAACCATGGCGACGAGTGGGAAGGCCAGGTCGCGCTGTCGGAGCTGCTGAGCGATTTGCAGCCGGGCCAGGTGCGCGGCCGGGTGATCATCCTGCCCTGCGCCAACTTGACGGCCTCGCTGGCGGGCACGCGCACGTCGCCGCTGGACGGCGGCAACCTCAACCGCTCGTTCCCCGGGATCGTGGACGGCGGGCCGACGCAGCAGCTGGCGCACTACATCGCGACGGAGCTGATCCCGCGCGCGGACCTGGTGCTGGACCTGCACTCCGGCGGGTCGTCGCTGATGTACATCCCGTGCACCCTGGCGACCCATCACGAGGACCCCGCGCGCCTGGCCGCGCATGTGGACGTCATCCGCGCGTTCGGCGCGCCGCACGCCTATCTGCAGGGCCGCGGCGAGGGCCAGGGCGGCGTCCGCACGCTAGGCGCGGTGGCGGAGTCGCGCGGGATCCTGTCGGTGGCGACCGAGTTGGGCGGCGCCGGCACCGTCACCCCGGGCATCCTGGCGCTGGCCCGCGCCGGGGTGCGCCGCGTGCTGGCCCATGCCGGTTTGATCGACCTGCCGGCGGCGGCCCCGGCGGACACGCGCATCGTGGTGGTCGGGGAGGCGGACGATTGGACGTACGCCCCCAGCCCCGGCGTGTTCGAGCCGCTCGCGTTGCCTGGGGATGAGGTGCAGGCCGGGCAGCCTGCCGCCCGGCTGCACACGCCGGAGGCGCCGTGGCAGGCGCCGGTGGAGGTGGCGTTCGCGCGCGCCGGGTTGGTGATCTGCCGGCGCCACCCCGGACGCGCGGAGGCCGGCGACTGTTTGTTCGGGATGGGCACGGACTGGAGTTAGGCCAATACCGGATCGCATGAGGTCAGACCAAAATCGTCATGCCCGGGCTTGACCCGGGCACCCACGCCGTCCCATCGACACGTATCCGCCACGTTGGTTCGCTGCTGCCGTAACCCGTAACCCCGCCGAGCTGGCGCCGCGTGGGTGCCCGGGTCAAGCCCGGGCATGACACTTTGGCGCGAGTCTTCCACACGATCCAATATGGTCACACTTAGGCCGCGCCTTTTCACCCGGCTTGCGCGAACCGCGTCACCACGTTGCGCAGCATCCGCGACACATCGTTGTCGCGCGCATCCACCGACAAACTCCCGCAGAACGTGATCGACCCGGTCGCGAACACCGCGCCGCCGTGCGCGGTCTCGAAATACACGATCTCCGCCCGGATCAGGTCCCGCGGCGCCTCCCCGGTCACCGTGTTCACGTGGCTCAGCAGCTCCTCCGGGACGGCCACGAAATGCGCCTGGTGCGCCTCCGAGCGGGCCAACACGACCGCGTTCGGCGGCGTGCCGAGCCGGCGGTCGGCACGGTCCAGCTCGAACCCGGCCGCGCCCCCGCCGGACCGGCCGTGGCCGCCCAGCACGTCACCCTCCACGCCTTCGAAGATCCACGACACCGCCGGGTCGTAGGATGCGGGCAACCGCCGGTAGTGCGATCCCTCGAACAACCCTTGTGAGGAAAATCCTACGCCCGCCAGCATCTGCGGCGGCCGGCCGAGCCTGCGCCACAGCCCGCCATAGGCGCCGTCCAGCTGGTGGTAGGCCTCGCCGGGCGCCGCGTCCCACGCCCGGATGCCGCCCTCCGCCCGGCGCACTTCCAGCACGTCCGGAATGGCGTCGGACACGGCGATGCGCCAGTAGAACCCGTTGCCGCCCAGGTAGCACAACCGCCCGCCCTGGCCGACATAGCCGCCCAGCGCGTCCAGGGTCTGCTTCGTGTGGTATTCCGGATGGCTGCCGGTCAGCACGCAGCGGTAGCCGGCCAGCAGCGCGGCGCCCTCGCGGTGCACGTCGTGGTCGGTGATCACGTCGAAGCCCTGGCCGATCGCCTCCAGCCAGTTCGTCAGATGGCTGTCCGCGGAGAAGTGCCGCAGCCCGCTGCCTTTCGCGTCGTTGAACGTCAGGAAGCCGGGCCGCAGGTTCAGCACGGGCCGCCGCAGCGACGACAGACTGATGCCCGTGCCATCGGGATGGCGGTTGTAGGTGGACCAGCCGTATTCCGGATGGTCCTCCGGATTGTGCGCCCGCGCGCCCCATGCGGCGGCCCGTTCGCGGAACGGCGCGTCGACGTTGAAACGGGCGTGGTTGGCGTACGCCTGGTAGGTGAAGGTCGCGGCAAGGTAGGCAACCGGCGCCGTCACGGTCCCGCGCGGCGGCAGGGCGAAGAACGGGATGATGTCCTCGTCGGCGTCGGCGCGCAGCCGCACGCCGTACACGCCGCTGCGCAAATCGTCCGGCAGGGTCACGGTGAAGTCGGTCAGCCACTCGGCGTCGTAGAGGTCGTCGGCGTGGAAGTGGATCGCGGCGTACTCGCGCGGCGCGTGCTTCCAGTCCATCTCGCCGCCGGTCCAGCGCGCCCCGCGCACGCCGCGCGTCGGCAGGTTCACCAGGCGGCCGGGGTAGGCGCCGGCGATGCGGTCGGTGTCGATGCCGATCGAGAAATCCCACGACGCGAGCGCCGCGCCGCCCGGGCCGAGCAGCGCCGGGTCCTCCAGCCGCCCGTCGAAGCGTCCGCCGGCCGGGTCCGCGGCGAATAGCAGCCGGCCGCCGGCGGGGGGCGGGCAGGCGCCATCCGCCTCCCCGCTATCGGCCACGCCCCAGCTGGTTTGCAGCGCGCGCTGCGTCAGCCGGACACGGCCTTCCGCGAACGCCGCTTTCACCTCGTACCAGCACCGTTCCAGCATGGGCGCGACGACGGCGGCCACCACGGCCCCGGCAACCTCCAGGCGAACGCCGTCGGCCGCCACGCGCAGCACCGCATCCCCCAGCGCCAGCACCGGCTGCGCGGCCGCCAGCAAGCCAGGCTGCACGCGCAGGCGGATCGCGCCGCCCTCCGGCACGGCCGGCGCCCCGTCCACCACGCCGTAGGAGCCGGGCCGCACGCCCTGCGGTCGCGAGGGATACTGTCCGGCGAACGCGCACGGCACGGGCGCCAGCTTCACTCCGGGGCCGGCCGGGTTCGGGTCCGCGTGAATGATCCGCACCAGGTCCGCGGCGTAGGGCGCCGACGATTGGCTCGAGACTTTCACGGCGATGGTTTCGCCAGGCCGCGCGGACAGCCGGTCGAGGTAGCCGAGGATAGGGATGGTCGTCATGCCGCCACGGTCCGGCGCGAACGCGCGTGCGTCAAGCGGTTGGCGCTGACAGCGGCGCGCGATAGGCTCGCGGGCGCAAGCGGAGCCGACCGATGAGCGCCATCCTCCAAAGCCTGACCGACAGCGACGCCGAGGCCGCCGAGTGGCAGATGCGCTGCGACATGGCCGCCGCGTTCCGCGTGCAGGCGCGGCACGGCTGGAACGAGCAGATCGGCAACCACAACAGCCTGATGCTGCCCGGCGACGACGCGCGGTTCCTGATCAACCCTCGCGGCCGCCTGTTCCAGGAACTGACGGCCAGCAGCCTCATCGTCTGCGACCTGGATGGCCGGGTGCTGCGGGGCGCCGGGGAACTGCGCCGGGTCGCGTTCCACATCCACACGCGCATCCACCTGGCCCGGCCCTCCGCCGCCTGCGTGATGCACGTGCACCCGCAATACCTCACCGCGCTGTCGTTGCTGGCGGAGCCCGACCTGGCGCTGGCGCACCACAACAACCTGCTGCTGAACGACCGGCTCGCGATCGACAACGACGGCGACGAGCCCGCCGGCAGCGAGGAAGAGGGCGACCGCATCGCCACTGCGCTGGGCGCCGAGAAGACCATCCTGCTGATGGGCGGCCATGGCGTCACCGTCGTTGGCGCCACGGTGGCGGACGCGTTCGACGAGCTGTTCATCGCCGAGCGCACCTGCATGTACCAGATGACCGCGATGGCGACCGGCCTGCCGCTCCGCCGCCTGCCGGAGCGCGCCCGGCGCGGGTGGACCGGCGCGTGGGGCGAGAAGATCGATGCCCGCTTGCATTTGGACGCCTGGCGCCGCGTGCTGGACCGGGAGGAGCCGGACTACGCGACTTGAGTTCGCCCCCGCGTGAGACGTCGCCCAACGTAACCGTCATGGCCGGGCTTGACGGTGGGGACGGGAGCTAGAAGAACGCCTCCAGCCGCTCGAGAACCTCGTCGGGCGCCTCTTCCGCGAGGTAGTGGCCGCTGTCGACGCCGCCGCCGGTGACCTCCGCCGCGCAGTATTGGCGCCAGATCGCCACCGGGTCGTACCAGCCGCCGACCTTGCCCTTCTCGCCCCACAGCACCAGCATCGGGCACTGCACGAGGCGGCCCTCGGCGCGGCTCATGCGGTCGTGCACCAGGTCGATCGTGGTGGCGGCGCGATAGTCCTCGCACATGCCGACGATGGCGGCGGGGTCGTGCGCGGCCCGCAGATAGTCCTCCAGCGCTTCCGGCGCGAAGAACGGCGGAATGCCCGCGCCCTTGCCGGTGTGCGCGGCGAACCAGGTGTCCGGGGATTTTTCGATCAGGTCTTCGGGGAACGGGTGCGGCTGGGCGAACCAGAACCAGTGGTAGTAGCCGAGCGCGAACGACATGTCGGCCCGTTCGAAATGCTCGATGGTCGGAACGATGTCCATCACGGCGAGCTTGGTCACCCGGTCCGGATGGTCCAGCGCCAGGCGGTGCGCGACCCGGGCGCCGCGATCGTGCGCGGCGACGGCGTAAGTCTCGTGCCCTAGCTGCGCCATGAGCGCGGCGACGTCGCCGGCCATCTCGGTCTTGGCGTACGGCGCGTGGTCGGGCGTGGCAGGCGGCTTCTCGCTGCCGCCGTAGCCGCGCAGGTCGGGGCACACGACGGTGAAGCGCTTGGCCAGGACCGGCGCCACATGATGCCACATGGCGTGGGTTTGCGGGTTGCCGTGCAGCAACAGCAGCGCGGGCCCGCTGCCGCCGGTGCGGTAGCGGACAACGCCTCCGGGAACGTTGGTGGTCGACAGGGTGAAGCCGGGAAAGAACATGGCGTCCGGTATCGCTCGTGCGCCGGGCAGTGACAAGACGGCGCTGCGCGGTCTAGGACTTTCCGGCATGATGCAATCGCGAGACGTGGTCGTGATCGGCGCCGGCGTTGCCGGGCTGTCCGCCGCAACGGCGCTCCGCCGGGCCGGGTGCACGCCGATCGTGATCGAGGCATCCGGCCGGATTGGCGGGCGGGCCTACACCACCATCCCGGCGCTGCTGGAGACTGCATTCGACCACGGCGCGTCGTGGCTGCACGCGGCGGAGCGCAATCCGCTGGCCGATTTGGCCCGGCGCGCCGGCGAACCGTTGATCGACCGCAGTTCCACCCGGGTGGAGCGCACCCGGCTGCCCGGCCGTTTCGCGAGTCCGGCCGAACTGGCGGAGTACGAACAAGCGGAGGCGGCGTTCCACCGCCAGGCCGAAGCGGCGCTGGCCGGCCCGGATTGCAGCGTGGCCGACGCCGTGGCGCCCGTCGCGCACCTCCCCTGGCTGCCGACCGTGGTGAACTGGGAAGCGCCGACCATCGCCGCCGCCAGCGCCCGCTCGCTCAGCCTGCGCGACTGGCGCACGAACCTGCTGGAGGGCAGCAACCTGGAGACGCCAGGCGGCCTGGGCGCGTTCATCAGCCGGCGGCTGGGCGCCAGCGCCGGGCCGGTAAGGCTGAACACCGCCGCAGTCTCGGTGCGTTGGGACGGCGCGGGCGTGGTGGTGGACACCACCGCTGGCGCGATCCGTGCCGCCGCGTGCATCGTGACGGTGTCGACCGGCGTGCTGGCGTCCGGCGCCATCCGATTCACCCCAGCGCTGCCCGTCGCGGTGCAGGAGGCGATCGACGGCCTGCCGATGGGCGTGCTGAACAAGGTGGCGCTGCGGGCGTCCGGCGACGACCGGCTGGACCTGCCAAGTTCCTGCGGGGTGGACCAGTTCGTGGCCGCCATCGACGACCCGGCCGCCGCGATCGTAGCCTGGCCGCACGGCGTCGATCACATGATCTGCTTCATCGGCGGCAGCCCGGCCGCCGCGCTGGAGCGCGCCGACGAGACGGAGGCGTTCGTCCGCGGCCAGCTTTGCGCGCTATGGGGCGCCCGCGCGGACGCAGCGCTGCGTCCGCGCGCCGTGGTCACGCGCTGGGCCAGCGATCCGTTCGCGCTCGGGTCCTACGCGTATGCCCGTCCGGGCTGCGTCGGCGCTCGCGCAGTGCTGGGCGCTCCGCTGGCTGGGGGCCGCCTGGTGTTCGCGGGGGAGGCGGTGCGGACGGACGGGCTGGCCGGCACCGTTGGCGGCGCGTACTTGGCGGGGGAGGACGCAGCCGCCATGTGCCTGGCCGCTGAGTGAGCGAGCCAAGTCAGCGCGTCGACGTCGCCAACGTCGTCATTGCGAGGAGCGCTGGCGACGCGGCAATCCAGACGCGACACCGTATGCGCCGCCCTGGATCGCCACGCCGCTAAGCGGCAACTCGCGATAACGGGGATTACAGCATCCGTTGCAGGATGATCTTCTGGATGTCGCTGGTGCCCTCGTAAATCTGGCACACCCGCACGTCGCGGTAGATGCGCTCCACCGGGTAGTCGCTCAGGTAGCCGTAGCCGCCCAGCGTCTGGATGGCGGCGGTGCAGATCGCCTCCGCGGCCTCGGACGCGAACAGCTTCGCCATCGCGGCGGCCTCCAGGGCGGGCTGGCCGGAATCCTTCAGCCGGGCGGCGTGCAGCACCATCTGGCGGGACGCCTCCAGCCGGGTCTTGGCGTCCACCAGGCGGAAACCAACGGCCTGGTGGTCGATGATCGGCTTGCCGAAGCTGCGGCGCTCCTTCGCGTAGCCGATCGCGTAATCCAGCGCGGCGCGCGCCATGCCGACGGACTGCGCGGCGATGCCGATGCGGCCCGCCTCCAGGGTGGACAGCGCGATGCGGTAGCCCTGGCCCTCCTCGCCGATGCGCTGCGCCTCGGTCACGCGCATGTCGTCGAACACCAGGTGGCAGGTGTCGGACGCCTTTTGGCCCAGCTTCTCCTCGACGCGCGCCACCTGGAAACCGGGCGTGTCGTTGCGGACGATGAAGCAGGAAAGGCCCTTCTTGCCGGCCGCCGGGTCGGTGGCGGCGAACAGGATGGTGGTCTGGCCGATGGCGGCGTTGGAGATGAACTGCTTGGACCCGCTGATGACGTAGCCGTCGCCGTCGCGCACCGCGCGGGTGCGCAGGTTGGACGCCTCGGACCCGGCGCCCGGCTCGGTCAGCGCGAACGACCCGACCGCCGCGCCGGTCGCCATGGGGCGGAGCCACTCCTCGCGCTGCGCGTCGCTGCCGTACATCTGCAGGATCTCGCAGGTCGGCGCGTTGTGCACGCTCACCAGCGTGGAGACGGAGCCGTCGCCGGCCGCGATCTCCTCCACCACGCGCGCGTAGGTCTGCATGTCGATCTCGGACCCGCCCCAATCGGCGGACAGGGTGGCGCCGAGGAAGCCCATCTCGCCCAACTCGCGAATGATCTCCGGCTCGATCCGGCCGGCCTTCTCGCGCGCGGCGGCAGTGGGGGCGAGGCGTTCCTGCGCGAAGCGGCGGGCGGTCTCGACGATGAGGGCGTTCGGGTCGGTGTTGTCGAGCATGGCGGGCGTTCCTTTCTTCTTCCCTGTCGCTGCCGCGTGTGCGGCGCGCCGTGGCTGCCAGGGTCAAGCCCTGGCATGACGATACGAGACGATACGGCTATTCCGCGGCCATTGCGACCGGCTTGGCGTCCAGCGCGGCAAGCAGGGCGGCGCGTTGCGGGGCGGCGTCGCGCATGGCCGCCTCCTTGATCGGGCCGAACCCGCGGACGTGCATCGGGATCTCCGCGAGCGTCACTGCGGCATCCAGCGTCTCAGCGCGCAGCTTGGCGGTCGCCTCCGCGACGCTCGCCTCCGTGTCGCGGGCGAAGGCGCGTTCGGCGCGACGGTCCGCCTGCCAGCCGAACGGGTCCAGCGGCGTGCCGCGCAGCATTTTGCCGTGCTGCAGCAGCCGGAACAGCGGCAGCGCGATGCGGCCGGAGATGGCCACCTTGCGCTTGCGTCCGGTCGCCTTGTCGGTGCGGGAGATCAGCGGCGGCGCCATGTGGAACACCGGCTTCTCGCCGTAGCTGGCGGCCGCATGCAGCCGGGCGACCTCGTACTCGTCCTTGTAGGCGTAGGCGCGGAACAGCCCCTCGGCGACGGCGCGCGCGAACGGGCCGGGTTGGCCGAACACCGCCGCCTCACGCGCCGCGGCCCGGTCCGCCACGCGGCGATAGCGCTTGGCGAGACGGGTCGAACCATAACGCGTCAGCTCCGCAGCGCGCGCGTCCACCAACGCCTCGACCGTCATCGGGACGGGCGACGCGCCGGACAGCACGGCGTCGGCCAGCTCGGGCCGCGCCTGCAGGATGCGGCCCCAGGCGAAGGCGCGGCGGTTGAGCGCGACGGCGGTGCCGTTCAACTCGATCGCGCGCAGCAGCGCCTCCTGACTCACCGGCAGCAGCCCCGCCTGCCAGGCGAGCCCGGTCATCAGCGTGTTGAGCGCCTGCGCCTGGCCGAACAGCCGCTCCGACAGGGCGGTTGCACGCAGGTAGGTGCTGGCGTTGCCGCCCACCGCGCGGTCGATCACGCGGCGGTGCAACCCGGCGTCGATCACCGTGTCGCGGTCGCTGATGAACGCGGTGCTGACCTGCAGGTCGAGGTTGCCGATCACCGTGCCGCCGCGGCGCATCCGCTCCAGCACGCCGCGCTGGGCGCCCACGGCCAGGTCGGCGGCAAGCATCACGTCCGCTTCGCCCGTCGGGATCCGCACCACGTCGAGCCCGTGGTCGGCGATCTGCACGTGGGAGATGACGGCGCCGTTCTTCTGCGCCAGCCCGGTGAAGTCCAGCGTGCTGACCTGCTTGCCCTCGAGATGCGCCGCCATGGCCACCACGGCGCCGGCCGTCACGATGCCGCCGCCGCCGATCCCGGCGAACAGGCCGCGCCACGGCGTCGCCAGGTCGGGCAGCGCCGGCGCGGGCAACGCCGCCTCCAGCTCCGCCTCGCGCGCCTGCCATTCGGCCGCGTTGTCCTGGGCCGGCGCGTCGGTCGCGGAGGTCACGAACGAGGGGCAGAAGCCCTTGAGGCACGACAGGTCGGTGTTGCAGCTGGTGGGCGAGATGCGGCGCTTGCGGCCATAATCGGTGTCGATCGGCTCGATGGCGATGCAGTGCGATTGCGTCGTGCAGTCGCCGCAGTTCTCGCAGACGCGCGCGTTGATGCTGACCTTGACGTCGGCCACCGCCATCTTGCCGCGCTTGCGGCGGCGGCGCTTCTCGGTGGCGCAGACTTGGTCGTAGATGATGACGGAGACGCCCTCGTAGGCCGCGCAATCGCGCTGCACCTGGTCCAGTTCGTCGCGGCCGAAGCGCCCGACGCCGGGCGGCAGGTCGGACGCGGCAGGCAGGCGCGCCGGGTCATCGGCGACCACCACGATCTTGCCGACGCCCTCGGCCCAAACCTGGCGCGCCATGTCGATCACGCCCGGGCCGCCCTCGGTCGGCTGCCCGCCGGTCATGGCGACGGCGTCGTTGTACAGCAGCTTATAGGTCATGCGCGTCTTGGCCACGAGGGCTTGGCGGATCGCGAGCAGGCCGGAGTGCTGGTACGTGCCGTCGCCCATGTTGACGAACATGTGCGGCAGGCTGGTGAACGGCGCGAGCCCGGTCCAGGCGGCGCCCTCGCCGCCCATCACGCTGAAGGCGCCCGTGTTCGGCGTGTGCTGGACCGCCATCACGTGGCAGCCGATGCCCGCCATGGCGAACGAGCCGTCCGGCAGCCGGGTGGAGGTGTTGTGCGGACAGCCCGCGCAGAAGGTGGGCGCGCGGGTCACCAGGCCGTCCGGGCGCTCCAGCGCCCCCGGCTCGTCGGGCGCGCGCGCGGCGATGCCGAACTGCGGCAACACGCGGGCGAGCGCGCTTCCGACCAGTTCGGGCGAAAGCTCCATCGCGGCCGGCAGCAGCGGCGCGTCGTCCAGGTCGCCCTTGCCGAGGATCACGGGCCGCGCGTCGGCCGGCAAATTGTAGAGCGCGGTGCGGACCTGCGCCTCCACGAACGAGCGCTTCTCCTCCACGACCAGCAGCGCGCGCCGGCCCTTGGCGAAGGCGCGCAAGCCTTCCGTCTCGAGCGGCCAGGTCATGCCGACCTTGTAGATCGCCAGGCCCGGATGCTGCGCCAGGCCCATTGCGTCCAGCGCGTGCAGCACGTCGTGATGCGCCTTGCCGACGGTGACGATGCCGATCGGCGCGTCGGCGGCGCCCTGCGTCACCCGGTCCAGGCCGTTGGCGCGCCACCAGGCGCGGGCGGCGGGCAGGCGCTCGTCCAGCATGCGGCTCTCGAACACGAACCGCTCGGCCGGCCACTTCAGGTGCGTGTCCAGGTTGAAGCCGTGAGGCGGGACGGCGATTTCGGGCGTGACGAAGCTGCGGATTGAGGGGATGCTCACGGTGGCGGCCTGCTCCGCCGTCTCCGCGATGGTCTTCATGGCGACCCACAGGCCGCAGAAGCGGGACATGGCGATGCCGGCCAGGCCGAACGTCACGATCTCCGCGACGTCGGCCGGCTGCAGCACGGGCATCATGACGGCTTCGAAAATCTGGTCGGTCTGGTGCGCGAACGTCGAGGAGTGCGCGCCGTGGTCGTCGCCCGCGATGCACAGCACGCCGCCGTTGCGGTGGCTGCCGAACGCGTTGGCGACCCGCAGCGCGTCGGCGGAACGGTCCACGCCGGGCCCCTTGCCGTACCACATCGAGAACACGCCCTCGACGGTGGCCCCCGGGTAGGCGTCGAGCTGTTGCCCGCCGGACAGCATGGTGACGGCGAGGTCCTCGTTCAGGCCGGGCTGGAAGCGAATGCCGTGCGCAGTCAGCAGCTTCTCGCGGCGCCACAGCTCCTGGTCCAGGCCGCCGAGGGGGGAGCCGCGATACCCCGACACCAGCCCGCCGATGTTGCGGCCGGCCGCGCGGTCAAGCCGCGCCTGCTCCAGCAGCACGCGCACCAGCGCCTGGATGCCGGTGAGCAGCACCGGGGTGTCCAGCTCCGCATAGCGGCTCTCGAGCGTGATCGGGTGGGTTCCGAGACCTACGTCCATGACACGTCCTCCAGCCGCGATATGGCTTTGACCGTAGCCGAAAAGTAGGTGGTGAAGGCTGTCGTATTTTGATTCGCGCCACGGCATAATTGGCAGGATTGGCCAATGGTGCGTTGCAATATAGAAGGTTTGTGCATGCGGCTCGACCGGATTGACCTGTCCATCCTCGAACACCTGCAACGCGATGGCCGCGCCACGACGGGCGAATTGGGAGAGTCGGCCGGTCTGTCGCCTTCCCCGGCCCACCGCCGGCAGAAGCTGCTGGAGGAGAGCGGCGTCATCACCGGCTACGTAGCGCTGCTGGATCAGGACCGGGTCGGGCTGCCGGTGAACGTGATGGTGTCGGTCGAGCTGGTCGGCCAGACGCAGGAGTTGCTCGAAGCATTTGAGCACGCCGTCGCGGACTTGCCAGAGGTGATGGAGTGCATGCTGATGACGGGCGCCGCCGACTACCTGTTGCGCGTGGTGGCCGTCGACCTGGGCGCCTACGAGGAGTTCCTGCGCACGCGGCTCACGCGGCTGCCCGGCGTGCGCGGCGTGCGGTCGGCATTCGCGCTGAAGCGAGTGATCTACCGCACCAACCTGCCGCTGCGGCGGAAGAAATGAGGCCTTACGCCTCGCGGTAGACCAGCAGCACCGCGCCGCACACCAGGAAGCACACCGGCCAGACCCAGCCCGCGATCCGCGCGCCCCGCCCGGTCAGCCGCAGCTCCAGCCACCGGGCCCAGCCGGCGCCGATGCCGGCCAGGGCGAGCGGCGTGTGCGTCAGCTCGATCAGCAGCTGGTCCTTCACGTTGGAGATCGCGTGGCTGTGCGTCAGCAGCAACGCGCCCCCGGCGGCGGTCAGCAGCGGGAACACCAGGGCAGCCCGCCGCTGGTCCAGTTTAAGGCCACGCAGCCGACCTGTCCGCACGCTCCACTCGAACAGCGCGAACACCACCAGCAGCAGCACGAACACCCGGTGCTGCAGCACCTCCACGTCACGCAGGGACTCCCAGAGCCCGACCGTGCCGACCGGCCACACCTCCGGGTCCGAGCGGATCAGCAGGAAGCCGGCCAGGCCCAGCATCGCCAGCGGCCAGTGCCGCGCCCAGCGCACCCCCGCCTGGCTCAGCAGCGCCAGCCCGCCGACCAGCAGGACGAACAGGCCAGCCCAGTGATGGTTGTACTCGCTCCACGCGATGTCGGCGGCGTTGCGCGGCGGCAGGACGCCCGACCCCGGGATCGACGCGGGCGGCGCTGCGGCGGAGGAAGCGGCGGCGTCGCGGTCCAGCTTGGCCTGCAGCTCGGGGATGCCCAATTGGTCGTAGCCGGGGGAGTGCAGCCGCGGCCAGACGGGGGTGTTGCGCTCCACCACCTCCGCCCAGCTGACGCGGTCCTGCTTGAGGTCGATGCCCGGCGGCACGGAGGTCAGGGAGGCGGCGGCGAAGAAGATCGAGATGCCGATCCCGACCTCGACCTCGGCGAACCGCTTCATCCGCAGCACGGACGCGCCGGGGTCGCTGCGGAGGTGCGCCGTGGTCAGGAAGTTGCCCAGGCCCAGCAGCAGCAGCGCGCCGAACATCGCGACCTTCGCGGTCACCATCACGCCGTAGGCGGTGCCGTACACCGCCGACCAGGCGCCGATGTAGAACAGCCCCATCGTGGCGCCCGACACCACGATGCAGGCCACGCCCGCCATCGACATGCGGGAGAACCGCGACGCCACCAGCCGCCACGCCCGCCCGTCATGCACCCGGCCGAGCGCCAGCAGGAAGCACGGGATGCCGCCGACCCAAATGGCGGCGCCGAGCTGGTGCAGCGCCTCCACCGCCAGCAGCGGGCCACTATACTCCATGCGCGCCGCGGCGTGGGTGGACAGCGTGGCCGCCGCCAGCGTCACCACGCCCAGCCCCAGCAGCGGGGCGGCCGGAGCGGCGCGCCAGCCTAGCAGGCACAGCGCCAGCAGCAGCGCCGCCGCGCATTTCACCAGCCCGGCGATCGCGAAGTCGGCGCCCAGCGTCTGCCGCACCGTCAGGTCCACCGTGTCCACCAGCACGGCGGATTGCAGCGCGATCGTCAGCCCCTCGCACACCACCAGCGCGAGCGCGGCCCACCCCGCGATGTGGGCGGTGCGGCGCGCGATGTCCGTCCCGCCTGGCAACACCGGCGCCAGCGGCCGCGCCAGCAGCAGCAGGAACAACACGCCGCCGAGCGCCATCGACTGACTGAGGATCACCAGCCCGTGGAGCACGATCTCCAGGTAGCCGAACAGGTCGACGAGCAGCGACACGGCTAACGCGCCGCGACAGGCGACGCCGAGGCCGGGGGCGCCGTCACGGTGAACGGCACGTCGCCGCGCGTGATATGTCCGTCCACCGCCAGCACCTGCCAGCGCACGGTGTAATCGCCCGGGCGCAGGTCGCCCGCCGCGGTCATAACGTCCGGCGGCCCGTCGGCGCCGATCGCCAGGCGCGCTTCGGAACTGTCCGGGCCCACCAGAACCAGGCGCGAGCGCTCCCGGTCGATGCGCGAGTTGAAGCGCAGCCAGATCGCCTCGTGTCCGGGCGGGATGGCAGCGTGGGCCGCGGGTTTGCTGTCCACCAGGATGGCGTGAGCGCGAGCCGCCGGCGGCATGGCCAGCAGCAGCGCCGTCGTGATCACCGTGAATTTCATCGCGTGCGGCACCTAGCGCCCGGGTCCGCCTCTGTCCATCATCGTTTGATGCAAGCTGCCTCCCGCCCGCCGCCCAGCCGCCGCCTCGACTATCGCGTGTTCCGCTCCGTGCCGACGCGATGGATGGACAACGACGTGTTCGGGCATGTGAACAACGTCACCTACTACTCCTATTTCGACACCGCCGTGACGGGGTGGCTGATGGACAACGACCTGCTCGGCTTCACCGCCGGGCCGATGTGGATGGTCGCCGACACCGGCTGCCGCTTTTTGCGCGAGGTGGCGTTCCCCGACGAACTCGCCATCGGCCTGCGGCTGGGCCGCATCGGCGCGACTTCGGTGCGGTGGGAGCTGGCGGCGTTCCGCGGCGACGCGCAGGAGGCGTCCGCGGAGGGCCACTTCGTCCACGTCCATGTCGACCGCGCCACCCGCCGCCCGCTGCCGTTGACCGAGCAGGTCCGCCGGCTCGTGATCGATGGCCTGGCGACCGGCGCCAGCGTTTACTGTCCGCAAACCTAAGGAACCCGCGATCATGGACATGGGACTGAAAGGCCGCACCGCGCTCGTCTGCGCCGCCAGCAAGGGGTTGGGCCGCGCCTGCGCCATGGCCCTGGCGCGCGAGGGCGTGACGGTGACCATCACCGCGCGCGGCGCCGAGACGCTGGCGCACACGGCGGAGGAGATCCGCGACGCCACGGGGGTGACCGTCATCGCCGTGCCGGGCGACATCGCGACGCCGGAGGGCCGCGCGGCCGCGCTCGCCGCCTGCCCGGCGCCCGACATCCTGATCAACAACGCCGGCGGCCCGCCCGCCGGCAACTTCCGCGACTGGGAGCGCGAGGACTGGATCCGCGCGCTGGACGCCAACATGCTGGCGCCGATCGCGCTGATGAAGGCGGTGGTGGACGGCATGATCGACCGCCAGTTCGGCCGCATCGTCAACATCACGTCGGCCAGCGTGAAGTCGCCTATCGCCACGCTCGGCATGAGCAACGGCGCGCGCGCCGGGCTCACCGGGTTCACCGCCGGGCTGGCGCGGCAGGTGGCGCGGCACAACGTCACCATCAACAACCTGCTGCCCGGCCCGTTCCTGACCGACCGGCTGCGCACCAACTCCGCCGCCGCCGCGCACAAGGCCGGGCGCACCGTGGAGGACGAGATCGCCGCCCGCGCCGCCACCACCCCCGCCGGCCGGGTCGGCGACCCGGCGGAGTTCGGCGACGCCTGCGTGTTCCTGTGCGCCGCCTCCTCCGGGTTCATCGTCGGGCAAAACCTGCTGCTCGACGGCGGCGGCTTCAACTCCATGATGGGTTGAGGCCCATGGACCTCTCCTTTGCACCAGCCAGCCTGATCGCCGCCGCCATCCGCGCCCGCCAGCTGGGGTGCCTGGAGGCGCTGGACCACGCGATCGCCAGGGTCGAGCGGCTGGACCGCGCCACGAACGCCGTCGTTGTGCGGGACTTCGAGCGCGCCCGTTCGCGAGCGGGCGCGCTCGACAACATGATGCCGCAGGGGCCGCTGCACGGCGTGCCGATGACGGTGAAGGAGAGCTTCAACGTCGCCGGCCTGCCCACCAGCTGGGGCAGGCCCGAGCTCAAGGACCACCTGGCGACGCACAACGCGCTGGCGGTGGACCGGCTGCTGCAGGCCGGCGCGGTGGTGTTCGGCAAGACCAACGTGCCGCTCATGCTCGGCGAGTGGCAGAGCTTCAACGCGAATTACGGCCGCACCAGCAACCCGTGGAACCTGGCCACCACTCCGGGCGGCTCCTCCGGCGGGGGCGCCGCGGCGGTGGCGGCCGGGTATTCCGCGCTGGAGCTGGGCAGCGACATCGGCGGCTCGATCCGCCAACCGGCCCACGCTTGCGGCATCTTC
Source organism: uncultured Acetobacteraceae bacterium (assembly GCA_964242925.1). Lineage (GTDB taxonomy): Bacteria > Pseudomonadota > Alphaproteobacteria > Acetobacterales > Acetobacteraceae > LMUY01. The sequence continues at coordinate 15,749 of CAXTBW010000034.1, forward strand.
GGCCACAAGCCCACCCACGGCCTGCTGCCGCTGTACGGCCACGCGCTGGCGGAGAACGCGGCGGGGACCGACATCTCGGTCATCGGCCCGCTCGCCCGCTCCGCCGCCGATCTATACCTGGCGCTGGACGTGCTGGCCGGGCCGGACCCGGCGGAGTCGGACCTGGAGGCGCGCCTGCCGCCGCCGCGCGTCGCCGGGCTGCGCGGCCTGCGCGTCGCGGTCTGGGCGGAGCAGCCGGGCCAGGTCACCGACCCGGCCGTCACGACCGGGCTGCTGGCGCTGGCCGACATGCTGGAGCGCCACGGCGCCGTGGTGGACCGCGCCGCCCGCCCCGCGTTCGACGTGGCGGAGGCCTACGCGCTGTTCCTGCAACTCCTGTCCGCCGCGCTGGACGGCCGCGCGAGCGAGGCGGACCGCGCGGTCGTGCAGGCGCGTGCGGCGCAGATGGATGCGGACGACCACACCGCCAACGCCGTCATGTTCCGCGCCGTTGGCATGTCGCACGCGCAATGGCTGGGCCTGAACGAGCGCCGCCACCGCATGCGCCGCGGCTGGGGCGCATTCTTCGGCCAGTGGGACGTGCTGCTGTGCCCGGCATTGGGGGCGCCCACCTGGCCGCACATGAACGAGGGCGAGGTCTGGCGCCGCCGCCTGGTCGTGGGCGGGCAGGACATCTCGTACAACGACCTGCTGTTCTGGCCCGGCATCATCGGCGGCTTCCACCTGCCCGCCACCGTGGCGCCGCTGGGCCTGACGCAAGAAGGCCTGCCCTACGGCGTGCAGATCGCCGGCAAGCTCCACGCCGACCGCACCACGATCGCGGTGGCCGGGCTGCTGGAACGCCACTGGCGCGCGTTCACGCCGCCGCCGGGCTACGCCTGACGGCATGGTCGCGTGAGGAGGGCGCGCTGCCTTCTCCCTCTCCCGTGCTTCACGGGAGAGGGCCGGGGTGAGGGCGGCGGGCACGCGATTTCGCCGAGGCGCCGTGAAGGGCCAGCCTAACCGCCGCTCACCCGTCAGGATCATCGCCCGCAAACGGCGCGGGTCCAGGCGCGCTGGTTCTCTGCGCGGCGCCCGTCAACTGGACCGGACCCAGCCCAGCCAGCCCGAGCTCGCGGCAGAGTTGCGCGATCACCATCTCCGCCGGCCCGTCCAGCTCGCCGTCGAGCTCCAGCGCATCCAGCCGTTCGGTCAGATCGTCGAACAGCCGCTCGGCCGCCTCGCCATCGTGATGCCGGGCGATCCGCTCGCCAACGCTGCGGGCCACCTGCCGCCGAACCAACGCCCGGTGGTCATCCGACCCGCCGCGGCGCGGCCAGCCGGAGTCGATCCGCTGGATCAGCGCAACCGTCCGCCGCACCGCGCGCGAGGCGCGGTCGAACGCCTGCGCCGCCGACCCGATCCGCGCGGACGCGTTCGCCAGCGCCGTCTCGGCCGAGTCCACGGCGCTGCCGGCCTCCCGCGCCTCGATCATCGACCCGGCGTCGTCCAGTCTCTCGGGCAGTTCCGCGGTGACGATGGCGACGACCCGGCCTTCGACCTCGGCCACCTCCGTCGCCACCCGCGCGAGGCGAACACCGAGCGCCACGAGGTCCAGCAGCGCATCCCGCAGAACGGGGTCGGCCGGGGATGGGCGGGAACTGGCGATCTCGGGCGCGTTCATCCGATCAATAGACCATACGCACCCCCCTCGTCCCAAGGACGACGTCCTTGCGGGGCGAAGCGCCGTCGCGCGACAGGTCGGCTATCGACCTCGTCCAAGACATTACGTGGCGCATTCCTAATGTCCGATAGCGACTCCGTGACTCGAGGTCGTCATGCTGACACCGTTTCGTCCGGTATCAGCCCAGTCTTGAACGGGTAAGCGTTCCGGCGGCGAAGCATGGCAAGGTCGCGGGAGTTCAACGAGACGGCATGAATGCGGATCAGCACCTCGCCCCGTTGCGCGACCGGCGCGCCCTCCTCCCGCATACGAAGACCATCCAGGCTGTCGAAATGGTCGAACCGATAAGCGCGCATGTCCATGATCCTACGTACGGAGGAACGACAGCAGTTCGGCGTTCAGCTTGTCCTTGTGAGTGACGATCAAGCCGTGCGGCGCGCCATCGTACACCGACAGACGTGCTTTCCTGACCATCTTTGCAGTCAGATCGCCGGAGATCGCGATCGGCACGATCTGGTCGTCGCTACCGTGGACGACGAGGGTCGGCACAGTAATCTTCTTGAGATCGTCCCGGAAGTCGGTCTCGGAAAACGCGCCGATCGCTTCGTAGGCTGCGAGGATGCCGGTCGCCATGCCCTGACGCCAGTATTCGTCGCGCACGCCCTCCGACACCTTTGCTTCAGGACGGTTGCAGCCATAGTACGGCATTGAGACGTCTTTATTCCACTGCGAGCGATCCGCGGTCACAGCGTCGCGAAAGCTGTCAAAGACGGCTTTGGGCGCGCCGTTCGGGTTCGTCGGTGTTTGCAGCAGGAACGGGGTCACCGCCGCCACCAGCACGACTTTCTTGATACGGCCTTCACCATGGCGCCCGATATAACGAGCCACTTCGCCGCCACCCATGGAGTGACCGACGAGCGTTGCGTCGCGCAGATCGAGGGCGTTGATCAGGGCGGCGAGGTCGTCGGCGAAATCGTCGTAGTTGTAACCCTGTCGAGGCTGGCTTGAGCGGCCGAAGCCGCGACGGTCATGTGCGATCACCCGGTAACCGTTCTGGGCCAGGAACATCATCTGGTAGTCCCAGGCATCGGACGACAGCGGATAGCCGTGGCTGAAAACGACCGCCGGACCGGCGCCCCAATCCTTGTAATAGAGCACCGTGCCATCCTTGGTGGTGAGAGTGTTCGCGGTGAGTTTGCCCGCAAGGGAGGAGGCAGGCGCTGCGGCCTCTGTCACGCTCGACATTGCCAGCAAGGCAGCGGCAGCACCTGCTCCGACACCGCCCGCGAGGAGAGCGCGGCGGGACGCATCGATGGTCGTATTCGTTGCAGACATGATGTGGTCCTGGGTAAGGTGCATGCTGTGGCTTCTTCGTGCTGAAGCCGGTCGCATTAGAAGCCGAGGCGGCGAAGGTCCTCGGTTTGGAACGCTTGTCCGCTGCGGTTCTTCACGCTCGGCAATTCGGCCACCTTTGAACGCCAGGCAGCCAAGGCCCTCGTGTCTTCCGGGATGGCGACACCAGCGGCGTCCGCGAACATCATGCCGGCGAACAGCGTGATATCGGCCATCGAGAACTTGTCGCCAGCCACGAAAGGAGTCGTCTGCAGCACCCGGTCGAAATACTTCAGGCCATCCAGAGCTTTGTCGCGCTGCTGGTTTCCCCAGGCTGTCCGGTCATGCCAGTCCGGGTTCTTGTAGACCTGCAGTATCGGTCCCAGGCCCGGCGTCGCGTTGTGAAAATAGTTGCCAACCGCGTCGAGCACATCGGCCTCGGCGCGCCGCTGCATCATGTGGATCATAGCCTTTTCACGCGGCGTCTCGCCGGTCAGGACCGGATGGCCGTCGAGGTTGTCCAGATATTCGGTGATCGCAGTACTCTCGGAGAGATACGTCCCGTCATCGAGTTGCAGCACGGGAAGCACGCCCGATGGGTTCTTGGCGAGGAACGCTGTCTGCTTGTGTTCGGCGCCGATCAGGTCGACCGACACGAACTCGATCTCCGCGTCCAGCTTCTTCTCCGCGAGCACGATTCGAATGCGCGCCGGGTTTGGGAAACCCGGACGATCGTAGATTTTCATGGTGGCGACCTTTCAGGTCCGAGCCCGGTCCGGGTCCGATGCGCAGACAGTTAGGCTTCGACACCTTCAAGCGGAACGCGGTATTATCTCACAGCCCTTGTGAGAATTTGCACGGATGTTCGACTGGGAGGATATGCGCCATTTCATCGCGCTGGCCGAGACAGGCACGCTGTCCGGCGCCGCACGCGCCCTGAAGGTGGATCATGCGACCGTTGGCCGCCGGGTGTCAGCCCTGGAGCAGGTGTTCGACAGCGCGCTGATCGAGCGGCTGCCCAAGCGTTGGGTGCTGACCGAGGCGGGACAACGGATCGCTGCCCTGGGCCGGGGCATGCAGGCTCAAGCCCATGCGTTGGAGCGTGCCGTAAAGGCGCACCACTCGCCCTTGTCGGGCGCTGTTACGCTCAGCACGCCACCGACCTTCGCCAGTTTCTTTCTGGCGCCCCGGCTCCCGGCCTTACGTCGTCTCTATCCCGAGCTTGCTCTGACGCTGCTCGGCCACCAGGCGGTTGCATCGTTGAGCCAGCAGGAGGCCGATATCGCCGTTCGGATCAGCCGACCAAAGGAGGCTAGCAGCGTCGCGAGGAAGATCGGCACAATGGAGTTCTGGCTCTACGCCGCTCCCGGCTACACGGACCGGCCGCCGTCCGACTGGGAGTTCCTTGCCTACGATTCCACGCTCGAGGACGTGTTGGAGCAAAAATGGCTTCTCCAATTCGCGGCCAACCGCCCGATCGTGTTCCGCGCCAACGATCTGGCTTGCCAAGCGACTGCGGCGCGAGCGGGCATTGGGATCGCCGCCCTGCCTTGCTTCATGGCCTACCAGGATCCTGGGCTGGTGGCGCTCGCTGTCGATCTCAAGCGGGCCACTCGCGAGATCTACCTGGTCGTCCACTCCGACCTACGGCGCATGCCGGCAGTGCGGGCCGTCCTGGAGTTCGTGGCCGAGCAGGTCACCGGGGGAATGCCGCCCCTGGGCGCCTAATCGCTTGATAGTGCGGCCAGCTAGATACCCGACATGGCGCTATGAAGATTGGGAGCACCGGATGCTCAGAAGTTCAGGACCAGTGATCTAGGTCCGGACCCATAAACATCTTGCCGCGGCGCGCGATGTCGTGGCTCACCGTTCCCCGTTAGGGGAGTTGGTTTATGCCAGAAGGCTTTTGGCTGAATGACACGCAGTGGGAGCGGCTTGCGCCGTTGCTTCCGAACAAACCCCGGGGTGTGGCGCGCGTCGGTGATCGGCGGGTGATCAGCGGCATCATCGTTGCGCTGCAGTCGGGCGGGCGTTGGATCGACGTTCCGGCCGAGCATGGTCCGCGCAAGACGCTGTGCAGTAAGCGTCCGAGGGAGGCCGCGGGATTACTGCTTGACGGTTCCGGCGGCTGGATCGGGTGACCGGTTGATGTTCCAGGGCAGCAGCTCGGTGACGCGGTTGACCGGGTGTTTCGCATCCGTCTCGGAAGGCCTGGCCCTTATCGGCGGCGAGCGGCTGGCCTCTCGGCCGGGATAACGCCCACGCTGCGGCGAGCGTCGGCTGGCTTCGGCTATGAAACCTTCTTCATAGCTTCGTCCTTAGTAGCATACGAAGATGGCTCGAAGCGCCGTTTGGCGATGCCCTCGTCCACGAGGAAGGCAAGCACGGTGGCAGCGAGAGGGCCGCGGACCTCGTCCGGCACTTGGACAGCCGCTTTCCAAGAGCCATCGGCATCCTTGAAAGTCGGAAGCCGAACGGAGGTGTCGCCATCAGGCTCACGCCGGGCTTGGACGCCGAGATGCTGAAGGCGACGCCGGCGACCTGCATCTCGACGTCGACCAGCGCGAAGAGCGCCTTGCTATCGACCGCGCGGGCGTTGGTCGCCACGAAGCTGACCGGGACTGTTTCGGCCTCCATGACGTCCTCGCACTGCATCAATCATCCCCTGCGCGTCTGAACGACAGACTGTCACTCGTGCGTCGAACCGTTGAACCGACAAAGACGCAGGCTCCAAGGTCCTACCGCGACGCCGGGTGGTCGAACGCGCCTTAGGCTGGAGGACGCGCGGGCGCAGGCTCGTGCGCGACTATTCAAACAGACTCTAACAGTAACAGCCCTCGGAGCATCCGGGCGAACCGGGGTGAAATCCGTGGACGAGCTCGTGCCGATCGGGGCGGCGAGGTGGTCGTGGTGGACGGCGCCGGGCCGCTGGCTCGGGTCGACGACCGGGCGCTGGCTGTTCCGACGATGAAGCGGAGGTCCGCAACGCCAGCCCGGTGCGGGCGCTGGTCAAATCGGATGACGCCACTTGCGGGCAGGACGAGCCTATGCACGATTGAGCGGAGGTAAAGATAGAAGACCAACGTAATACACCTGAATGTGCGACCGCCGCATTGCCTGGAGTTGACCTATGTCACGCCGTCACTCCCGCCCCGGCACGGTCCAGGTGTTCGAGACCGCAGGCGCGCGCTTCAAAGCCATACGGCCGTTCGAGGTTGTCGATCCGCTCCTATCCTCGGGGCGTCAGGAGCACGGTCGTGCAAGCCACCTTACCCGCAGCGTTGGTTTCGTCATCTTTCCCGATGCTCTGCTTCTCGACCTTGCGGGCCCACTGCAGGTGTTCGAGATTGCCAACGAAGCGGGTGCGACCAGGGGATCGGACTACCGGATAAGCATCTGCTCCACCAAGGGCGGACCTATCCGGACGTCTTCTGGGGTGGAAATTCAAACGAGCAGCCTTGCGGCGATGAATAGCGCTGACACGATCGTCATCGTTGGCGGACATGGCGTCTACGCGGCTGCGACTGATGCAGCTTTGACCAGCTGGATGGCTAGTCAAGCGAGATCAGCCCGACGGATCTGTTCTGTATGCACGGGGGCCTTCGTGCTCGCAGCTTCGGGGTTGCTGGAGGGGCGGAAGGCGGTCACCCATTGGGGCTCGTGTTCGCTTCTCCAAACGCAGCACCCCTCAACGACAGTCCTGCCCGACGCAATCTACGTGCAGGATGGTCAGATCTGGAGTTCGGCGGGCGCTACGGCCGGGATAGATCTCGCCTTGGCGCTGGTGGAGCAGGATTGCGGGCGCAGCGAGGCCATCCGGATCGCGCGGGAGCTCGTCGTCTTCCTGAAGCGCCCCGGGGGCCAAACGCAATACAGCGTGCCTCTCCGGCTTCAGGCCGATGGCGACGGCTCGTTCGGCAAGCTCCACGACTGGATCCAGCTTCACCTGGGTGACGACCTTCGCGTCGAGGTGCTTGCAGAGCGGGCCGGCCTGAGTCCTCGCACCTTCGCGCGCCTCTATGCCGAACGGACCGGTCGCACGCCCGCCAAGACCGTCGAGAAACTCAGGCTGGAAGCGGCGCGCCGCGAATTGGAAGATACCCGGCTGAGCGTCAAGGCGATCGCGGTCAGGTGCGGGTTCCTCGAGGAGGAGCGGATGCGCCGATGCTTCCACCGGCTGCTTGGCGTGGGCCCGCAGGAATACCGCGCCCGTTTCTGCTGAGCCGGACGGCAGCCGACCATGGACCCCGCCTTTGACGCTGTCACTGCCATTCGCGCGGCGTCGAACAGGCACTGGCAGGAAATGCGGGGTGAATGACCTTTCCGATGCACGCCCCTGGGTCGATCGTCGCTTCGATGAGCGAGCAGGCAAGGCAACGCGATGATCGGCAAGACAATCGAGATCGGAATCGTCTTCTTTCCCGGTATGACCCAACTCGACGTCACCGGCCCGTTCGAGGTGCTGGCCCGGCTTCCGAACGCTCGGATGCACCTGCTTTGGAAGCGTATCGAACCCGTGACGAGCGATGTCGGGCTTATCGTCATACCGACGACGACGTTCGAGACCTGCCCGGCGTTGGACGTCTTGTGCGTCGGCGGCGGCCCCGGCCGGAATGAGGTCATGGAGGACGGCGAGACGCTCGCGTTCATCGCTCGGATCGGCGCCACGGCGCGTTACGTCACTTCGGTCTGCGCAGGCTCGCTGATCCTGGCAGCCGCCGGGCTGCTGCAGGGATACCGATCGGCCTGCCATTGGCTGTCGCGCGACCAGCTCGCACTGATGGGCGCGATCCCCGTCGACGCCCGGGTCGTCGTCGACCGCAACCGGATCTCGGGGGGTGGGGTGACAGCGGGGATCGACTTCGGCTTCACCCTTGCTGCCGAACTCTGCGGGGAGGACGTCGCAAGCCGGCTGCAGCTGATGCTGGAATACGACCCGAAGCCCCCCTTCGACGTCACGGTATACAACGCGCCTGCAGCCCTCCTCGCGGCCGTCCGGGCGAGTGCGGAGCCGTGGTCGGAAGAGGGACGCCGGGTAAGCGAGCGGGCGGGCGCCCGGCTGCTCGAGCTTGCCGGCATGGGTGCACATGCTTGACAGGCCGACGTAACGGTTTGCCTTCGTCGGACGAAGACAGTCAACCGCGCCGACTGGAGGCCGCACACCATGGCTCAGGCGAATGTATCTCGATCGAGCCGACGCGACGGCAGGCGCCTACATGCCTGGTCGGTCCGGATCATGCACTGGACCAACGCGATCGCGATGCTTGTCATGATCACTTCGGGCTGGGGGAACGGCCGTGGAGGACGAAGGCGCCGTGCAGGCGCCCGTCGCCGAGACTGCGGCCGCCAGTTCAACGAGCGTAGCGGCGGAGCGCTCACCGGACCAGCCTGCCCAGCAACGTCATTGCCTTCGTGGTGTTCTGCCTTTTGCGCTGCCGGCTGACGCTGCGAGACCTGAGCGAGATCCGATGTATGAGGGGCTTCAAATCTGATCCGTCAGCCAGGCGCTTCTGCAGAGAGCACGGCGAACTCCGTGACCTGCTTCGTGGCCGCCGTCGTCACAATCAGTCGCTCTGGAGGCTGCGTGTCCCGAGTGCGGCAGGAGATCGGGGCAGGTCCATAGTCGCTACGAGCGGCGCCTAATGGATATTCCTTTCCACGGCCGAGCCGTGCACCCGCCGGTCCAGGTGCGCCGGTTCCGGTGCGGCAACGCTGGCTGCCCGCGGATGATCTTCGGCGAGCGACTGGCCGACACGGTGGCGTTGCGGGCAGCCCGGCGCACGTCGCGGCTCGAGGGCATCGTCCATCATCTCGGCATCGCCCTGGGCGGCCTCCGGTTGCGCTCACGTGCTGGCGCTGCGGCGGTGTTCACCTGTGAAACGCTTCCTCGTTACCGGGCGCCGGATCGGTTAAGCACCGCCAGAATACGTCGTGAGGCCACAATGACCGAGCAAGTGCTCCGCCTGTTCGTTTCTTCCCCAGGCGACGTTCCAGGCGAGCGTCGCCGCATCGACTTCGTTGTGGAGCGTCTGAACGCCGAGTTCGCCGGCCGCGTCCGTATCGAGACGGTGCGGTGGGAACGCAGCTACTACTCGGCCCACGACACGTTCCAGCGGCAGATCCCCGAGGCGGGCGAATGCGACGTCGTCGTCGCCGTGTTCCGCGGCCGGCTGGGCACGCCGCTGCCGCCGGAGTTCCCGCCGCTGCCGTCCGGCGAACCCTACCCGAGCGGAACCGCCTACGAAATCCTGTCGGCCATCGAGGTCCGCAAGGCGGGCAAGCGTGTGCCTGACGTGTACGTCTTCCGCTATCCCCACGCGCCGCAAGTCGGGCTGGACGCGCCTGACCGGCCGGAGGTGGAGGCGCAGTGGAGCCGGCTGAAGGGCTTCTTCGACCGCTGGTTCCTGACTCAGGCCGGCCAGTTCGTCGCCGCTTTCCAGACCTACCTGTCGACCGACGAGTTCGCCGTGAAGGTGGAAGACTGTCTGCGCCAGTGGCTCGCCGGCCGCGGCTTCCTGCCGCACGGCCCGGTCTGGGACCGGCTCCTGCACGGCTCGCCATTCCCCGGCCTGGCTGCATTCGAGGCCGATCGCGCCAGCGTGTTCTTCGGCCGCGACGGCGCGATCGGGCAGGCCGTGACCCGGCTGCGCGAGGCCGACGCCCCCGGTCGCGCGCCGTTCCTGCTGCTGCTGGGCGCGAGCGGCGCGGGCAAGTCCTCGCTGCTGCGCGCCGGGCTGCTGCCCCGGCTGTTGCAACCGGGCGCCCTCCCGGAGGTCGACCTGTGGCGCTGCGCGGTGATGACGCCTGGCGCGGACCCGTTCGCGGCGCTGGCCGACGCGCTGTTCACCGATGCCGCACTCGGCGCGGAGCTGCGCGCCGGCACGTTCCGCACCCGCGAGATGCTGGCGCGGCAACTCGCCGGCGAACCGATGATCGCCCTGGCGCCATTGCGCGACGCGCTGGACCGCGCCGCCGTGCGCCGCCAGGGGGAGGCCGGGTTCGACGCGCCGCGTCCGGCCCGGTTGCTGCTGGGGATCGACCAGGCCGAGCGGCTGTTCGCCGAGGCAGCGCCCGCCGTTGCGAATTCGTGGTCCGCGCTGCTCGCCGCGATGGTGCGGCAACGCCTGGCGACGGTGGTGATGGCGCTGCGCAGCGACGCCTATGCCGGGTTCCAGGAGGTGGACGCGCTGGTCGGCCTGCGGCAGGACGGCGCCACGCTGGACCTGCTGCCGCCGTCCGCCGCGGAGCTGGAGGCGATCATCACCGGGCCGGTCGCCGCCTGCGCGCCGCCGCTGGCGTTCGAGCAGCGCGACGGCCGGTCGCTGGCTGCGGGGCTGGCGGCGGACGCGCGAGGCGGCGACGCGCTGCCGTTGCTGCAGGTGAGCCTCGCGCGGCTGTATGCGGCCGAGGCGGCGCGCGGCGATGGCGTGCTGCGCTTTGCGGACTATCTCGGCATGGACGACGCGGTGACGCGGACCGCCAACGACGCGCTCGCCACGCTGGATGAACCGGCGCGCGCGGAACTGCCGGCCCTGGTCGCCGGGCTGGTGGCGGACGTCGTCACCGACCCGCGCACCGGACAGCCGACGCCGTTGGCGAGCGCGCTGGACCGCGCGGCGTTCGAGCGCGACAGCGCGCCCCGCGCCGCCCTGGTGGCTGCGTTCGTCGCCAAGCGGCTGCTGACCACTGAAGGCGCGTTGGTGCGCCCGGTGCACGAGGCGCTGCTGCGCATCTGGCCGCAGGCGGTGGCGATCGTGGCCGACACCGCGGCGCTGATCCGCGTGCGCCGCACGTTGGAGCCGCTGGTGCGCGACTGGACGGAGGCGGAGGCAAAGCAGAGCCATCTGGACCTGTCGCCGGCGTTGCTGGACGGTGCGCAAGGGCTGCTGGCGCGGTTCGGCGCCGATCTGCCGGCCGCCATGCGGGAGTTCATCGCCCAGGCCGCCGACGCCGACGCAGCCCGGCGCGACCGCGAGCGGGCCGAGCAGGAGCGGCGCATCCGCGATGTTGAGGCGCTGGCCGCCGCCCGCCGGCGCACCACGCAACGCACCCGGGCGGGCCTGGCCGCGGCCGTCGTGCTCGCCGCCCTGGCCGGCTGGCAGTGGCGCGAGGCCGGTCAGCAGCGCGACCGGGCGCAGCGCAGCCTCACCCTCGCCACGCAGACCGCGAACAAGCTGGTGTTCGATCTGGCGGAGAAGTTCAGCTACGTCGTCGGCGTGCCGGTTGCGACCGTCAAGGACATCCTGGACCGCGCCCGCCAGTTGCAGGACCAACTGCTCGCATCCGGCGAGTCCACGCCCGCGCTGCGCGCCAGCCAGGCCGGCGCGCTGGTCGAGACATCGCGGACCCTTCGCACCCTGGGCGACACCAACAGCGCGCTTGCGACGGCACGGCAGGCGCAAGACGTAGCCCAGTCGCTTGCGGCCGCCGACCCGGGCAGCGCCGCCTTCCAGCACGGGCTCGCGCTGGCCGACACGGAGATCGGCGACGCGTTGCGCGCGCAGGGCGACATGCCGGCTGCGCTCGCGAGCTTCCAAGCTGCGTACGCGATCAACGAAAAGTTGGTGAAGGCGGGCAACTACGACTACGCCGAGGACTTCCTCAACGCGTTCCTGCGGCTCGCGCAAACGTACGGGCTGAAGGGCGATCTCGCGTCGGAGCTCATCTACTATCAGGACGCGCTCAAGCTTGCCGAAGACGAGGCGAAAGCAAATCCGGCGAGCGCTTACTGGCAGTTGACCAGCGCGATGATGCATCAGGAGATCGGCGACGTCATCCGGTCGCAAGGCAACCTGCCGGCGGCGCTCACGCATTACGAGGCGGACCTGGCGATCAGCAGGCACGTCGCCGACGCCGATCCGGCAAACGCCGCCGCGCAGGGCGACGTAGCCGCCGCCTATGAACGGATCGGCGACGTGCAGGTGGCCCAAGGCAGTCGGCCGGCCGCCTTGGCAAGCTATCAGGCGGCATTCGCAGTAAGCGACTTGCTCGCCCGGATGGACGCCGGGAACACCGTTCGGCAGCGCAATGCCGCCTACGATCGCAGCAGGATGGCCGGCGTGCAGCTGTCGCAGGGCGACGTGCCCGCGGCGTTGTCGAACAGCGAAGCCGTCCGGGCCATCCGGGAGCGCCTCGTCAGCATCGACCCGAGCAACACCGGCTTTCAGTCGGACCTTTCCGAGTCGCTTCGCCAGGTTGGCGCTGCGCAGCGCATGAAGGGGGATCTGCCCGCGGCCCTGGCGAGCTATCAGGCTGCGATCGCGATATCCAGCCGGCTCGCGGCGACGGACCCGGCGAACGGCCTCTGGCAGAGCGGCCTCGCGTCGTCTGAGGCCGGGCTCGGCGACGTGCAGGTGGCGCAGGGCGACCTGGGCGCGGCCCTGACGAGCTATCAGGCAGCCTTGTCGGTCGGCATCGGGATGGCCGGTCTGGACGCGACGAATGCCGAACTCCAGCACGAGCTTGCCGACCTGCATGAGAATATCGGCAGCGCGCGTTTCCTGCAGGGCGACCAAGCGGCTGCGCTGACCGCTCTTCAAGCCTCATACGCGATCAAGAGCAGGCTTCTGGCAGCAAACCCCACCAGTCCGGTCCGGCAAAACGAGCTTGCCCTGCTCGATAGCCTGGTCGGTGGCTTGCATCTAAGCCAAGGCAATGCCGCCGCGGCCCTCGCGAGCTTCAAGGAATCCCTTGGGATACGTCAAAGGCTTGCCGACGCCGAACCTGCAAATGCGGCCTGGCGGCGCAACGTCGCTTCGTCGAACCGGCAGATGGCCGACGCGCAATCCAAGCTGCTGGAATATCGTGCAGCGCTGGCGAGCCAGCAGGCGGCGACCGCGATCAGCGCGCAGCTTGCCGAAGCGGCGCCCGACGATTTGGCTGCGGAGCATCAGGTGGCGGAGGATGAGGAGAAGATCGGCGCGATCTACGTCGACCTGGAAGACTACCCGGCCGCGTTGAAGAGCTTCGTGGCTGCGCGGGCGGTGCGCGAACAACTCGTGGCGAAGGCGCCGGCCAACGCCGCATGGCAGCGCGAGCTGGCCGTGCGCGACAACCTGATCGGGCGCATGCAGTCGGCTCTGCAGGATCCGGGCGGCGCGTTGGCAAGCTACCGAGCGGCCCTGGACGTTCGCGAGCGGCTCGCGAGGGCCGATGCCTCGGACGCCGGCGCGCAACGCGACCTCGCTTCCGCCAATGTGAGGGTGGCGGACGCCGAGCTGGACCAGAACGATCCGGCCGCCGCCTTGGCGCTCGAGCAGTCGGCCTTGGCCATTCGCCTGCGCCTTGCCGAGCGCGACCCAGCGAATGCCGGGTCGCAGCATGATCTCGCGCAAGCCTACACTCCGGTCGGCGCCTTGCAGTTGCGGCTGGGAGACCTCCCGGCGGCCCTGGCCAGCTTCCAATCCGGCTATGAGGTGTTCGCACGGCTTGCCTCCAACCGCGCCGATGCAGCGGCGCAGCGAGAGCTCTCGGTCGCCGCCAACAACGTCGGCGACGTTCAGTTGCAACAGGGCGACCTCGCGGCGGCGATGACCCGGTTCCAAGCCTCCTTGGCGATCATGGCCCCGCTCGTGCGCTCCGATCCCGGCAACGCCGAATGGCAGCACGACTTGGCGGCGATCTACTGGCGCATCGGCTCGGCGCAGGCGCACTCGAACGCGCATGACGACGCGCTGGGCAGTCTACGGCAAGGGCGGGACATCATCGTGAAGCTGATCGGCCGTTTTCCCTCCAACACGACCTATCCCGCGGACCTCGGCTTCTTCGATCACGACATCGCCGCCTTGGCCCGATGAGATCGGCGGCTGGCCTAGGCGCATCCCGCCAGCCGTGTCGCAGCTTCGTGGGCCCGCTCGCGCACCTGCGCGAACATGGTCTCCTGCAGCAGTTCCCCATCGCGGTAGACCGTTCGCAGCAGGTCATCCTGCCCGGCAGCCGCCGCAACGGTCTGGTAGCCGCTCGGCGTCGCCAGCAGCGCGAAACGGCCGCGCTTGCTGCCCTTGCCTGGGTCGGTGACCGGCTGCTTGAACACGTCGCGCCAGGATGATGTCGTAATGGTCCTCGAACATCATCTCGCGCTTGATGTCGGCCAGCGCCCACCATTGGGCTTTCTCGGCATCGTCGGCGGCTTCGATCGGCGGCAGCTCGGCCTTGGCTGGCTTACGGCTGCGAAGGCCGGGTAGCGCCATCTCGTTCTTGAGGTGGATGAGGAAACCGTGCGTGATGGTGCGGCCGCGGGAGGAGCGGTTGGGATCGTCGAACACGCGTTGCGCGACGATGGAGCCCCGCAGCATGCCAGGCGGCACGGCGATCTTGGTCTCCTCCCGCAACTCGCGCAGCATGCCCTCCACCACGGTCTCGGTCTGGTCGAGGAAGCCGCCGGGCAGCGCCCGCAGTCTATCTGCGACAGGTCGATGTTAGTCGCGCCGTCAGGAGGTTTCAATGACCGTCGACCTTCGCGACACCAACCAGCCTGCCGGCGCGGTACGTGAAGCGCTCGGCCTGGAACGGCACCCGGAGGGCGGCCACTATCGCGAGGTGTGGCGAGACTGTCCGGCCTCGGGGGAGCGTGGCGCCGGAACCAGCATCCTGTTCCTGTTGGCGGCGGGGGAGCGGTCGCATTGGCATCGCGTGGACGCGGCGGAGATCTGGATCTGGCAAGCCGGCGCCCCCCTGTCGCTCGGCATCCATGGCGACGACGTCGAGCGCCTGCGCCTTGGCCCCGACCTGGCCGGTGGCGAGCTGCTGCAAGGCGTCGTGCCGAGGCGCGCTTGGCAGGAGGCGACCAGCCTCGGCGCGTGGAGCCTGGTCAGCTGCATCGTGGCGCCGGCGTTCGAGTTCGCCGGCTTCGAGATGGCGCCCGCCGGATGGTCGCCCTCTCGCAGCTAGTTTCGCAGACGTCTGCCGGCCGGGGGCGCAGCAAAGCCCCGGCCGGCAGTTCCACACACGACCGCCTGGACTGGCGTCAGCCCTCGCTGGACGGCGTGGCGCTCAGCGCGACGAAGGCCTGGTGACCATCCCGCAGCACGCGCAGGGCAACGGCGCCCGACTTCTGCGTGCCGGCCCGCAGAGCCGCGACAGCCTGTTGCGGCGTGGTGACCGGATGGCCGCCCACCATCTCCAACACGTCGCCCGCCCGAAGACCCGACGCCTGGGCCGGGCTGTCCTGCGCCACGTCGGCGATGACCACGCCCTTCTGGTTCGGCGGCAGGTTCATCTCCTGACGCGCATCGTCATCCAGCGGCGCCAGCGCGAGCCCAAGCTTCGGGCCCTGCTCGGCCGCGGCGGCTTGCACCGTGCCGTCCTGGTCCGGCTGGGCCGCCACCGCCACGGTCAGGGTCTTGTCCTGCCCGTCCCGGCGCACCGTCATGTCCTGGTTCGAGCCGGCGTGCAGCGCCGCGACCATCTGGGCGAGCGCCCGCGGGTCCTTCACCGCCTGCGTGCCGATCCTGGTGATCACGTCGCCTGGTTGGATGCCGGCGGACGACGCCGGGCTGTCCTTCTGCACCTCGGCCACGAGCGCGCCGGTCGCGGCCGGCAGGTCCAGCGCCTTCGCCATGGTCGGGGACACGTTCTGCGCCGCGACGCCCAGCCAGCCGCGCTCGACCTTGCCATTCGCCTCCAACTGCCCGACGACCTGCTTGACGACGCTGGCCGGGATCGCGAAGCCGATGCCCACGCTGCCGCCAGACGGCGAGTAGATCGCGGTGTTCACGCCGATGACCGTGCCGTCCTGCGCGAAGAGCGGGCCGCCGGAGTTGCCGCGGTTGATCGGCGCGTCGATCTGCAGGAAGTCGTCGTACGGACCCTCGCCGATGTGGCGGCCCCGAGCGGACAGGATGCCCGCCGTGACGGTCCCACCCAGGCCGAACGGGTTGCCGACCGCAACCACCCAGTCGCCCACGCGGGCCGCATCGGAGTCGCCGAGCGCCAGGTGCGGCAGCGGCGTGTCGGACTTCACCTGCAGCACGGCCAGGTCGCTCTTGGAGTCCACGCCGATCACCTTGGCTGGCATCTTGCGCCCGTCCGCCAGGGTCACCTGGATGTCGGTGGCGCCCTTCACCACGTGGTTGTTGGTGACGATGCGGCCCTGGCTGTCGATGATGAAGCCGGACCCGAGCGCGTGGACGATATGCGTCCCGCCGCCGCGCTGGGGCATGCCGAAGAAGCGGCCGAAATCCTGCGCCTGGGGCGAGCCGGACGGGAATGGCGAGGACTGGTCGTCGGACTGCTCGCGCATGGTGCTGCTGATGGTGACGACGGCAGGGCTCACCTTCTGCACCAGGTCGGCGAAGCCCGGCAAAGCCTGCGCGGCGGGATGGCCGACGTCGATCGGCGCGGTGTGCTCCGCCGTGGTCTGGGCGAAGGCTGGCGCGATCTGCCAGGCGGCCGCGCCGGACATGGCGGTGGCGGCCAGCAGGGCCGCGGCGAGAGCGGGGCGGCCGAAGCGTTGGTTGGAACGACGCATGTCTTGGTCCTCGAAGGTTGGCCGCTCATGTCGATCGGCATGGCCGCTATCTGCCATCCCGCCGATGGAGGATCGGCCCGCGCGACCATGAAGATCGCGTCAGAAACCTCGCGAGAGTGTCGGCCCGTCGGTCACCGTGCCGCGGCCAGGTCCACCGTCGCCGCCAACCCGCCGCCTCCTGCCCGCGCCGGCCCCAAGGCCACAGATCCGCCATGCGCCTGCGCGGCCGCCTTCACCAACGCCAACCCGAGGCCC
Organism: uncultured Acetobacteraceae bacterium; assembly: GCA_964242925.1. Classification (GTDB taxonomy): domain Bacteria; phylum Pseudomonadota; class Alphaproteobacteria; order Acetobacterales; family Acetobacteraceae; genus LMUY01. The sequence continues at coordinate 32,467 of CAXTBW010000034.1, forward strand.
GTCCCCGGCGTCCCCCGGCTGCGATCCAGCCGCACGAAGCGCTGCATCACCGCATCCCGCTCCGCTTCCGGCACGCCGGGCCCCTCATCCGCCACCACCAGCACCGGGCCTGCCGACAGCGACACGCGGACCGCGCCCGCCCCGTGCGCCAGCGCGTTGTCGAGCAGGTTCGCCAACATCCGCCCGAGCAGCGCCGGGTTCCCGTTCAGCGTCAGGCCAGGCGCGACGTCGATCACGAACGCCCGTCCGGACTCCTCCGCCACCGGCGCGTAGGCTTCGGCTACGGAGGTGACCAGCGCCGACAGGTCGAGCGGCTGCCGCGCCCCGGCGCCGGACTCCGCCCGCGCGATCCGGAGCAGGGCGGCGAAGGTTTCGAGCACGGCGTCCAATTCCGCGATCGCCATCGCCAAGGTCGGGTCGTCGCGCCGCCCCGCGAGCGCCTCCTCCAGGCCCTGCCGCAGCCGCTGCAACGGGCCGCGCAGGTCGTGCGCGATGTCGTCCGTCACCTGGCGCTGCGCCGCCACCAGCATCTCCAGCCGGGCCAGCATCGCGTTGACGGTGATCACCAGCCGGTCGAACTCGTCGCCCCGCCCCGATTGCGGCAACCGGCGCGACAGGTCGCCCGCCGTCAGCAGCCCCGCCACGTCCGACACGGACGCCAGCCGCCGCTCCAGCGCCCGCGCGCCCACGAAGCCGAGCAGCAGCGCCACCACCCCGGACCCGAGCGCCGCGATCAGCGGCGTCCAGGCGAGCGCCCGCGCGGCATCCTCCACCCCCGACAGCGGCGCTGCGACCAGCAGGTTGATCCCACCCGGCAGCAGCGCGCCCAGCGCCCGCAGTGGCGGTTCGCCGGGCGCTCGCAGTGTGGCGTAGCCCCGCAACGCGGCCGGCGCGCCGTCCATGTGACCTGCCAAGGTCTGCCCGTCCGCGGTTTGCACCAGCACCAGCAGCAAGGCATCCCGCCGCGCCGCCACCCGCGCCGCGTCCAGCAACGCCTCCGGCCCGATCGCCTGGTAGTCGCGGATCAAGCCCTCCGCCTCCCCGGCCAGCACCAGGTCCAGCTCCTGGCGCAGGGCCGTCTCGGCGCGCAACCAGCCCCACCCGGCGCCGACCAAGGACAGCAGCAAGGCCGCCGCCGCTATCCCCAGCGACGTCCGCAGCGCGAAGCTGCGAAGCAGGCGGCGCAGCCCGTCAGGCATCTGCAACCCGTCAGGCATCGAGGATGTAGCCGGCCCCCCGCACCGTGCGGATCAGCGTCGGACCATCCGGCCCCTCCAGCTTGCGGCGCAGCCGGCTGACATGCACGTCGACCACGTTCGTCGTCGGGTCGAACGCGAAATCCCACACCCGCTCCAGCAGCATCGTCCGCGTCAGCACCTGCCCCGGGTGGCGCATCATGTATTCCAGCAACCGCCACTCGGTCGGCAGCAGGTCCACCGCGCTGCCCGACCGCGTCACGACCCGGCGCAGCAGGTCCATCCGCAGCGCGCCCACCACCAGTTCGGTCGGCCCCGTCCCCGCGGCGGCCGGCCGGCGCGACAGGGCGCGGATCCGGGCATACAGCTCGGAGAAGGCGAACGGCTTGGCCAGGTAGTCGTCGGCGCCGGCGTCCAGCCCCTCCACCCGCCGCTCCACGGCGTCCAGCGCGGTCAACACCAGCACGGGGGTCATGACGGAGGACGCGCGCAGCGCCCGCACGATCGCCAAGCCGTCCGGCGCCGGCAGCATCCGGTCCGTGACGATCACGTCGAAGCCCTCGGACAACGCCAGGAACAGGCCGTCCTTGCCGGTCCGCGCCACCTCCGCCGTGTGCCCCTCCTGGACCAGGCCGCGCGCGATGTAGTCGGCCGTCGCAACGTCATCCTCGATGACCAGGATCCGCACGCTTGTGTCCCGAGCTGCCTTCCCGGCCGCCTATAACACATGCCCCGAGCTAGGACCCGAGCAGGAGACTACCCGGGTCGCAGCGCCCAATGGAGCAGCTCCGCCACGCCGCCGACGCTGAGCACCCCCGCCGCCCAGAGACCCAGGAACCAGGCCAGTCGTCGCCACAGGGGCGGCTGATCAGTGGTAATGCGCACCCTCTTGAACCTTTCCGCGGAAAACCCAGTAGCTGAAGCCCGAATAGGTCAGGATCAGCGGGATCAGCACCGAGGCGCCGACCAGCACGAACAGCTGGCTCGCCCGGGGGGCCGCGGCCTGCCAGATGGTGATGTCGGGCGGCACCATGAGCGGGAAGAAGCTGATGCCGAGCCCGGCGAAGCACAGCGCGAAGATCGCCAGCGCGCACACGAACGGCGTCAGGTGATGCCGCTTCACGATGCCCCAGTGGAACACCGCCACCAGCAGCGCGACGAGCAGCGGCACCGGGCTGGTGAGCAGGATGCCGGGCCAGTGGAACCAGCGCTGCATGAACATGGGGTTCAGGAACGGCGTCCACAGGCTGACCGCCGCGATGAACGCCAGCATTGCCCAGCCGAGCGCCGCGGCCTGCTTGCGGGCGCGCTCCTGCAGCGAGCCCTCCGTCCGCCACACCAGCCAGCAGGCGCCGAGCCAGGCGTACCCGACCACCACCGCCACCCCGCACAGCACGGTGAACGGGGTGAGCCAGTCGAACCAGCCGCCGGCGTACTGGCCGTCCACCACGTGGATGCCTTGCAGCAGCCCGCCCAACGTCAGCCCCTGGCACAGAGCGGCGACAGTGGAGCCGCCGAAGAAAGAGAGGTCCCACAGCCGCTTCCCGATCGCGGTCTGGGCGCGGAAGCGCAGTTCGAAAGCGACGCCGCGGAAGATCAGACCGAACAGCATGCCGAGGATGGTCGGATACAGCGCCGGCAGGATGATCGCGTAGGCCATCGGGAACACCCCGAATAAGCCGCCGCCGCCCAGCACCAGCCAGGTCTCGTTGCCGTCCCACATGGGCGCGATGGAGTTGACCATGGTGTCGCGGTCGGTTTCCCCGCGCTCGGCGGCGAACAGGATGCCGACGCCCAGGTCAAACCCGTCCAACACCACGTAGGCGAGCACGGCGAAGGCGATCAGCCCGGCCCAAATGGTGGCGATGGTCTCGGCGCTCATCGGGGCTACTCCGCCGGCAGGGGTGAGGCGGCGCCCATGCCGGGGGGCACGGCGCCGGGCAGGCCGGGATGGATGCCGGCCGAGCGGATCGGCAGGTTCGGGTCCAGCCCCGTCTCGCCGGGCACGGGCGGCTTGGCCATCAGGCGCAGGATGACCATCACGCCGGCGCCGAACACGGTGAAATACACCACGGCGAACACCGCCAGCGACGTCGCGATCCCGGGCAGCGCGATCGGCGAGATGCTGTCCACCGTCCGCAGCACGCCGTACACGGTGTAGGGCTGCCGGCCAATCTCAGTTGTCATCCAGCCGCACAGCATCGCCACGATCGGGGCCGGGCCCATCACCAGCGCCCCGCGGTGCAGCCAGCGATTGGTGAACAGCGTGCCGCGCCAGCGCGCCAACAAGCTGAACAGCCCCAGGCCGAACATCAGGAAGCCGATCCCCACCATTGCCCGGAACGTCCAGAACACCACGGGGGCGTAGGGCCGGTCGGCCGGCGGAACCTCGTTCAGGCCGGGCACGCGCCCGTTCCAGCTATGGGTCAGAATCAGCGAGGAGGCGTGCGGGATCTCGATCTTATAGTCGGTGCGTTGCTTGGCCATGTTCGGCAGTCCGAACAGGATCAGCGGCGCGCCGTTCGCGCCCGAGGGCTCGAAGTCGCCCTCCATGGCGGCGATCTTCATCGGCTGGTGCTCGAGCGTATTGAGCCCGTGGAGGTCGCCCATGCCGATCTGCAGCGGCGCCACGATGGCGGCCATCCACATCGCCATCGAGAACATCTTGCGCACGGCCGGCGTCGCGTGCCCGCTCAGCAGGTGGAAGGCGCCGACCGCCCCCACGATGAACGCCACGATAAGGTAGGACGCCAGCACCATGTGCGGCACGCGCACGAACACGGAGGGATTGAACACCACCTGCCAATAGTCGGTCGGGAACATCTTGCCGTCGGCGGCGATGCCGAACCCCGCCGGCGTCTGCATCCAGCTGTTCACCGACAGGATCCAGAACGCCGAGAGGAACGTGCCGCCCGCGACCATGCAGGTGGCGAAGAAGTGCAGCTTGCGGCCGACCCGCTCCATGCCGAACAGCATCACGCCCAGGAACCCGGCCTCCAGGAAGAAGGCAGTCAACACCTCGTAGGCCATCACCGGACCGATCACCGGGCCTGCTTTGGCGGAGTACTGGGACCAGTTGGTGCCGAACTGGTAACTCATCACCAAGCCGGAGACGACGCCCATGGCGAAGCCGATGGAGAAGATCTTGATCCAATACTTGAACAGGTCGAGGTAGACCTGCTTGCCCGTGCGCAGCCACAACCCCTCCAGCACCATCAGGTAGCTGGCCAGCCCGATGGAGAACGCCGGGAACATGATGTGGAAGGCGACGGTGAAACCGAATTGGGCGCGCGCCAGGTGGAAGGCGTCGATCATGTCAGGTCCTCCGCGCCGCCGCCGCGCCGCTTGCCGCCGGCGAACACCGTGAGCTTGTTTTTGACATCGAGCAGCTTGGACACGCCCGCGCCGAGCGCCAGCAGGCGCATCAGGCTGCCGTTGTCCAGTCTTTGCACGTCGTCCGCCCAGCCGACTAAAATCTCGATCAGGTCGTGCATCTCGCGCATCCGAGTCTGCGCGTGGCGTTCCTCCACGCTGACCGGCGTCTCCATCAGCACGTCGCGCAGCATGGAGAGCGTAGGATCCACCTCACGCTTGCGCCGTTCCTCCGCTAACGTGCGGACGATCTGCCAGATGTCGTCGGGCGCCTGGAAATAGTCGCGCCGGTCGCCTGGAAGATGCCGCTTGCGGACCAGGCGCCAGCCCTCGAGCTCCTTGATGCCCATGCTGACGTTGGAGCGGGAGACGCCGAGCGCGTCGGTGATCTCCTCCGCGTTCAACGGACGATCGGACACGAACAGCAGGGCGTAGATCTGCCCGACCGTGCGGTTGATGCCCCAGCGGCCGCCCATCTCGCCGAAGTGCAGCACGAACGTCTCGATCAATGGCGGGAGCATCATGTCAGTACGTTCAGTTATATCTGAAATCAAAGATCATGCCGAAGGGGCTGGATGTCAACGTCCAGCTCCGGCGTGGCCCTTCGCGAGGACCCGCCGGGCTTGGTTACAGCTTGCTCAGGTCGGAGAACGGGCGCACCGCGTCTCGGCCTCTCCAGCTCTCGCTCGCCTCGCGGATCAGCCGGAACATCTTGCCCTTCGGCCCAGACACCTCGGACAACTGCGCCAGGGTGGAACGCGGTGTCGAAGTAAACGAACCGACCCCGCTCCCCGACCTCGCCCTGCATGACGGGTTTGATGCCCCGCGCCTCCAGGCGCGCTAGGTCGGCGTCGTAGGTCTCGGTCCACATGGCGACGTGCTGCAGCCCGGTGCGGCCCGCCTGCAGGAAGTCGCGATGCATTGAGGGCACGTCGTTGCGGGTCTGGATCAGCTCCACCTGCAGGGCGCCGGAGTTGGCCAGGGCGACGGAGTTGTGCGGCTCTTAGGCTTTGCCGCGGTGGCGATAGTTCACGATCGGCACGCGCGGGGCCACGATGCGTAACTTCTCCGACGTGCTCCAGCGACGCCGCCGCTCCCGGCCGATGATGATCTCGATCGCGCCGTCCACGACCTTAAGCCCAGCTTAAAGTCAGCAGCATACCGATACCTACACCAACGTCAGAAGGCGAGGGTCACCGGACGCT
>CAXTBW010000035.1:0-36846 GCA_964242925.1 uncultured Acetobacteraceae bacterium
ACGAGGCGCCCGGCGAGGTGTTCCTCTACCAGGGCCGCAGCTACAAATCCTATCGGGGTATGGGCAGCATCGGCGCCATGGCCCGCGGTTCCGCCGACCGTTATTTCCAGCAGGAGATCACCGACACGCTCAAGCTGGTGCCGGAGGGCATCGAAGGCCGCGTCGGCTACAAGGGCCCGGTCGCCGCCGTGGTGCACCAGCTGGTGGGCGGCCTGCGCGCCGGCATGGGCTACACGGGAAGCGCCACGGTGGCCGACCTGCAAGCCAACACGCGCTTCCGCCGCATCACCGGCGCCGGCCTGCGCGAGAGCCACGTCCACGACGTCGCCATCACCCGCGAAGCCCCCAACTACCGCCAGGAAGGCTAGCGTGACGCAAGCGCCGTCATGGCCGGACTTGATCCGGCCACCCACGGGGCGCCGCACACACCGGCTCGGCAAGTCGTCACCGCGTCCCCGCGCATGAAAGCCGTCATCTTCGACGCTTACGGCACGTTGCTGGATGTCCATTCCGCGATGGAGCGCTTCGCCCCGCGCCTGGGCCCCGACTGGTCCGCAATCAGCCAGACGTGGCGCGCCAAGCAGCTGGAATACAGCTGGATCCGCACCCTGGCCGGCGAACACCGCGACTTCGCCTGCCTGACCCGCGAGGCGCTGGATTTCGCCGCCGCCAAGCACGGCGTAAGCGACGCCGCCCTCCTGGACCAGGTCGAACAAGCCTACCGCCAGCTAACCGCCTACCCCGACGCCGCCCCTGTGCTCGAGCGCCTGCGCCGCATGGGCCTGGCGCGCGCCATCCTCTCCAACGGCGAAACGCACATGCTGAACGAGGGCGTCCGCAACGCCGGGCTGCACGGCCTACTGGATGACGTGCTCAGCGTCGACCCGGCTGGCGTGTTCAAGCCGGACCAGCGCGTCTACCAACTGGCCGTGGACCGCTTCGGCTGGGCGGCGTCCGAGATGGCGTTTCTGTCCTCCAACCCTTGGGACGCGTTCGGGGCCCACCGCTTTGGTTTCCGCGTGTTCTGGGTCAACCGCACCGGCCAGCCGGAGGAGTACGGCCTTCACTCCAAAGCAACGGTGCTGCCGGGCCTCGAGCCGCTGCTGCAAGCGCTGGCATGACGCCCGCCGCGCGACTGGCTGGCGCCATCGAGCTGCTGACCGAGATCGACGCCTTCCCGCGCCGCCCGGCGGACGCCGTCGCCAACGCCTTCTTTCGCGACCGTCGCTTCATCGGCTCCGGCGACCGCCGCGCCGTCTCGGACCGCGCCTGGCGCGTGCTGCGAACCCGGCGCCGCCTGTCGTGGTGGCTGGACCGGGCGGGGGCCGCGCCTACCCCCCGCATGCTGGTCGCCGCCTCGCTGCTGCTGGAGGGCTGGACCCCGGCGGGAGTGAAGCAGTCCTACTCCGGCGGCCAGTACGGCCCGGCGCCCATGCTGGACTTGGAATTGGCCGCGGCCGCGCAGCTAGCTGGGCACACGCTCGATCACCCCGGCATGCCGGACGCGGTGCGGCTGGAGATGCCGGACTGGCTGCTGCCGCTGCTCGCAGCCCGGTTCGGCGACTCGCTCGCGGCCGAGATGGGAGCCATGGAGGCGGAGGCGCCGCTCGACATGCGGGTCAACCTGCTGCGCGGCACCCGGGACGAGGCCGCCGCCGCGCTGGCCGCGGAGGGGATCGAGTCGACGCCCACGCCGCTCTCCCCGTGGGGCCTGCGCGCGCGGGGTCGGCGGCCGGTCACGGCGGGCAAGGCGTTCCAGTCTGGCCTGGTGGAGATCCAGGACGAGGGCAGCCAACTGGTCGCCGCCCTGGTCGGCGCGGCGCCCTCGATGCGGGTGGCGGACTGGTGCGCGGGGGCCGGGGGCAAGACGCTGGCGCTGGCCATGACGATGCAGAACCACGGCCACATCGTCGCCGCCGACGTGCACGATAAGCGGCTGGAGGGGGCAGTGCGCCGCCTGCGCCGGGCTGGGGTGCACAACGTTGAACAACATTTGATAGCGCCCGGCGATAAATGGACCAAGCGCCGCGCCGGCACGTTCGACCGCGTGCTGGTGGACGTCCCCTGCACCGGCGCCGGCACCTGGCGGCGCAATCCAGACGCCCGCGCTCGGCTGCGCCCGCTCGACCTGGAAGAGTTGCTTCCCAAACAGGCCGCAATCCTGGACGATGCCTCGAGGCTGGTGCGGGCAGGGGGACGGCTGGTGTTCGCCACGTGCTCGCTGCTGCTGGAGGAGAACGAGGCGCAGGTGGACGCATTCCTTGCCCGGCATGCCGACTTCGCGGTGCTTCCGCTGGATCACGCCTGGCCGCTGGACGGCCCCCCGCCATGCGCCGGGCCATACCTGTCACTGACGCCGAAACGCAACGAAACCGACGGGTTCTTCGCCGCCGTCCTCGAAAGATCGCCCGCATGATCGCGGTGCGCCGCGCCCGCCCGTCCGACGCGCCGCTGATTGGCGCGGTGCACGTTGCGGCGTGGCGCAGCGCCTACCCCGGGATCTTGCCGGAGAACTACCTTGCCGGGTTGTCGGTCACTCGCCAGGCGGCCTACTACGATCGGCAAATCCGCTCGGGGGCCGGAGTTTACGTCGCCATTGCCTCCGGCCTCGACGTGCCTGGCGGGGCAGGGCCGCGCGTGGTCGGCTACACGACCGTCGGGCGAACCGCCACGACGCTGCCCGGCGGCCTCGAGATCGATGGCGAGGTGGAGACGCTCTACGTGCTCGACGATTGGCGCGACAAGGGCGTCGGCCGCCGCCTCATCCGCACCGGCGCCGCCCATCTGGCCGCCGAGGGCAGCCGCGCCGCCTTCCTCTGGGTGCTGCGCGATAACCCGAGCCGCTGGTTTTACCAACGTCTCGGTGGCCGACCGGCGGCAGAGGCAAGCACCCGCGTCGCCGGCGTGGCCGTCCCGCAGCTCGCCTACACCTGGAACCCGATCGAGCGCCTGATCGCCGCTTCTCCCGCGACCTAGCCGGTCGAGCCTCCCCGCTCCGCATTTGCGAGCACCGCATCCAGGTTGCGCCGCGCCACTTCGAGAACTTTCGCGTCATCGGTGACCATCAAGGCGGCAGTTGCCCCATCGATGAGCAGAAGTATCTGCCGCGCTAGCATCGCCGACTCCCGGTAGCCCGCCGTTCGAGCAAGAGCTTCCAGAAATTCAACCACCTGGGCGTGGTGCTCGGCGGCGACGTCCCGCAACCAAACGGTCGGTTTGGCATGTTCCGCAATGGCGTTCATGAACGCGCAACCAGTGAACCGGCCGCGGTGATACCACTCGCCCAACGCCTCCCCGACGCCCGCAAGCTGCGACGCCGCGTCCGGTCCTGATGCCGTCACCGCGGCGAAAAACGCCGTCCGCCAGTCGGCGCCCTCGCGATCGAGCACTTCCCGCAGCAACGCATCCTTGGAGCCGAACCGGCTGTATAGCGTCATCTTCGAGGCTCCGGCCGCAGCAAGAATGGCGTCCACGCCGGTCGCATGGATTCCATCACGGCAGAATAAATCACGCGCGGCATCGAGGATTCGCTCGTGGGCGGGGTGCGGGCGCGGTTGCAGTGCTGTTTCAGTCACGGCGACGACCCTGGCAAGCCTTGCTCGCCGCCGCAAGGCGCTCGCGCTGGCATGCCAATTGCTTAATGCCGAGTGAGAGACAGACCGTTCTGTATCGCCTAAGGTGAATGGCACAGTCGGCGCAGGGCCGGCCTTGTCACCAAAAGGAGACTGCCGATGAGCGCAGCAACCAAGATTGAACCCGGCCCAGGCGCGATGACCGGGTGCCTCGCCCCAATCGACAAGGGCGGCCTGGAGCAGCTGATCGCCAAGGGACGCGCTGACCCGACGGCGATCAAGACGCTCAAGTGCAAGACCATCGCGGAAGGCCGCTTCCGTCACCTCAACATGATTCGCGACTTGCCGCCCTACATTGTGGACGAGCCGCCCGGCCTGCTCGGCGACGACACCGCGCCCAACCCGTCGGAGGCCTCGCTCGCCGCTCTCGGCTCGTGCCTGGCTGTCGGCATCCACGCCAATGCCGTGGCGCGCAACATCACCGTCCGCTCGCTGGAGCTGGAGCTGGAGGCGGACATCAACATCACCGCCGTCTGGGGCACTGGCGACACCAGCCCGAAGCCGGTCGGCTTCGACGCTGTGCGCGTCAAGGTGCACCTGGACGCCGACGCCCCGCAGGAGGAGCTGGACGCTCTGGTCGCACACGCGCGCACCTGGTCGCCGGTCGCCAACACGTTCAGCAAGCCCGTCCCGGTGAACTGCGAACGCGCCTGATCCACCCCCGCCAGGAGCGCCGCCCGTGAGTGAACTGCTCGCCGCCGCACGGATGCAACCAAGTCAGGCGCCGCTGCTCGCGGACCTGCTGGACGCGGAACTCGCGCCCCTGGTGGATCGGATCGACGAAGGCTTCTACCCGGCCGCCGCCATGCGCCGGATGGGCGAGGCGGGGGCGTTCAACCGCCACCTCGCCCAATTCGCCGGCTTGTCCGGCAAACAGGACCTCGGCGGCGCGGTGGCCGCGATGGCCAAGGTGGCGGCGCTGTGCATGTCGACCGCGTTCATCACCTGGTGCCAGGACGCGTGCGGCTGGTACCTCGAGAACACCGACAACGCCAGCCTGCGCGACCGCCTGCAGCCAGGCATCGCGGACGGCGCGCTGATGGGCGGGACGGGGCTGTCGAACCCGATCAAGGCGCTATCGGGCATCGAGAACTTCGCTCTGCGCGCCACCCGGGCCGAAGGCGGCTACGTCGTGTCGGGCGTGCTGCCCTGGGTTAGCAACCTCGGCGAGGGGCACTGGTTCGGCACCGTGTTCCAGGACGCGGACGACCCGGCGCACAGACTGATGGCGATGGTCCAATGCGGCCAGCCCGGCGTCGAGATCCGCCAGAACGTGCGCTTCTCCACCCTCGAGGGCACCGGCACGTACTCGGTCCGCTTCCGCCGCGCTTTCATTGCCGACGACATGCTGCTCGCCGACCCGCTCGGCGACATGATCGCCCGCATCCGTCCCGGCTTCATCCTGCTGCAGACCGGGATGGGCCTGGGCGTTATCCGGGCCAGCATCGACGCCATGTTGCAGGCTGACGTGAGCCAGGAGCGCACCAACCGCTTCCTGCCCCGTCGCCCGCCGTATTTCGAGGACGCCCTGGCCGCGCTCCACGCCAGGATCGTGCGTCTTGCCGCGACCCCGCGCGATGGGTCGGCGGATTTCGTGCGGGAGGTGCTGCAGACCCGGTTGCAGGTCGGGGAGCTCACCCTGCAGGCGACAGAGGCCGCCATGCTGCACACGGGCGCCCGCGCGTTCATCGCTGGCTCGCCGGTGCAACGCCGCCTGCGAGAGGGATATTTCGTAGCGATGATAACGCCTTCCACCCGACACCTGAAGCAGGAACTGAGCCGACTGGATGCCAACTGACCTCAACCCAGCAGGAGTGCTCGACATGTCCGACAAGATCCTGATCTCGCCCGCCGAACTGACCAGCCTGATGGAAGACGGCAATACCGTCATCATCGACACCCGCTCGCCCGAGAACTACGCGGCCGGGCACATCGAGGGCGCGGTGAACATGTTCGAGATTTTCACCTACCTCGCCACGTCGACGAAGGAGGGCATGGCGGAGCTGAAGCAGACCTTCATCGGCGCGTTCGGCGCGGCCGGCGTCGGCGGCGACGAGACGGTGGTGTTCTACGAGGGCTCGATGAACTCGGGCTTCGGCATGTCCTGCCGGGGCTACTACCTGCTGAGCTTCCTCGGCTGCTCCAACGCGCGAATCCTGCACGGCGGTCTGGCGGCGTGGCAGGCGGCCGGCCTCCCCGTCACGACCGAGGCCTCGACGCCGCAGCCCAAGGCGTTCCCCGCGTCCGCGGCCGGCGAGCACATGATGCTTGACAAGGACGACATGCTGCAGGCGCTGGACGACGCCGAGATCGTCAAGCTGGACGTGCGCGATGTGGACGAGTGGATCGGCGCCTCGTCGTCGCCGTATGGCCCAGACTTCTGCCCCCGCAAGGGTCGCATTCCCGGCGCGAAGTGGCTGGAATGGTATCGCCTGATGAAGCCGACGCCGGCCGGGCCGATGTTCAAGTCGAAGGACGAGTTGCTGGCCGAGTTGCACACCGTGGGCGTGAAGCCGGAGACGCCCGTCTACCTCTACTGCTTCAAGGGCGCTCGGGCATCCAATTCCCTGGTGGCCCTGCGCGAGGCGGGGATCAAGGACGTGCGCATGTATTTCGGTTCGTGGAACGAGTGGAGCCGCGACCCCGCCCTCCCAATCGAAACCGGCCTGCCGCACGCCTAGCCGTTTCGCCCCACCCGTCATGCCGTCATGCCAGGGCTTTACCCTGGCATGACGGTTTGGGCGCGGGTTACTTCGACCCGAAGCTCGCCCCGTTGCCGCCGCCTGAAGCGGCCGGGCCGGCGGAGAACTTTCCGACGTTGCCAAGCAGCATCTGCATGAACGACGCTTCGCTGCCCGGTGAAGGCGTCGCGCGCGACACGACGTCGACAGGCTGCGCATCGTCCTGGTTCAACTGCTTGACCGACCGCAGCACCCCGCCGCTGTCGAACACCATCGTCACCACCTGCTGGCTGTTGATGCCCTGGACGCGACCGACCCGCGGCTGCGTGACCTCGCTGATGTAGATCCAGGTGTTGTCGTCGAACGTCGCCTTGGCGGTCGGCGAACCGATCAGGCTCGTCACGTCCGCACGCGTCGAAGTGCCGGGCGTCAGCTCCTTCAGCCGATCGACGTCGACCTTGTTGCCCCGCACTTGCGGCCGGTACTCGATCGCCGAGCAGCCGCCAAGCAGCGCGGGCGCGGAAAGAGCGAGGAGGAACAGGATCGCCGGGCGTCGCAAGGGCATGGTCCTCGGGTGCTATGCTTGACCCGGCAGGTGGCCGCGTTATCTGCCGGGGTGGATCGGCGCGTGGCCGCATCCGTGCCGGCGTGGCGTGTCATGCCTGACCGTCCGATGTCAACGGCTTGGTATCGTTTGGGGTGGTTGCGCCATGGCGCTGTTTGGTTTGTTGGGACGCGGCCGGCATGAACGCACCGGGTTCGAGTTATATTCGACCGCGGTGGCCGCCGCACGCGCGCCTTACCTGTATGCGGAACTCGGCGTGCCCGACACGCTGGATGGCCGCTTCGACTTGGTCGCCCTATACGCCTGCATGCTAATCCGCCGCCTGCGCCGGCTGCCGCCGCCCGGCCACGCCCTGGCCCAAGCGGTGTTCGACGCGATGTTCTCCGACATGGACATCAACCTGCGCGAACTGGGCGTCAGCGACATGGCGATTGCGCGCAACGTCCGAGCTATGTGGGAGGCGTTCCACGGCCGCGCCCTGGCCTACGAGGCGGCGCTGGACGATCCCGACCCGGCCGTGCTCGACGCCGCCCTCGCGCGCAACGTATGGCGCGCCGGGGGCGTGGACCAGGCGGCTCGGCTGGGGGCGATCGCCCGCGAGCAGATGCGCCTCGTCGAGGCCACGCCCGCCGAGTCGCTGTTCGCCGGCCAGGTCCGCTTCGCCGAGCCCGCCGGCGCATGAACCCGCCGCCGGAACTTTCCCGCCCGCTGCCGCTGGACCGCGCAGCGGCCGGCTTGACGATGACGGTCGAGGCGTCGCCGGCGGAGTGCGCCGCGATCGCCGTCCGCCTGCTGATCCCGTCAATCGAGGCGCTGCGCTGCGAGTGGACGCTGTCGGCCCATGGCAATGTGTTCGACGCGACCGGGTCACTGGCGGCTCGGCTGCACCAAGAGTGCGTCGTCTCGCTGGATGCTTTCCCGGTCACCGTGGCGGAACGGTTCGCCGTCCGCTTCGTGCCGGCCGGGCAGGAGAGCGAGGACGCGGACGACCCGGAGCAGCCCGACGAGTTGCCCTATGACGGCCCCTTCCTCGACCTCGGCGAGGCAACCGTCGAGCAACTGGCCCTGGCGCTGGACCCGTATCCGCGCAAACCCGGCGCCGAGTTGCCCGAGGATGTGTCGGACGGCCCCGGCAACCCGTTCGACGCCCTGGCGAAGTGGCGGAAGGCGGAGTAGCTTGCCGCGGCTCCATGGGTCTGCTAGACGCCCCGCCTTAGCTATTTCCAATTTGTGACGCTGCGGCGTGGCGAGTACCGCCGCGAACCGCGTCACCACCGTCGGAGGGCGCTCGCCCATGGCCGTTCCAAAGAAGAAAACCTCGCAATCCCGCATGGGGATGCGGCGCAGCCATCACGCGCTGACCATACAGGCCTTCGCCGAGTGTTCGAACTGCGGCGAGCTGAAGCGGCCGCACCATGTCTGCTCGCATTGCGGCCATTACGACGGCCGCGAGGTCGTCGCCGCCGGCAAGCCGCTCAAGGGTGTTGTCCGGGTCTGAGCGCCCGGCTCGCCGGCCTGCCGTGCCCACACCGTTGAACGGGGCGCCGGCGTTCACGCTTGCTGTTGACGCGATGGGCGGCGACCGCGCGCCCGGCGTCGTGATCGATGGGCTGGAGATTGCGGTGCAACGCCACCCCGACGCGCGTTTCCTCGTGTTCGGCGACGAGCAACGCCTGGCGCCGCTGATGGCGCGCAAGCAGTTCGCGCAGTGCTGCACCGTGCGCCACGCGCCGGACGTTATCGGCAGCGACCTGAAGCCCACCGCCGCGCTGCGCCTCCGGCAATCCTCCATGCGCCTGGCAATCGACGCCGTGGCTGCAGGCGAGGCTTCCGGCGTCATATCCGCCGGCAACACGGGCGCGCTGCTGGCGCTCGCCAAAATCGTCATCAAGACGCTGCCCGGCATCGATCGGCCGGCGCTCGCCGCCATCGCTCCCTCGGGCCGCGGGGATGTGGTGATGCTCGACCTGGGCGCCAACACGATCTGCGACGCGCGCAACCTGGTGGAGTTCGCCGTGATGGGCGACGTGTTCGCCCGCGCGGTGCTGGGGCTGCCGGCGCCCACGATCGGGCTGCTGAACATCGGCTCCGAGGAGCTGAAGGGCGACGAGCGGGTGCAGAAGGCCGCCGAGGTGCTGCGCGCCAGCCACCTGGCGTCGCAATTCCACGGCTTCGTCGAGGGCGACGACATCGCGGCCGGCACGACGGATGTGGTGGTGACCGACGGCTTCACCGGCAACGTGGCGCTCAAGACCGGGGAAGGCGCGCTCAAGCTGGCCTTCACCCTGTTGCGGCAGGTGTTCAGCAGCAGCCTGGCCGGCCGGCTCGCCTACTTGCTGGCGCGGCCGGGGCTGGAGCGGCTGCGGGAGTGGCTGGACCCCAGGCGCTATAACGGCGCGATCATGCTGGGGCTGAACGGCGTGGTGGTGAAGTCCCACGGCGGGACCGACGCGGAGCAGTTCGCGTACGCCACGGACGTGGCGATCGACATGGTGGTGCATCGCTTCAACGAGCGCATTCGCGATGGGCTGGTGCAGATCGCCGAGCTTGGCGCCGCCGCGCCCGCGCTGGTGGTGGCGCGCTGATGAGACTGCGGTCGGTGATGGCGGGCGCCGGCGGCTACCTGCCCGAACGCGTGGTGACGAACGCCGAACTGGCCGAGCGGCTCGAGACGTCGGACGCCTGGATCGTCGAACGCACAGGCATCCGCCAGCGCCACATCGCGGGCGCCCACGAGACCGCGGCCTTCATGGGCGCGCGGGCGGCGCAGGCCGCGTTGGAGCATGCCGGGGCGACCGCGGCAGACGTGGACGCGATCATCCTGGGCACCTCGACGCCGGACCAGGCGTTCCCCGCCACCGCCCTCGGCGTCCAGGCGATGCTCGGTGCGGGCGGCTTCGGCTTCGACGTGTCGGCGGCGTGCAGCGGCTTCGTCTACGGCCTGTCGATCGCCGACGCCATGATCCGCAGCGGCCAGGCGCGCGGCGTGCTGGTGATCGGATCCGAGGTCTATTCGCGCATCCTGGACTGGTCCGACCGCGGGACCTGCGTGCTGTTCGGCGACGGCGCAGGCGCAGTGTTCCTCCGCGCGGATGAGGGCGGCGGCGAACGCGGCGTGTTGTCGACGCACCTGCATGCGCAGGGCTCGCTCGGCCCCCTGCTTTATGTGGACGGCGCTGTTGGCCGGCCGGAGCTGTCGGGCCATTTGCGCATGAATGGCCGTGAGATTTTCCGCCATGCCGTGTCCAAGCTGGCTGCCGCGGTCGACGAGGCGCTGGCGGCCAACGGGCTGCAAGGCCGCGACGTGGACTGGCTGGTGCCGCACCAGGCCAACCTGCGGATCATCGATGCGATGGGCCGCAAGCTTGGCCTGCCGGCTGACCGCGTGGTGGTGACGGTCGACCGCCACGCCAACACCTCCGCCGCCTCTATCCCGCTTGCGTTGGCCGAGGCCTGGCGCGGCGGGCGGATGAAGCGAGGCGATCTGGTGGTGTTGGAGGCGCTCGGCGGCGGACTGACTTGGGGATCCGCGCTCGTTCGCCTTTAGGCGGGTGCGGCGTCCAAGCCACAGATGATGCGAGGTTTGTTTTAGTACCAGCGTGTTTGCTTGACGCTCGGGAACACCGCTGCCTAGCTTGCCCGATCATGAACACAGTGACACGCGCGCACTTGGCCGAACGCATCTATACCCAGGTCGGCCTGTCGAGGAACGAGTCGGCCGATCTGTTGGAGACAGTGCTCGGCCGGTTGTCGAAGTCGCTTGAGGGTGGGGAATCGGTTAAGATCAGCGGGTTCGGCACCTTCTCGGTTCGGCAGAAGGGCCGCCGCATCGGCCGTAATCCGAAGACGGGGGTGGAGGTGCCCATCCTACCGCGGCGCGTGCTGGTGTTCCGCCCGAGCCAGGTGCTGAAAGCGCACGTGAACGGCTCGGCAATCCCGGCTGGCGACGAACTCGCCGGCGATGACGAATGATGCTTGCTGCCGGGCCAGTCCCGGGATCGGGACCAGGCCCTGCCGACGAGCCCGCCGAGGCCCGCGCCAAGCCGAAGAAGGCGCCAAACGCGTTCCGCACGATCAGCGAGGTTGCCGACGAGCTGCACATCCCGCAGCACGTGCTTCGGTTCTGGGAGACCAAATTCCCGCAGGTGAAGCCGCTCAAGCGGGGCGGTGGCCGCCGGTATTACCGCCCTGACGACATATCGCTGCTGCGGCGCATCTCGGACCTGCTCTACATCCAGGGCTACACGATCAAGGGCGTGCAGCGCCTGCTGCGGGAGGGCGGCGGCAAGCTGTCCGACGATATCCCGCCCGCGACCGAGGCCGAGCGCGCCGCAGCCGCCGCCGAGCGTGAGATCCAGGGCGAGCAACCCACGCTGCTGACCATCCCTGGCCTGACCCCTATGCCGGACCCCGCGACGCTCCCGCCGGACGCCGAAATCGCCCGCCTGCGCGCCCTGCTGAGCTTCGCGCTGGAGGAGTTGGAGAGCCTGCGCCGCCTGCTGCCATAGCCGCATCGCATTGCGGACCGCCGGGCCGGCTGCTACACCGCCGGGGTCGGAGCGTAGCGCAGCCTGGTAGCGCATCAGTCTGGGGGACTGGGGGTCGTGGGTTCGAATCCCGCCGCTCCGACCAATAATCCACGCTGCATCGTCACGCGGTCTCTCGCACCAGCTTGCGGCGCATCGCCTCCGCGAACGCGGCGTAATCCGGACAGGCGACCGCGAATGCGCCGGCTCCCCCAATCACCTCGGCGGCGTAGCTTTCCAGTAAATCCGGCTCCTCGTGCAGCAGGCACAGGCCGTTGATCGTGACGCCCGCCGCCGCCAGCCGGTCTCGAGCCGGGCCTGGGGACGCGCCCGCGTTGCTGCGACCGTCGCCGACCACGTCGATCACCCGGCGAAGCGCGGGAGCGGGCAGGGCGTTCAACAGCGCCTGCGCAGCCAGCAACGCCTCGCCGATCGCCGTCTCGCCGGCCGGCACGATGCGCGGCATGTCGGCGACCGCTTGCGCCACGGCGTCCACCTCCGCCGGGGTCGTCACCCGCGTCCAGTCCAGCATGACCTCGTGCGCTCCTGGGCCGGACCACAGCAGCACCGCCAGCAGGCTCGCGCCACGCGCGCCGCCGGTCAGCCCGGCCATCACCTCCGGGTCGCGCAATCCGGCAGCCATGCCATTGGCGATCAGGTTGAACTCGTCGAACGTCACGCTGGCGGACCCGTCCAGCGCGATCACCAAGGCGAGGTCGACGGGATCCATCTAGAAACTCTCGGATTGCGTCGACCCGCAACCCCACCGTCACGCCCGGTTTTGTCCCGGGCGCCCTCGCCATCCCAGCGCAGGCGTCGTCGTCCAGGTGGTCTCGCCGCTGCCAAACTCGGCTGCCCGACGTGTTGGCGACGCGTCGATGCCCGGGCCGGGCTCATGGCTGTCCGGTTTACCCTTTTGTTGTCACGCAGTTGCTTACCGTCATGGCCGGACTTGGTCCTGCCACCCACGCCGCGTCCTCGACACCTTAGCGCCAGTACTTGCACCACCTTCTCGCGCGAACGTCGTGGCTGCCCGCGTCAAGCCCGGGCTTGACGGTTGGTTGCATTGCAGCATTACGACAAGCGAACCGGACAGCCTTGGGGTCAGGCCCGGGCACGACAGACGGGCGTCGGGCGTTCACACCACGGCCAGCCGCTCCCGCCGCACCTGCACCGTCAGTTCGTCGAGCGCCAGCTCAACGCGGTCCAACATCTCCATGATCTCCGCCTCGGTGATGATCAGCGGCGGGCTGAACGCGATCGTGTCGTTGGGCAGCCCGCGGCAGATCACGCCATTCTGCTCGCCTAGCTTGGCGAGGCGGCTGGCCATCTTCAGCGCCGGGTCGAAGTTCTGCCGCGCGGCCTTGTCGGCCACCAGCTCCACCCCGCCGATCAGCCCGATGCCGCGCACCTCGCCCACCAGCTCGTGCCCGGCGAAGCGGCGGCGCAGCTCGGACTGCATCAGCGGGCCGACCTCGCGCACGTGGCCGACGATGTCGATCTCGTCGTAGATCTTCAGCGTCTCGACCGCGACCGCCGCCGGCACCGGGTGACCGGAGTAGGTGTAGCCGTGGCCGAACGTGCCGATGCGGTGGCTCTCCTCCGCGATCGGGCGGAACACCTTCTGGCTGACCAGGGTGGCGGAGATTGGCAGGAAGCTGGCCGACAGCGCCTTGGCGCAGGTGATGATGTCGGGCTGCACGCCGAACGTCTCCGTGCCCCAATAATTGCCGGTCCGGCCGAAACCGCAGATCACCTCGTCGGCGACCAGCAGGATGTCGTGCTTCTGCAGCACGGCGCAGATCTTCGCGAAGTAGGTCGCGGGCGGCAGGATCACCCCGCCGGCGCCCATCACCGGCTCGGCGAACATCGCCGCGATGGTGTCGGCGCCTTCGCGCAGGATCAGCGCCTCGAGCTCGTCCGCGCAGCGCGTGGCGAACGCCTCCTCGCTCTCGCCGTCCTGGCCGCCATGGTAGTAGTGCGGCGTCATCGTGTGCACGAAGCCCGGCAGCGGCAGGTCGAACGAACGATGGTTGTTCGGCAGCCCGGTGATGGACGCCGCCGCCAGCGTGATGCCGTGATAGCCCTTGATGCGGCCGATGATCTTCTTCTTCGCCGGCCGGCCAAGCGCGTTGTTGTAGTACCAGGCCATCTTGATCGCGGTGTCGTTCGCCTCGGAGCCGGAGTTCGAGAAGATCACCCGCGCATCGTGCAGCGGCACCCGCGCCGTCAACATTTCCGACAGCTCGATCAACGGGTTATGCGACTTCGCTGTGAACGAGTGATAGAATGGCAAGGTGCGCAGCTGGTCGTAGGCAACCTTCGCCAGCCGCTCGTTGTCGAACCCTAGCGAGGCGCACCATAGGCCGGCGACGCTCTCGATGTATTCCTTGCCGTCCTCGTCCCACACCCGCACGCCCTTGCCGCGGCTGATGATCATCGGGCCGGCTTCCTCGTGGGCGACCAGGTCCGTGTAGGGGTGCAGCGTGTGCGCGATGTCGCGGGCGGCTGCCGAATTCGGGCGGACGGGCATCTTGTAGCTCCTACGGGCGGGCGGGTCGTTGCAGCCTAGGCTTCGGCCGGAGGGTGGGGAACCCCCGTGTTCGTTGCGTGAGATGCGGGGCGCTTCCGGTTGCAAATACGACGCGCTAGGAGATGCGCCGAGCAATGGAGGGCCGAGGCCGATGCGATGGATGGTGGTTGCAGTGTGCGCGATGCTGGCCTCGACGATGGCGCCGGCTGCAGCCTTTGCGCAGGGACGCTCTCGCAGCAGCTCGCCGGCGCCCCGCGCCGGCACTGGTGAGCAGGATGAGCTGCCGGCATCCGTGCCGCCGCCCGTGCCGACCCTGGCGCCCACCCGCGGCATCTCCGGGCCGCGCATCGAGGCGGGGGCGGTGTTGTGCAAGACCCCCGAGGACCTGCAGCGCCGCGCCGAGGTCAATCGCCGGCGCATCGAGGGCGTGCCCGATGCGGGCGACCCGTTGGCCGGCTGCCACTTGCTGGGCGAGGTGCGCGCCGTAGAGGTGCTCAGCCGAGAGGGACTCGGCCGGGTCCAGGTGCGCCTCAAGGCCAATGCGGAAGTAGGCTGGACGGACGCCTACATCCGGTAGCCTACCGCCTCACCGCTCCAGCGCTTCGGCCGCGCGGCGCGCCGCCGCCTCCTCCGCGCTGGCCAGGCCGCCATGCGCCGCCGACCAGGCGACCGGGTCCTCCAGGAAGCGTCGCACCTCGGCCAGCGCCGGCTCGGCGAAGTATGGACGGTCGCGGCACGCCTCCAGCACGTCCCACCAGGTGCAGAGGTGGTGCAGGCTGATGTCCATCGCGGCGAGCGTCTCGAAGCTGCCGGGGAACACGCCGTAGAAAAACACCACGAAGGCGTGGTTCACGATGGCGCCGGCATCCCGCAGCGCCTGCGCGAACTGGATCTTGCTGCGCCCGTCGGTGGTGAGGTCCTCCACCAGCAGCGTCTGCTTGCCTTCCGGCACATCGCCCTCGATCAGCGCGTTGCGGCCGAATCCCTTGGGCTTTTTCCGCACGTAGGCCATGGGCGCCATCATGCGGTCGGCGAACCAGGCGGCGAACGGGATCCCGGCGGTCTCGCCGCCAGCCACCGCCTCGATGGTCTCGTAGCCGATGTGGCGGCCGATCTTCTCGACGCCCAACGCGCAGATCTTCGCCCGGGCGCGCGGGAAGTAGATGATGCGGCGGCAATCGATATAGACGGGAGACTTCCAGCCCGACGTGAACGTATAAGGTTCGTCAGGGCGAAAATTGACGGCCTTTATCTCGAGCAGGAGCCGCGCCGTGGTCAGCGCCGCGTCGCGGTCCCAATCGGTCTGGTGCTGCAGCGGCATGTCGGGGCCTCCTCGTGCAAGGAACCCGGATAGCGGCTGGGCAGCCGCGCGTCCATGTCTCGGCTGCGTAAGGCAAGGCTTGCGTCCAAGCTGTTCGCGCCCAAGCTCGGCGAACAGCAGTCGCCGAAGATGTCGAATCGACCGCCGCGCCTACATCGTTGTTGCGAGGAGCGCTTGCGACGACGCAATCCAGCCGCCAGCACCGTATGTGCCGCCCTGGATCGCCACGCCGCCCAGCGGCGCCTCGCGATGACGGGTCGTCGTTTTCGGCCGCTGGTGTAAGACGAGAGGCGCCGATGCGTGATCCAGCTCCCCTGCGCCCGTCGGATGGCCGCGCGGCCGACGATATCGCCCCCGTTTGGGTGCTCGACGACCCGTACGAAAGCGCCTCCGACCAGGCGATCGGCATCGCCGAGCGGCTAGGCGTGCCGCATCTGCGCGTCCCGCTGGCCTGGGGCTGGAAGGCGCGCCTAGCCGGGCTGGCCAGCGGCCGCGGCTCGCTGGCTGGCCTGCTGACGCCGGGCTGGCCGTTCTCCGCCCCGCGCGGCCCGGCCCTCGCCATCTCCGCCAGTGTCCGGTCCGAGGCGGTGGCGCTCTGGCTGCGCGACAGCTTCGGCACGCGCATCGTGCATTGCGGCCGGCCGCGCTGGCGGGGGCGGCTGTTCGATCTGCTGGTCGTGCCGCGCCACCTGCGCCCGCCCGCCAGCGCCAACGTGCTCCCCGTGCTGGGGGAGCCGCACCGCCTCTCCCCGTTGGCCTTGTCGCAGGCCCGCGTGTCGTGGGCCGGCCGGCTGTCGCACCTGCCGCGCCCGTTGATCACGCTGCTGGCCGGCGGCGGCGGGCATGGCGGGGAGATGCGCCCAGCGGCCGCGCACAGCCTGGCGCAGCAGGTCGCGCGCATGGCCGTGTCCGCCGGCGGCGCCGTGCTGGCCAGCACCACCCGCCGCACCGGCGCCGAGGCCACCGAAGCGCTGGCCACCGGGCTCGCGCCCTGCATGCACGTGCTCTACCGCTGGGGGGAGCCGGGCGAGAACCCCTACGCCGCGATGATCGCGCTGGCCGACGTGCTGGTGGTGACCGGCGACTCGCCCACCATGATCAGCGAGGCGTGCGGGGCCGAGGCCCCGATCTTCATCGCCAGCCAGGGCGACAGCCTGGTGCACCGGCGGCTGCACGACACGCTGTTCGCCGCCGGGCAGGCGCGTCCGTTGGGCGGCGGCGTGGCGCCCTGGACGCGCGGGCCGTTGGACGAGGCGGGGCGCGCCGCCAACGAGATCCGCGGCCGCATGTCGATCGGCCCGCAAGCGGTGGATTGATTTCCACCGCCAGCGGCCGCAGCCTCTGGCGCATGGAACGCACATACAAAATCGCCGTCATCCCCGGCGACGGCATCGGCAAGGAAGTCGTCCCGCCCGCGCTCGCGGTGCTGGACGCCGCCGCCACCCGGTTCGGCTTCACCCTCAAGCCGACGCATTACGACTGGTCGTGCGAGACCTACGTCCGCACCGGCGCGATGATGCCGCCCGACGGGCTGGACCAATTGCGCGAGCACGATGCCATCCTGCTCGGCGCCGTCGGTTGGCCCGGCGTGCCCGACCACGTGTCGCTCTGGGGCCTGCTGATCCCGATCCGCCGCGGTTTCGACCAATACGCCTCCGTGCGCCCCTGCAAACTGATGCCCGGCGCGCGCACGCCGCTTGCCGGCCGCACCGAGGCGGACATCGATTTCGTCGTGGTGCGGGAGAACACGGAGGGCGAATACTCCGCGGTCGGCGGCCGGATGTATCAGGACACCGAGTTCGAGTTCGCCAGCCAGCAGAGCGTGTTCAGCCGCAAGGGCGTCGACCGCATCATGCGCTACGCGTTCGAGCTGGCGCAGACCCGCAAGCGCCGCAAGCTCACCTCGGCCACCAAGTCGAACGGCATCACCATCACCATGCCGTATTGGGACGAGCGGTTCGAGGCCATGAAGGCCAGCTATCCGGATATCGAGACCGACCAGTTCCACATCGACATCCTGTGCGCGCATTTCGTGCAACACCCGGACTGGTTCGACGTCGTGGTCGGGTCCAACCTGTTCGGCGACATCCTCTCCGACCTGGGCCCGGCCGTCGCCGGCAGCATCGGCATCGCCCCAAGCGCCAACATCAACCCGGAGCGGCTGCACCCTTCGATGTTCGAGCCGGTGCACGGCTCGGCGCCCGACATCGCCGGCAAGGGGGTCGCCAACCCGATCGGTCAGATCTGGTCCGCCGCGCAGATGCTCGAACACCTTGGCGAGGCAGACGCCGCGAAGGCCATCGTCGACAGCTTCGAGGCGCTGCTGCGCGAAGGCGGACCGCGCACCCGCGACATGGGCGGGCAGGCTGGCACCGACGATGTG
Source organism: uncultured Acetobacteraceae bacterium (assembly GCA_964242925.1). Lineage (GTDB taxonomy): Bacteria > Pseudomonadota > Alphaproteobacteria > Acetobacterales > Acetobacteraceae > LMUY01. Next base: position 17,642 of record CAXTBW010000035.1, read on the forward strand.
GGCCGCGCCATCGCCGAGGCGGTGCGCGCCGGTTGAACGCTTGATACCAGGCGGTCACTCGCCTACCATGCCCAAGCTTTGCGAGCGACTCGCAACCGGAGAGAAGCGTTTGGGACGGGGTCAGTTGGAAATCGGGCGGCGATGCGAGCGGGCGGTGGTCACCGCGTATCGCGAGCTGCGGGCCACCGGGAACGTGGACATGGACGCGTTCCGCGCCTGTACCGTGCTTTACCGCATCCATCACCCGGAGGCCTCCATCAGCGAGGCGCGGCGGTTGGTGGCCGAATGGATCGACCACCACGTCGTGCGCGGCGACACCGGCCCGACCGCCGGGTGCGAGTGCGGGGACGACTGACCCGCGGGCCTTGACCGTCGAACTGATCGGCCATCGCGGGGCCCGCGCGCTGTTTCCCGAAAACACCATAGCTGGCTTCCAGGCGGCGATCGCCGTTGGCGTGAAAAGCTTCGAGTTGGATGTCGGCATGACGCGGGACGGCGTTCCCGTGGTTTGCCACGATGCGCGCCTGTCGCCGGATATCGCCCGGGACGGCGCGGGCGCCTGGCTACCCCGCCACGGGCCGCAGCTGCACCACCTCACGTTCAACGCTTTGCAGGCGTTCGATGTCGGTCGGCTGCGGCCTGGCAGCCGCACTGCGCGGGCATTCCCCCGGCAGCGCCCGAACGACGGGTCCACCATCCCGGCGCTGAAGGACGTGCTGCGCCTGCACGACCAGGTGCGTTGGACGCTCGAGATCAAGACGTTTGCGAACCGGCCTGGCCTCACCGCCCGCCCGGAAGCCATCGCCGACGCGGTGGCTGACGTGATCGATCGCGTCGGCGCCGCCGGGCGCGTGATCGTGCAGTCGTTCGACTGGCGCGGCCCGCGTCATCTGCGGCGGCTGCGGCCGGACCTGGCCTACGCCTGGCTCACCGTCCGCAGCACGCGCGCCTGGCGCGGTGGGCAGGCGCGGCTGCCCGACACGGTCGTGGAGCAGGGCGGCGGCGCATGGTCGCCGCACCATAGCGAGCTGACCCGGCCGTTGCTGGACCGCGCGCACCGCGCCGGCCTGCGGGTCGTGCCCTGGACGGTCAATAGCCCCGACACTGTCGCCCGGCTGGCGCAATGGGGGGTGGACGGCATTATCACGGACGATCCGCTGGTGGCGCTCGCCGCGCTGCGTCCCGCGCCGCCCGGGTCACCTCCGCGTCCAGCGCCGAGCTGAAGCGCGACCGGTCCGCCTGCGTCAGCGCGGCATGGCCGCCGCCGCCCATCCCCGTCTCCCGCAAGTGCCGGGCGATCTCGCGGCCGGCGAGCGCGCTGCCGATGTTGTCGCCCGTCCAGGTCCGGCCAGTGTGACCCAGCGCGCGGGCGCCCTTCTCGAGGCAGCGTTTGGCGAGCGGGATGTCCGCCGTGATGCAGATGTCGCCGGGCGCGATCCGGTCGGCGATCCAGTCATCCGCCGCGTCCGGCGTGTCCGGCACGATCACCACCTGCACGAGCGGGAGGCCGGGCGGCCGGATCGGACGGGAGCCGTTATGCACGATGAACACCGCGAGGCCCGTGCGCCCAGCAACCCGGTATACCTCCTCGCGCACCGGACAGGCATCCGCGTCTACGAACAATCGCGTCACGCGGCCGGGCGCGCGAAGAAGTTGGCGCGTCGCGACGTGCGCGCCACTAGCGCCTGCATGGCCGGATCCTGGTCGCCATTCTTGGCGGTCAGCGCTTCCATAGGCACGAAGAACTCGTGCGGGTGCGGCACTTGGTGCTCCACGAAGCCATCGTAATGACGGGCCTTGAGGCCGTACATCACCCGCAGGTCCCGCACCGGCAGCACCAGCGCGCGGGTCGGCGTCTCCGGCAGCACGCCGGTGGCCTGCCAGCGCAGCACCGGGCCGTCCGGCAGGACGGGCGTCAGCAGCCATGGAAGCGGACACACCGCCATCAGCGATTGCGTCGACGGGGCAAAGCGGGAGCGCTTGTCGAGCAGGTTCGGCAACGATGCGCAGGCCTCGATCGCGAAGATGTCGGCGAACGGTTCGGCGGCCGTTCCGCCGAAGTTGAGCCACAGGCCGTCGGGCAATGTCCGTAATTGCCTGCTGCCTGGCAGCTTGAGGAAACATTGGCCCGTGTCATCCGGCCTGCCTCGCAGCCAGGCGTCTGTTTCCACCACCGCCAATCCAGGTGGACGATCCGGCCAGCGTTTGAGACGGGCGCGAACGGTCGAGTCCAGCGAAGGAGGGCAATGCATGTCCGACGTCTCCAGTCACGGTCGGTGACTGCGATAGTATTTATGCGATTGCTGACCGCAACCTAGTTCACGCGGGTGAAATCATTCAGAATGATGGGATTAGCGGTTATTTGATGATACGGGCGTATGCTGAGCGATGTGTCAAAAATAGCTTACTGCTTTGCTATTTGCAGAAAGCGTCCCGCATGAGATTGGCTTGCGTCCTCGAGTCAAACATTTGCGTCGCGCAAGGGCATGAAGCGACGTTGCCAGCGCGAAAATACGGACCGGTTTGTTCTGGTCCGTATTTTCGTCTGCTGAAAAACGCCCGGGTGTGGACGTCGAAGAACTTGCTTAGCCGCGCTGATTTATCGGCTTAAAGTCCCGCAGCGGCGCGCCCGTGTAGATCTGCCGCGGCCGCCCGATGCGTTGAGTGCTGTCCTCCACCATCTCCTTCCACTGGCTGATCCAACCGACCGTGCGCGCGACTGCGAACAGCACCGTGAACATGCTGGTCGGGATGCCCATCGCCTTCAGAATGATGCCGGAATAGAAATCGACGTTCGGATACAGCTTCTTGCTTACGAAGTAGTCGTCGCTCAGCGCGATCCGCTCCAATTCAAGCGCCATGTCCAGCATCGGGTCGCCCTTGATGCCGAGTTCCTTCAGCACCTCGTGGCAAGTCCGCTCCATGATCTTGGCGCGTGGATCGTAGTTCTTGTACACGCGATGGCCGAAACCCATCAGGCGCACGTGGCTGTTCTTGTCCTTCACCTTCTCGATGAAGGCGGGGATGTTCTCCGGGCTGCCGATCTCGGTCAGCATCTTCAGCACGGCCTCGTTGGCGCCGCCATGCGCCGGCCCCCACAGGCTGGCGATGCCGGCGGCGATGCAGGCGAACGGGTTGGCGCCCGTCGAACCCGCCAGCCGCACGGTCGAGGTCGACGCGTTCTGCTCGTGGTCCGCGTGCAGGATGAAGATGCGGTCCATCGCGCGGGCCAGCACCGGACTGACGTGGTACTCCTCGGCAGGCACCGCGTTCAGCATGTAGAGGAAGTTCTCCGCGTAACCCAGGTCGTTGCGCGGATACATGAATGGCTGGCCGATGTTGTACTTGTACGCCCAGGCCGCGATGGTCGGAAGCTTGGCGATCAACCGGAACGCGCTGATTCGCCGGTGTTCCTCGTTATTGATGTCCAGGCTGTCATGATAAAACGCGCTGAGCGCGCCGACGACGCCGCACATCACCGCCATCGGGTGAGCGTCACGACGGAACCCACTGTAAAAGCTGCGAAGCTGCTCGTGAAGCATGGTGTGGCGCAGGACGCCGTGGTCGAACTCGTGCCGCTCCGCCTCGGTCGGCAACTCGCCGTTCAGCAGCAGGTAGGCGACCTCGAGGAAGGTGGATTGCTCCGCCAACTGGTCGATCGGGTAGCCGCGATACAGCAGCACGCCCTCGTCGCCGTCGATGTAGGTGATCTTGCTTTCGCACGCGGCGGTCGCGCCGTAGCCGACATCGTAGGTGAAAATGCCCAGATTGCCATACAGCTTGCTGATATCGGCCGCCTTCGGCCCGATAGTGCCGCTGCGCAGCGGCACCGTCAGCGACTGGTTGGTGCCCTCGAGGGTCATCGTGAGAGACCCGTTGGCGTTGCCGCTCATGATTTGTCCTGTCGAAAACACTCGGCGGGGATCGCCGCCACGGACGCGCTGACGACGAGCCAGGCGTGCCTCAATTATGGTCGAATGCGCGCCAATGGCAACCTTCGCGCCCGCAGCATGGGCTCAGTTCGAAAGCCAGATGCCCCGGCGGTGCGCACGCGCGTCGGTCTCCGCGGCGGTGTAGGCGCCTGTCTCGGCGCGCGCCCAGCCGATCGCGACCAATGCCACATTGACCTCCTGGCCCCCCGCGTCGCAGCGGGCGGCCGGGCGGCCCAGGCCGTCCTCGCCGGACACGCGGCATTCCACCGGGCGGTCCCGCACCAAGTCGGCCAGTGCGGCGGTCGCCCGGCCGCCGCAATCCGGGCCTGCCGCACAGGCTTCGCCCCGCGCCGGCGCCAGGATGTCGCTGAGCCGCACGACTTCGCTCCCTAGCCGCAACGTGTCGCCATCCACCACCGCGACCTGCGCGGCGACGGCCGAGATGACGCGCGCGCCCCCTGGCGCCTCGCGAACCGAGCGGTTTCCCAACCCGGTCAAGGTTGCCGCCACACCGGCGCCTGCGGTCAATGCGACAACCAGGAGAGCTTTGCGTACGCCAGAATGGATGGCCGAGCGGCTGCTTGACCGGAAAATCCGGCGGGGTCGGTCGATGGACAAGTGATAGGGTTCCCCACGCGCCGCCATAGGACGTCGATTGTTGGGTAGCGCCTCACCGCGCGGGGATGCAAGCGCCCCAGTGTGCGAACTTCCGTCGCTCAGTTCCAGAACGGCGCCATCTTGCGGAATTTGCTCCATTCCCGTGCGATCGAGATTCGCGCATCGAGACTTCTTGCGGCGGCGTAGCCCTGCACGGCGCCGGCTGCGAAGCTCCGGTTCAGGCCGCCTTGCAGCGCCGTCATCAACCCGCCAGCCGCGTTGCCGTCGTTCAAGTGGCCGAGCGCCTCCTGCAGTCCCGATAGGCGCCGGACAAACCGCTTGGCGCCTTTGCCATGCTCGGAAGCAAAGAATTCAGCGGCGTAGCGCAATCTCTTGCCCTTCTTTCGCAGCTCATGCAGCTGCTCCGCCGGCAACTCCGCAATGTCGGCGCCCGCTTCCAGCATCTGCTTGCGCCGCTTGCCCAGCACCGCCGCGCCATACTGCCTGGCCGGCGAGGCCAGCGCCGCCGCTTGCTCGTCGTCCGCGTCCAGGTCCCATGGGCGCAGCGCGGCCAACTGCACCAGGCCGACCGCAAGCTGCCTGAAGCTTGGCGACGCAAGCTCCTTCCGCAGTGCGATGTAGGCGAGCTCCCGGCGCTTGGCCGCCGCGGCCAGCATGGCGGCGATCCTCGCGTCGCCGGGCAGGGCGTCGGAGACCTCCTGGCCGGCGCCGCCGAGGAACACGTCCCAATCCCGAGCCTGGCCCAGCACCGTGCCGAATGCCCGCAGCTGCGGTGAGACCGCGTCGAACGCCGGCCCGCCCGCGGCCCCGCGGAAGATCGACAGGGCGGACCGCAGCCGCCGCACCGCGACCCGCATCTGATGGACCGCCTCGGGCGTGTCGCCGGTGGCTGCTGCAGGAATCCCCGCCAGGATCACGTCCGTCAGGTGGCCGATGACCAGCGCCGCCGCGTCGCCGACGCTGACGTCTTGCGGCACGACCGGGCTGCCGATCCGGCGCGGCGGCGGCGTCAGTCCGCGCGCGAGCGCCGTCGCCTCCGCCGCCAGCGACCAGCGAGGCGGCGCCGCGTCCACCGTTTCGGCAAGTCGGGAGCTGAGCCCCATGAGCACCCTGGCGTCGCCATGCAACACGATGCGGCACACCGGCCGTTCCTGCGCCACGCCGCGCAGGGCGCCATCCAGCACCACCAGGGTGGCCGGTTCGGCGGTGGCGAGCGTCATCGTCCGCTGCTGCCCGCGGAACCCGGCGATCGGCATCAGCGTGCCGGGCCAGGGACCCAAGGCGTCAGGGTCGACGCCTTCCGCCACCATCGGCGCCGGCATCCCGGGCGGCCATGCCTGGCCCGGGCGAGGGCTGGCGCGTTCGAGCCGCCAATTGCCCTTGGACTCGCACAGGCTGAGATGGTCGGAGGCGAGGTCCGCGCCCGCCGTGTCGTGCCACACCATTTCCACCGACGCCGGTCGACCGCCGCGGCGGGTGAACGGCGCCTGACGGAACAAACGCGGCAGCTCGGAAGCCGCAAGGCAGAACTCGAGCGACGCCATCAGCTCACCCGGAGGCTGCGGCGGGGATCAGGTCGCTGGGCAGCAGCAGCCGCGTCAGTTGGGCGCCGCCTTCGCGCAGCTCGGCCCAGGGAGCGGCAACGGTGAACTCGGCCAGCGCGCCGGACGGGTAGCCGCTCGCCAGCCGCTGCAGGTGCGGGCTGTCCGCCGCGTGCGGGCCTGCCAGCCCCATCGCAAGATCGTGCAGCCCCGGGTTGTGCGCCACCAGCAGCACGCAGCGGGCGGTCGGCGCGGCGTTGCGCAACACCGCAAGCAGTTCGGCGGCGGGAGCCAGATATAGCGCGTCCATCGGCTCGATCCGCGGCGGCTCGTCCCATGGGTCGAGCGCCGCGAGGGTTTGCAGCGTGCGCCGTGCCGACGACACCAGCACGACGTCCGGCGCCAGCCCGAGCCGGCGGATCTCGGTCGCCATCGCCACGGCAGCCTGCCGGCCCCGCAGGTTGAGCGGCCGAGCGTGATCCGAGAGCTGCGGATCGTCCCAAGACGACTTCGCATGCCGAAGGAGGAGGAGTTGGCGCATGGACGGTACGGATTGTGCCATGCCCGGCCCAGCTTGTCGCGCCTCTCCTGCCTTGTCGGCTGCGATGCCGAGGCCACGTCCCGAAACGGACAGCGTAGGAGCGCGAATGTCGGACCCCGTGGTGATCGTCGGCGGCTATGGAGCGATCGGCGCCGCGCTCGCCCGGCGGGTGGCGGCGTCCGGCCGGCCGGTGCACCTGGTGGGGCGGGACCCGCACCGTCTGTCCGCCTTAGCGGCGGAACTGGGCGGCACGGCGGCCGTGGCGGATGCGACCGACGGCGCCGCGTTGGCTGCCGCAGTGCGCCAGGCGGGCGACCGGATCGGCGGGCTGGCGTATTGCGTCGGCTCGATCGTCATGCTGCCGCTGAAGCGAGCGACGGCGGCGGACTTCATGGCGGCGTTCCAGTTGAACGCGGTGGGCGCGGCGATGGCGGTGCAGGCGGCGGGCGAGGCGCTGCACGTCGTGCCGGGCAGCGCCGTGGTGTTGTTCAGCACCATCGCCGTGCGCGCCGGGTTCGCGAGTCACGCCGTGATCTCGGCCGCGAAAGGCGCCGTCGAGGGGCTGAGCGTGGCGCTGGCCGCCGAACTCGCGCCCAACACGCGGGTGAACTGCATCGCCCCCAGCCTGACCCGGTCCGGCATCGCCGCGCCGATGACCGACAATCCGACGCTGGCGAAGGCGATCGCCGGGCAGCATCCCATTCCGCGCCTGGGCGAGGCCGAGGACAGCGCTGCGTTGGCGGCGTTCCTGCTCTCGCCGGACGCCGGGTGGATCACCGGCCAGGTGATCGGCGTCGATGGCGGCCGTTCGACCGTGCGCACCCGCGGGTGAGCACGCTCCGGATGGTGCTGGGCGACCAGTGCAGCGCCGGGCTGTCGGCGCTAGCCGACCTCGACCCGGCGACCGACACCGTGCTGATGGCCGAGGTGGTGGACGAGTGCACCTACGTGCGCCACCACCAGAAGAAGATCGTCCTCGTGCTGTCCGCAATGCGCCACTTTGCCCGCGCTCTGCGCGCCCGCGGCGTGACGGTGGACTACGTGACGCTGGACGACCCGGCCAACACGCAATCCTTGCGCGGCGAGCTGCTGCGCGCCGTGCAGCGGCAGCGGCCCGACCGCGTGGTCGTCACCGAGTGCGGCGAGTGGCGGCTGGCCCAGGACATGATCGGCTGGCACGAGGCGGCCGGGCTGGAGGTGGAGATCCGCGACGACACGCGCTTTTTCTGCAGCATCAGGCAGTTCCGCGCCTGGGCTGCCGGTAAGCGCAGCCTGCGAATGGAGTTCTTCTACCGCGAGATGCGCCGCCAACACGGTGTGCTGATGGACGACGGCGCGCCCGTGGCCGAACGCTGGAACTTCGACGCGGAGAACCGCAAGCGCTTGCCCACCGGCGTCGCCATCCCCGAGCCGCCGCACTTCCAGCCCGACGCCATCACCCAGGACGTTATCAACCTGGTGCGCGAGCGGTTCGGCGACCATTTCGGCACCTGCGACGGGTTCAACCTCCCGGTGACCGCCGCCGAGGCGCGCGCCGCGCTGGAGGACTTCGTCACCAACCGCCTGCCGCAGTTCGGCGATTGGCAGGATGCGATGAAGACGGGCGCGCCGACGCTGTTCCACGCGCTGGTGTCTACCTCGATCAACACGGGGCTGCTGGATCCGCGCCTGGCGGTGCAGGCTGCCGAGGCGGCCTACCGCGCCGGGGTCGTCCCGCTGAACGCGGCGGAGGGGTTCATCCGGCAGGTCATCGGCTGGCGGGAGTTCGTCCGCGGCATCTACTGGCTGAAGATGCCCGGTTACGCGTCGCTGAACACGTTGGCGGCGACGCGGCCGCTGCCGCAGTTCTACTGGGACGCCAACACCCGGATGAACTGCATGTCCCACGCCATCGCCGACACGCGGGCGCACGCCTACGCGCACCATATCCAGCGCCTGATGGTGACGGGGAACTTCGCCCTGCTCGCCGGCCTGGACCCGGCGGACGTGGATGAGTGGTACCTGATCGTCTACGCCGACGCCTACGAGTGGGTGGAGATGCCGAACGTGCGCGGCATGGCCCTGTTCGGCGACGGCGGCATCGTCGGCTCCAAGCCGTACGCCGCGTCGGGCGCCTACATCAACCGGATGAGCGATTACTGCGGCGCTTGCCATTACGACGTGAAGGATGCGGTCGGGGAGCGCGGCTGCCCGTTCAACGCGCTGTACTGGGATTTCATGGCCCGGCACGCCGACCGCTTCGCCGGCAACCAGCGCATGGCGATGCCGCTTCGCACGTTGGAAAAGATGGCCCCGGCGAGGGTTGCCGCGCTGCGCGCACGAGCGGCAAAGTTCCTAGCCACGATGGACACCGGCGATTTGGTGTAATGCCAGCGGCCGAGTACGCCGACCTCGTCGCCCCCCACTATCGTCATTGCGAGGAGCGCTTGCGACGCGGCGATACAGCGGGCAGCGCCGCACGCGCGTCCTGGATCGCCACGCCGCCAAGCGGCGGCTCGCGATGACGGATCGTTAGTTCGGGCCGCTGGAGAAGGGAAGCGGCTACACGCCCCGACGGTTCAGGAATGCCAGCCGCTCGAACAGGTGCACGTCCTGTTCGTTCTTCAACAGCGCGCCGTGCAGCGGCGGGATCACAAGCTGCGAGTCCCGTGTGCGCAGCGCCTCGACCGGCATGTCCTCGATCATCAGCAGCTTCAGCCAGTCCAGAAGCTCGCTGGTGGCCGGTTTCTTCTTCAACCCGGGCACGTCGCGAATTTTGAAGAACACGGTCAGCGCCTCGCGCGCCAGATCCTGCCGGATGCCCGGATAATGCGCCTCGACGATGCGGTCCATCGTCTCGCGGTCGGGGAAGCGGATGTAGTGGAAGAAGCAGCGGCGCAGGAACGCGTCCGGCAGCTCCTTTTCGTTGTTGGACGTGATGATCACCACCGGGCGATGCCGGGCGGAGATCGTGCGCTGCGTCTCGTAGACGTAGAACTGCATGCGATCGAGCTCGAGCAGCAGGTCGTTGGGGAACTCGATGTCGGCCTTGTCGATCTCGTCGATCAGCACAACGGCGGGCTCGTCGGCCTCGAACGCGTCCCACAATTTGCCGCGCACGATGTAGTTGGCGATATCCTGCACCCGGGCGTCGCCCAGTTGGCTGTCGCGCAGGCGGGACACGGCGTCGTACTCGTACAGGCCCTGCTGCGCCTTGGTGGTGGACTTGATGTGCCACTCGATCAGGTCGCGGCCGAACGCCTGCGCCACCTCGTGCGCCAGCACCGTCTTGCCGGTGCCGGGCTCGCCCTTGATCAGCAACGGCCGTTGCAGCGCCACGGCGGCGTTGACCGCCACCTCCAGGTCGCGCGAGGCGATGTAGCGGTCGGTGCTCTTGAACCCGTCCAAACCGGCCTCCTAACCTTCGGTGGGAACACTGAACGGCGCGAACGACGTCGCCAATGCCTGGTAGATGCGGCGCTTGAACGGCGCGGCCAGGTCCGGCAACTCGGCCAGGGGCGCCCACCGCCAGGCATCGAACTCCGGATGCGGGTCCAGGTCCAGGCGGATGTCGGAGTCCTGGCCGTGGTAACGCAGCGCGAACCAGCGCTGCCGTTGCCCGCGGTAGCGGCCGCCGAGCGCCTTACCGAGCAGCGCGGGGGGCAAGTCGTAGGTCAGCCACTCCGGGTGCTCGCCGACGATGCTGGCGTTGGCGGTGCCGATCTCCTCCTCCAGCTCCCGCAGCACGGCGCCGCGCGGGTCCTCCCCGGCGTCGATCCCGCCCTGCGGCAACTGCCAGCCGCCGGGGGCGCCCTCGGCGTTGGGCAGGTCCGCCCGCCGCGCGACGAACACCAGACCCTGCGCGTTGAACAATGCGGCGCCGACGTTCGGGCGGTAGGGGAGGTCACTCATCGCGGCGCCAGTGCGCTGACGGGGACCAGCACGATGCCGCGCCCGTCCAAGCCGCGCGCCCAGGCGGCGATGCGCTCGACGGTGACGGGGGTGGGCCGCAGCGCCAGGCCGAGCGCCGGGCCGCCGTTGCGCGCCTGCTGCTCCAGCGCGGCCAATTTGGCCTCGAGCTCGGCCCCCCCGTCGTCCACCACCGATGTCACGCCAACCGACCCGGGAAGCGCGACGTTCGGACGCGGGTCGACATACAGCAGGCCACGCCGCGCCACCTCGTGCAGCACCACCCCGATCGCACTGGGCGAGGCGGCGAAGCGCTCCCCGCGCAGCCCGTCCGACGCGCCGGTGACGCCCACTTCGCCTTGCATGCGCGACAGGTCCCATTCGAGGTTGCGGGCGTTGTCCGCCGGGTCCGCCGAGGAGATCAGCTGGTGCGGGCCGCCGTCGTTGAGCGGATAGCCCTGGCTTTCCATCGGCAGCGTCACGAAGAACTCGTGCCCGCGGCTGCGCAGATCGTCAAGCAGAGCGTCCGGCTGGTGCGTGTAGGGCGATAGGCCGAGCGACACGGCGGGCGGCAGCGCCTGGATTGCCGCGTGGCTGGCCGCCATGTCCAAGCCAAGGCCGACGACCAGCATCGCGAGCCTCGGCCGGCGATCGGTCGCATCGTAAGGGCGCGCGTAGGCGAGCAGGGAGGTTCGGCCATCCGGCCCTGTCCGCGGCAGCTTAGCGTCGGGGAAGTCCGGGGCCGGTTCCAGCAAGGCCGGGTCGGGCGTGGGACTGGCGCCGGACAGCGTGCGCGGCCGGATGGGCGGTCCGGGCGCTGGCGGCGGGGAAGGAGTTGGAACCACGGCGACCACCGGCGCCGCAGGAGCAGGCGCCGGAGGAGCCGCGACTGAAGCCGAAGTCGAAACGGGGGCGGGCCCCAACACCTGCAACGCCACCGCGCCGCCGCCGCCCACCACCAGCAACGCCAGCCAGAATACGCCCAGCGGTCGCCAACCCGCAGCCATTTAGCGCCTCGGCTACTGCCGCTCGGCGTGCCGCTGCTGCATCGCCGCCATCGCGCGCACCACGACCAGCCCCTGCTGCAGCTGGAAATCCGTCTCCGGCTTGGCGGCGTCGAATGCCGGCCAGCTCTCCGGCGGCAACTTGGGGACCGTCGCCGCAACCGGCGGCAGGTCGTTGCGCGGCGCGGCCTGGGCGTCCGGCGGGGTGCCGCCCTGGTTGCGCAGCACGTGGTTCAGGTCCGCCTCGCGCTCCGGGCCGAAATGCGGCGTCTCCGTCCGGGTCTCCGCGACGGGCACGTCCGGCGTGATCCCCAGCCCCTGGATCGAGCGGCCGGACGGCGTGTAGTAGCGCGCCGTGGTCAGCCGCATCGCGCCGTTGCCCTGCAGCGGGATGACGGTCTGCACCGACCCCTTGCCGAACGTGCGCTGTCCCAGGATCACGGCGCGCCGGTGGTCCTGCAGCGCGCCCGCGACGATCTCGCTGGCCGATGCGCTGCCGCCATTGGTCAGCACGACCATCGGCAGCCCGTTGGTGATGTCGCCGGGCTTGGCGTTCCAGCGCTGGCTGTCGTCGGGGTGGCGGGCGCGGGTGGAGACGATCTCGCCCTGCTCGATGAAGTCGTCCGACACCGACACGGCCTGGTCCAGCAGACCGCCGGGGTTGTTGCGCAGGTCCAGCACGATGCCGTGCAGCCGGTCGCCGAGTTGCGCGCGCATCTTCGCAATCGCCGCCCGCATGTCGGAGTCGGTCTTCTCGTTGAACTGCGTCAGCCGGACGTAGCCGATGTCGCCCTCCAGATGGCTCTTGACCACCTGGATGTTGATGATCTCGCGCTGCATGCTGACTTCGATCGGCTTATCCACGCCCTCGCGCTTGATCACGAGACGAATCGAGCTGTTCGGCGGCCCGCGCATCTTGTCCACGGCGTCGTTCAGCGACAGGCCCTGCACGGTGGTGTTGTCGATGGTGGTGATCAGGTCGCCAGCTTTGATCCCGGCGCGCGACGCGGGGGTGTCGTCGATCGGGGAGACGACCTTGATGATGCCGCCCTCCTGCGTCACCTCCAGGCCCAGCCCGCCAAACTGGCCGTGGGTCTGCACCTGCATGTCGCGGAACGCCTTGGCGTTCATGTAGGAGCTGTGCGGGTCCAGCCCGGTCAGCATGCCGTTGATGGCGTTCTCGACCAGGTCACGGTCGCTGACCGGCTCGACATACTCGGCGCGGATGCGGTCGAACACGTCGCCGAACAGTTGCAGCAGGCGGTAGGTGTCGCCATTGCCATTGCCGCTGCCCTGGGCCTGTGCTTGCCCGATGGACCAAGGGCGGTTGCTGTTGAAGATCCCCGTGGCGGGGCCGATCGCCACGCCGGCAATGAACGCGGCGCCCACGAGCAGCCCGGAACGGAACTTCATGCCAGTTTATCCCTTCGGCGCCCGCGCGGCGCAGTTGACCTCAATGTGCCACATGGGATGCGGTGCTGTCACCGTCACGACCCGGCACGCAAAAATGGCGCCGGATTGATCGGTTGGCCATGATCCCGCAATTCGACGTACAGCTGGGCGCGGCCTGCGGGGTTGCGCGGGTCCCAGGCAGCCATCACCCCGACCGGCTCGCCCGGTTGCACGGGCGACCCGACCGCCACGTCCAACCGGTCGAGCCCGGCGAGCACGAAATGGTAGCCGCCGCCGCAATCGATGATCATCAGGCGGCCAAACGAGCGGAACGGCCCAGCGAACACCACACGGCCGCCGCACGGGCTCGACACGCGGGCTGCCGACGCCGCCGCATAGGACACCCCGGTCGCGGCGCCGCCTTCCACCGGCTCGCCGTAGCCCCGCACGATCGCGCCAGTGACGATGGCGCCCGCCGGCCCATGCTGCAGGCCAGGGCCGGCGGGTTGCGCCAGCGACGCCTGCCGGCGCCGCGCATCCTCCGCCGCGCCCGCCTGCCGCTGCCGCTCGGCTTGCGCCACGTCCATTCGCGCGCGCGTCTCGTCCTCCCGCCGGCTGGCGGAGATCTGGTTCAGCGCCGCCCGCACCGTCGGCGCCTGTGCGGCCTGGGCGGCGGCGCGCCGCGCGGCGACCGCGGCCGCGTCCTCCGCATCCCGCGCGCGCGCCTGCGCCTCGGCGATCTGGCGGTCCAGCCCGGCCGCCCGCGCCGCTTGGTCGGCCTGCGCCGCCGCCAGCCGCCGGTCCTGCAGCGCCAACTCGCGGCCGATCTGGGCGACCGCCGCCTGCTCCGCCCGCAGCGCCTCCGCATCGGCCTCCAGCTGCCGCGCCATCCCCTTCAGCACCAGCAGCCCGGTGAGCGTGGATTGCGCGCCGGACGGCACGGCCAGCAGCGTCTCCGCCGGGTAGAACGACAGCCGTTCGATCACCGGCAACATCGGCGCGAGCTGCACGGCGCGCGCCTGCAGCCGGGCCTCCGCCTCGTCCCGCCGCACCGTCAGCGCCGCGGACGCGGCAGCCGCATTGGACGTCGCCTCCTCCAGCGAGCGCAGCGCCGTAGCCGCCGCGGCCCGGTCCTGCGCCAGCCGCGCCGCCTCCGCCTCCGCCGCGGCCTGGCGCACCCCCGCCTGCCGCGCGGCGGCCAGCTCGGGCTGCGACGCGTCAGGCTCCTGCAAAACGGGCGCGGCGGCGGCGAGCGCCACGGCCAGCGCCAGCAGCGCGCCTACATCGCGCGGATCGGCGAGCCATCGAGCCACGCGAGCAGGTTCTCCACCGTGTCGCGAAAGAATATCGCATAGGTCCGCGCCGTCACGAAGCCGACATGCGGGGTCGCGACCACGTTGTGCAACGTCCGCAGCGGGTGCTCCGCCGGCAGCGGCTCCGTGTCGAACACGTCCAGCGCGGCGCCCGCGATCGCCCCGCGCCGCAGCGCGTCCACCAGCGCCGCCTCGTCCACCAGCGGCCCGCGCGAGGTGTTCACGAGCCAGGCGGTCGGCTTCATCAGCGCCAGGTCCGCAGCGCCAACGATCCCGCGGGAGCGCTCCGACAGCACCAGGTGCACGGTCAGAATGTCCGACTCGCGCAGCAGCGTCGCCTTGTCGACCATGCGAACGCCCGCCGCCTGCGCCGCCTCCGCGGTCAGGTTCTGGCTCCACGCGATCACCTCCATGCCGAAGGCGTGCGCGACCTTCGCCATGTCGCTGCCGATCTTGCCCAGCCCCATGATGCCGAGCGTGCTGCCGCGCAGGTCCAGGCCGACCCCGACCTGCCAGCCGCCGGTCCGCAACGAGGCGACCTCCGCCGGGATGTGCCGCGCGGCGGCCATGATCAGCGCCCACGTCAGCTCCATCGCGCCGGACGGGCCGTAGCCGGTGCCGCTGACCACGACGCCGCGCTGCTTGGCCGCGGCCAGGTCGATCGAGGCGTTGCGCGGCGCGTTGGAGCCGACGAAGCGCAGGTTCGGCAGGCGGCCGAAGAGGGCGGCGGTGAGCGGCGTGCGCTCCCGCATCACGCACACGGCGTCGAACGGCAGCAGCCGCGCCACCAACGCGTCGTCGTCGGCGAGGTGGTCGCGGAACACGCTCACCTCCGCCCGCGCCTGGACCGCGGACCAGTCCGCCATCGACAGCGCCACGCCCTGGTAGTCGTCCAGCACCGCAATTCTCGTCAAGCTTGCCTCCTCGTGACCGTCGCGCCGCGCTTACGCTACAATCTGCGGCGGGGGGAAGCGGCGATGAGCATCGATTTCGCGTTCGCGACGCCGCCCGAGCTGCGCGGCGCCAGTTCGGCGCACCCGGTGGTGGTGGTCGGCGCCGGGCCGGTCGGGTTGTCGCTGGCCATCGACCTGGCGCAGGCCGGCCGCGCGGTCGTGCTGCTGGACGATGACGGGCAGTTGGCGACCGGGTCGCGCGCGATCTGCTTCGCCAAGCGCACGCTGGAGGTGATGGACCGCCTCGGCTGCGGCGAGCGGATGGCGGCCAAGGGGGTGAAGTGGCAGGTCGGCCGCGTGTTCCTGCGCGGCCACGAGCTGTACAGCTTCGACCTGCAGCCCGAGCCGGACCACCAGCGCCCGGCCTTCGTCAACCTGCAGCAATATCACGTCGAGGCGTTCCTGCTGGAGCGCGCCGCCGCATTGCCCGGCATCGACCTGCGCTGGCGCAGCCGTGTGGTGGGCGCGGCGTCCGCCCCGGGCGGCGTGAGCCTGCGCGTCGCCACGCCCGAGGGCGAGTACGCGTTGCGCTGCGACTGGCTGGTGGCCGCCGACGGCGCCCGCAGCGCGGTGCGCGGCCTGCTTGGGCTGCAGACGCAGGGCGAGACCTTCCGCGATCGCTTCCTGATCGCCGACGTGCGGATGACCGCGCCATTCCCCGCCGAGCGCTGGTTCTGGTTCGACCCGCCGTTCCACCCCGGGCAATCCGTGCTGCTGCACCGCCAGCCGGATGATTTGTGGCGCATCGACTTCCAGCTCGGCTGGGACGCCGATCCCGTGGCCGAGCGCCAGCCCGATCGGGTGATCCCCCGCGTGCGGGCGCTGCTGGGGCAGGGCGTGGCGTTCGAGTTGGAATGGGTGAGCATCTACACCTTCGCCTGCCAGCGCATGGCGCGCTTCCGCCACGGCCGGGTGTTGTTCGCCGGCGACGCCGCGCATGGCGTGAGCCCGTTCGGCGCGCGGGGCGCCAATAGCGGGGTGCAGGACGCGGACAACCTTGGCTGGAAGCTGCGCCTGGTGCTGGACGGGGCGCCCGACGCGTTGCTGGACAGCTACGCCGCCGAGCGCGAGGCCGCCGCCGACGAGAACATCCTCGCCTCGACCCGGTCGACCGACTTCATCACCCCGAAGACCGCGGTGAGCCGCCTGTTCCGCGATGCAGTCCTCGATCTCGCGCGCAAGCATCCGTTCGCGCGCGGCCTGGTGAACAGCGGCCGCCTGTCCGTCCCGTCGCGCTACGCGGCCAGCCCGTTGAACACCCCGGACGACGAGCCCTGGCCCGCCGGCCTGCCACCTGGTTCACCCCCCGCCGACGCGCCGCTGGCCGCTGGCTGGCTGCTGCAACGCCTCGCGCCAACCGCCTTCACCGTGCTGACCTGGGCCGCCGCCGACCCTCTCCCCGCAGTCGTCATGCCCGGACTTGATCCGGGCGCCCGCGCGGCGCCACCCGCACCAGCGCTGCCCGTCGAACCGCCAGTCGCCGTGGATGCCAGGGTCAAGCCCTGGCATGACGATACGCAAACGGTCCACCTCGACATCACCGCCCGCGAAGCGACCGCCCGCTACGACGCCCGCCCGGGCACGACCTACCTGCTGCGCCCGGATGGCCACGTCTGCGCCCGCTGGCGAAGGTTCGACCCGGGCGCCATCACCGCGGCACTCGCGCGGGCCAGCGCATGCTGATCACCACCCCCAACCTGGCCGAGCCCGACGACTTCTACCAGGCGCTGATCGACGCTCATCGCAGCCTGACCGAAGCCGAAAGCCACGCCTTCAACGCCCGCCTGATCCTGCTGCTGGCCAACCACATCGGCGACCTCGAAGTCCTGCGGGAAGCATTGGCGGCTGCGGCCTGATCACTCCTGGCGCAGGAACGCAGTCAAGATCGCCGCGACCCGCTCGGGCTGTTCCTGCTGCACCCAGTGGCCGGCGCCAGCCACCAGCTCCACCGCGCGCATGTCCGTGCACGCCTGGGTCCGCATCCGCTCCAGCGCGCGCGGGACCTGCTGCACGCCCCAATCGCTCGACCCGGCGATGAACATCGACGGCACGTCGATCGTGCGCCCTGCGAACAGGTCCAGATCGGCGTTCACGCCCTCGGTTCCGCAGCGGTACCATTGCAGCCCGCCGCCGAACCCGGTGCGCGCGAAGGCATCCGCATAGACCGCCAGCTCCGCGTCCGGCAGCCACGCGGCGGCGAAGCCGGGCATGTGCGGCGCCACCGTCTCCGGCATCGTCTGGTCCAAGTCCATGATGTAGTAGGTCGGCATCTCCGCGAGTGCTTCCGCGGTCCAGCCGGCCAGGGGATAGGGCGTGTTGCCAGGCCAGTCGGCGCTCTTCACGTGGTAGTAGCCGCGCAGGAAGGCGTGCATGCCCTGCGGCGGCTGGTCCATGTCGCGAGGCGCCTGCCGCGTTGAGTAGTAAAGTTGATAGTGCTTGCGCGGCCGCGGCAGACGGGCCAGCGCGTCGTGCACGGGGTCGACGGTCGTGGCGCCAATGGCGGGCGGTCCCTTGAACGGCGCGCTCATCAACGCCAGCCGGTGGAACACATCCGGCCGCGCCAGGGCGCACACCGCGGCCACGGGCGCGCCGAAATCATGGCCCACCACTGCCGCCGACCGGTGGCCCAACGCCGCCAACAGGGCCATCACGTCGCGCGCCAGGTTCAGCAGGCGGAACGGTCGCAGGTCGCCATCGTAGCCGCCGTCCCAACCGGTGGTCGCGCCGTAGCCGCGCTGGTCAGGCGCCACGACGTGGAACCCGGCTTCGGCCAGCGGCGCCATCACCTTGCGCCAGGAATACGCCAGCTCGGGGAAGCCGTGCAGCAGCAGCAGCGCGGGATGCGCCGGGTCGCCGGCCTCCAGCACGTGCATCGCCAGACCGTTGATGCCGGGAAGGATACGGGACCGGATGCCGGACGGAAGGTTCAAGGGGCTAACGGTTGTTCATCTGCCGCTTCTGGTCTTCCCAGGCCTGGCGGTAATCGTAGGTCGGGTAGAACTCGGTGTGGTAGCCGCCCCACGCGCTGGTCTCCACGACGCGGTTCACCTCACGCAGCTTGTCCGCGGGCACCCGCAGCGTGACGACCTGGCCGATCCCCATCAGCACGTAGAACGACACGATCTCCACTCCCGGCGGCGGGAAGGTCTTGTACCAGCCGGTCTGCCGCAGATGCTCGTTGATCTCCGGCAGCGTCTTGGTCTCGTCGTGGCGCAGAAAGATCGTCAGCAGTAACGATCCGGCGTGGTCCGGGTCCGGCGCAGGTTGGGCGCGGGCCAACGTCAGGCTCGCCAGCAACAGCAGCGCGGCCAGCCTCTTCATGCCAAATCCCTCAAGCGAGCGCCTGCATCTCGGCCAGCAGGAAGTCGCGGAACACCGCCACCCGCTTGGAATTCCGCAGCTCCTCCGGGTAGACGAAGAACACGTCCACCTTCGGCGGCTTCAGGTCGGGCAGGATGGGCTGCAATCCCTCTAGCTCCTCGGTCATCCAGTTGGGCAGCGCCGCGATGCCGACGCCGGCCTGCACCGCCATCGCCATCGCGTGCAGGGAGTTCACCTCCAGCAACGCGCGGCGCGGCTGGCCTGCGCGGCGCCCGGCCGTCGCCAGCCAGTTGATGTCGGCCACCGGCGGGCGGTAGTCGCCGAACAGAATGAGCGCGTGATCGTCCAGCTCCTCCGGCCGGGTGGGCGTGCCAGCGGCTGCGAGGTAGGCTTTCGACGCCATGATCTGCCAGCGGATCGTCATCAGGTGGCGCTGCACCAGGTCCGGCTGCTTCGGCGGGTGCATCCGGATGGCCACGTCGGCCTCCCGCATCGCCAGGTCCAGATCCGAGTCGTCCAGCAGCAGCACCATCGACACGTCCGGGTACTTGGCCAGGAAGCCGCCCACGCGCGTGGCCAGCCAGTGCGAGCCGAAGCCGACGGTGGTCGTCACCTTGATGCGCCCCGTCGGCTTCTCCTTGCTCTCGGTCAGCAGCGCCTCGGTCATCGCCAGCTTGGCGAACACGTCGCGCACGGTGCGGT
>CAXTBW010000036.1:0-11476 GCA_964242925.1 uncultured Acetobacteraceae bacterium
CGAGGCTGGTGAGCGCCAGGCGGACCGTGCCGAGGAGGCCCTGCAGCACGAAGCCTCATCGCGGGATCGCCGCGCGGCGTTCGACCAGGCGCACGCCCTGGCTGACGCAGAGGATGGTCACGAGGAAGAACAGTGCGACGACCGTGTAGGTCTCCACCGGGCGGAACGTCTCGGAGGCGGCGCGGCCGGCCGAGTGCACGATCTCCCCGTAGGAGATGGCGGCGGCGAGCGAGGTGGTCTTGTACAGCTCGGTGATCCGCGTGAAGAAGACGATCTGCTCGCTGGAGGCTTCGTCGGCGTGTTTGATGCCAATTGGCATCACTGCACCTTCACGCGCTCGGAGCACATGAACTTGACGCTCTGCTTGACCAGCTGCCCACCGACCTGGTCACCGCCGTCCGACAGGTCGAACACGACGCCCTGGAAGCGATACTCGGGTGACCGCCCCGCCCTTCTCGGTCATAGTCTGGGTGATGGTCGCGAACTTGATGTGGCCACCATTGTAGTGCAAAGCGTGCGCGGCAGCGAAGTAGTCGCCGACCGACGGGTCCACCCGCTCGATCTTGACGCTGCCCTTTAAACCCTCGGTTTCATAGGCATAGATGTTCTTGCCTCCGCAATCGGCGATCTGCCCGGCGGACTGGCATGACAGTGTGGGCGACGGTGTTCGTCACGGGGCGGACAGCAGCTTGCAGCCGACGCCGCCGCGTTCTATACGCCGCGCTCGGTCGGAGCGTAGCTCAGCCTGGTAGAGCGCTTGCTTCGGGAGCCAGAGGCCGGAGGTTCGAATCCTCTCGCTCCGACCAACTCGCCCCCGGTTGCGCCACGGCATGGCGCTACTCGGAAAGCGCAACTCCTGGCTTGAGCCGGGCAGGCGCAAAGCCCCCTGTGGCGGCTTCCAGCGTTTCCAGCGCCTGGCCGGACGTGCGGGGGCCCAGCAAACCAATAACGCACGCCATCAGCACGTAAAGGCCGCCAACCCCGGCCACGATGAACAAGGGGTTGGAAACGACCTTCAGCAGCGCCGCCACGCCGAACGGGCTCAGCGCGGCGGCGATGCGGCCGATGAAGGCCGCCGTGCCCATGCCGCGCAACCGCACGCCGGTCGGCAGGATTTCCGGCAGGTAGGTCGCGAAGCCCACCGACGAGACGAAGAAGATGCCGCTGACCAGAATCAGCCCGAACAGCACGATGCCCGCCGGCGTGCTCTGCAGGGCATAGGCCAGACCGGCCACGACGCAGACGATGGACGCGCCCACCACCTGCGTCCTGCGCTCGAACCGGTCGGCGATCGCGACTGCGATCAGCGGCCCGGCAAAGCCGCCGGTGAAGCTTATCGCGGCGAAGGAGAATGCGCCGCTCATGCCCAGGCCGCGGGTGACCAGGATCGAGGGCAGCCAGCTCACCAGCACGAAGATCGAGACGAGATGGCACACGTTGAACACCGCGCAAAGCAGGAACCGCGCCCGGTAGCGCGCGCCGACCAGCGCCGCCCAGCCGAGGTCCTTGGCAGGCGCCGGCAGCCTGCGCGGCGGGGGCAGGGGCTCGCGGTAGCCGGCCTCGATACGCGTCACGACCGCGTCCGCCTCGGCGTCGCGCCCCACCGACACCAGCCAGCGGGGCGACTCGGGGAGCACGCCGCGTCCCATCAACACGAGGACAACGGGGATCGTCGAGAAGATGAACAGAGCCCGCCATCCCGTTTCGACCGGGAGCGCGGGGACCAGCAGCCACGCCAGCAGCGCC
This sequence comes from uncultured Acetobacteraceae bacterium, assembly GCA_964242925.1. Classification (GTDB taxonomy): domain Bacteria; phylum Pseudomonadota; class Alphaproteobacteria; order Acetobacterales; family Acetobacteraceae; genus LMUY01. The sequence goes on from CAXTBW010000036.1 coordinate 1,747, forward strand.
CCTACTGGCAGGCCGCTGTTCACCACCAGCGCCACGGCCGACTGGTACCGCCCGCGGTTGGCGCTCGGCGTCAGTTCGTTCATGTAGGCGTAACCTGTGACGATCTGCGTGCCGATGGCGAACATCGTGATGGTCCGCAACACGAGCAGCATGGTGAAATCCGTCGACAACCCGCAGGCTAGGCTGCCCAGGCTGTAGACCAGCACGTTCAGCCGGAACATCAGCCGCCGCCCGAGCCAGTCGCCCAGCACGCCGGCGGCGATTGAGCCGAATGCGGCGGCGAACAGCGGCAGCGAGATGAACAGCGGCGTGCGACTCGGGTCCGTCCAGTGGATTTTCGCAAGCGAGGGCAGCACGACGCCGGTGATGGTCAGGTCGTATCCGTCGAAGAACATGGCCAGCCCGATGATGAGCAGGGCGGTGGTGTGGAAGCGCGAGAACGGCAGCCGTTCCAGCCGCCCGGCGATGTTGCCGTCGAGATCCGTCGCCATCTTCGGTTCTCCCTGACCGCGCTTCATTGCGAGGCAGCTTGCCGGGCGATTGCCAAGGTCCGCTCGATCCGCGGCATGAGGTCCATCGCGATGAACTCGCCCTCGGCGAACACCACCTGCTCCCCCGCGGCGACCGCGCTACGGTATGCGCGGAGGATGCGCTCCGCACGGTCCACCTCCACGGCGTCGGGCGTGAAGGCCGCGTTCACGGCATCGATCACGGCCGGGTGGAACACCACCTTGCCGGAGAAGCCCAGTTCGCGGGCGAGCAGCGCGTCGCGGGCCGAGCCGGCGCCGTCCTTGATGTCGGCCAGGTAGGGCGCGTCGATCGCCTGCGCGCCGACTGCGCCGGCGGCCGCTGCGACGACCCCGCGGGGATAAGCGAGGCCTGCCGTGGTCATCGCCCCGCCAGTCTGCAGCGTGTAGTCGCCGGGGCCGAAGAACAGCGCGCAGATCTGCGGCGCGGCTTCGGCGATCGCCAGCGCGTTGAAGATGCCGCGCGGCGTCTCGAGCGTGACGATCAGCTTCATCGGCCCCAGCGCTTCGGCCAGACCGCGCAGGGCGTCCGCGCTCTCCACCTTCGGAACGAGCACGGCGTCCACCTGGCCGGCCGGCAACGCGGCCAAGTCAGCCCGCCAGTGCGCCGTGTCCAGCCCATTGATCCGCACGACGCGTTCCGGCCCGTCAGCCGGCGCCTTGCGCAGCACGCTGGCCGCGACCTCGCGCGCCTCCTGCTTGCGGGCGGGCGGCACGGAGTCCTCCAGGTCGAAGCACACGGCGTCCGCGCGCAGCCCGAGCGCCTTCTCCAGCCGCTCCCGCTGGTGGCCCGGCGTGATCAGCAACGTGCGACGCAGCTTCACACCGCTCCCTCGGCCTGCAGCCGCTCGATCTCCGCCTCGCCCAGGCCGAGCAGCCCGCGCAACACCTCGTCGTTGTCCGCGCCCAGCGCCGGGCCGAGCCACTTCACCTGGCCCGGCGTGTCGCTGAGCCGGGGCACCAGGTTGGGGATGGCCAGCGAGCCGACCCGCTCGTCCTCGACCCGCAGAATGTTGCCGCGCGCGGCGTATTGCGGGTCCTGGAAGATCTCGTCGATGGCGAGCACCGGCCCGCACGGCACCTGCCCGGCCTCGCAGATCTGCAGCAGGTCGTCGCGGTCGCGGCTGGAGGTCCACTCGGCCACGGCCGCGTCCACCTGCTCCCGCTCGGCCTCGCGCCGGCGGATGCTGCCCCAACGGTCCTCGTTGGCGAGCTCCGGCTGGCCCATCGCCTCGGCCAGGCGGGCGAAGATCTTGTCGCTGGTGCAGGCGATGGCGATCCAGCGCTCGTCGCGCGTCGGGTAGTGACTGTGCGGCACCACGTTGACGGTGCCGGGCCCCATGCGCTGGCGGACGAAGCCGTTGAGGTCGAAGGAGGGGGCTAATTCGTCGAGGATGCGGAACACCGGCTCGTAGAGGCCGATGTCGACCATCTGGCCGCGCCCGGTGGTCTCGCGCGCCTTGAGCGCCAGCAGCGTTCCCATCGCGCCGTAGATGCCGGCCAGGTAGTCGGGGATGGTCGCGGAACCCGGCGTGACCGGCGGGCGGTCCGGGTAGCCGGCGAGGAAGGACAGGCCGCCGAACGCGTTGCCGATGCGGCCGAAGCCGGGCCGGTCGCGATAGGGGCCGGTTTGGCCGTAGCCGGAGATGCGCACCATGATCACGCGCGGGTTAATCTCCTGCATCACGTCCCAGCCGAGGCCCCACTTCTCCAAGGTGCCGGGCTGAAAGTTCTCCACCAGCACGTCGGCCTTGGCGACCAGCTGCTTCAGGATCTCGGCGCCGCCGGGCTTGCGCAAATCCGCGGTGACCGACTTCTTATTGCGGCATTCCGACAGCCACGGCAGCGACTCGCCGCATGCGGCGATCGTTCCGAAGCGGCGCAGCGCGTCGCCGACGCCGGGCAGCTCGATCTTGATGACCTCCGCGCCGAACTCCGCGAGCTGCGTCGTGCAGAACGGGCCGGCGAGGAAGCTCGACACGTCGATCACGCGGACACCGTCGAGCGGCTGCACGGCTTCAGTCATGTTGCGTCCTTTCCATGGGCGGCGGCGGCGCGTGCGAGCACGCGATTGGCGCGGTCGGCGATGGGGTAATCGATGAACAGCCCGTCGAGCTGGATCGAGGCGAGGCCGCGCGCCTCGGCCTCGTTGAACGCGGCGACGATGCGGCGCGCCTGGGCGATCTCCGCTTCGCCCGGGGTGAACGCGGCGTGGGCCGGGCCGATCTGGTCGGGGTGGATGCACAGCTTGCCGCCGAACCCCAGCGCGGCGCCGCGCACGGCCGACGCGGCGAAACCCTCGGCGTCCCGCAACTCGGTCCAGACGGTGTCGATCGGCGGCTCCAGGTTGGCGGCGCGCGATCCGAGCACGATGGCGGCGCGGTACGGCGCCAGCTCGGTCTCGTCCCGCGACCAGCGCAGGCCGAGGTCAAGGCAGAAATCCCCCGCGCCGAACGCGACCCGGCGCACGCGCGGGGCGGCGCGCAGGATCGCATTGATCTCGGACAAGCCGGCTGCGGTCTCGATCAGCGGCAGCAGGTCGATGCCGCCCGGGGTCAGGCCGGCCGCCCGCTCGAGATTGGCGATGATCCAGTCGGCCGCCTGCACCTGCCAGGCCGCAACGACCTTGGGCAGCATGATGCCGTCCACCCCCTCGACCACCATCGCGGCGAGATCGGCATGGCACCAGATCGTGTCGAATGCATTGACCCGGACGTAGAGGCGGCCGCGCCTTGCGTTGCGGCGCACGTCGAGCACGCACTGCCTGGCGCCGATTTTCTCGGCGCTCGCGACGGCGTCTTCCAGGTCGAGGATGACCGCGTCGGCGCCCAACGACAACGCCTTCTCGACCCGGCGCGCATGGTTGGCCGGCGCGAACAGCATGCTGCGGAGCACCGTCAAAATACCGCCCTGAGCGTGCGAATACTACGCAAAGCTTCCTCCCTCGTTTGGCCGCTCTTTCGACGATCCCGCATCCACGCTATGAGCGCACATCGCAGATGTCTAGACTTGTCTGACGTGACCGGGCGGTCTTCAAGGCGCGGGAGGGGGAGCGGAGATGCCGAGCAATAGGGACACCACGAGTGAGGTGCGCCTGCTGTCCACCAGCGCCATCCTGGGCTACGGCTTTCCGGAGGCGTCGCTCGAGGCGGGGATGGCGCGCGAGCCGCACATGATCGGCGTGGACGGCGGCAGCGTCGATCCGGGGCCGCATTATCTCGGCGCGGGCAAGCCGTTCTGCTCGGTGATGTCGATCCGGCGCGACCTCCGCCTGATGCTGCACGCGGCGATCACCGGGCGCATCCCGCTGATCATCGGGACCTGCGGCGGCAGCGGCGGCGAACCGCATTTGGAACTCGTCGCCGACCTGGCGCGGGAGATCGCGCGGGAGGACGGGCTGTCGTTCCGCATGGCGCTGATCCATGCCGAACCGGGGCGCGAGGACCTGATCGAACGCGTCGGCGCCGGGCGCATCCATCCGCTCGCGGAACTGCCGCCGCTCGATGCGGACACTATCCGCCGGGCGACGCGCATCGTCGCGATGATGGGGCCGGAGCCTTTCATGCGGGCGCTCGATGATGGCGCCCAGGTGATTCTCGCCGGGCGTTCCAGCGACCCGGCGCCCTGGGTCGCCGTCTGCCTGCGGGCCGGTCTGCCGCCCGCCGAAGCCTGGTACGCGGGCAAGATGCTGGAGTGCGGCGCGACGCCGTCGATCCCCAAGGGGCACGATTGCCTGCTGGTCACGGTGCGCGACGGCCACGTCGAGTGCGAGCCGATGAACCCGATCCGCCAATGCACGCCGCTGTCGATCGCCAACCACAGCCTGCACGAGAACGCGAGCCCCATCCACCACACCGAACCCGGCGGCATGCTCGACACCTCCGCCTGCCGCTTCGAGGCGGTGAGCGACCGGGCGGTCCAGATCTCCGGCATGACTTGGACGCCGGCGGACCAATACACCGTGAAGCTGGAGGGTGTGGAGCTGGCCGGCTACCGCGCGATCTCGATCTGCGGCACGCGCGACCCGATGCTGATCGGGCGCATCGACCATTTCCTCGGCACGGTGCGCGAGGCGGTGGCGACCAAGGCCGCGGCGTTCGGCGTCACCCCGGACCGCTACGTGCTCGCGATCCGGATCTACGGCCATAACGGGGTCATGGCGTCGCGCGAACCGATCAAGGACAGCCTGCCGCACGAGCTCGGCTTCGTCGTGGAGGTGGTGGCCGACAACCAGGAAGCCGCGACGGCGGTGCTGGGCATCGCGCGCACCAACCTGCTGCACACCGATTTCCCCGGGCGGCTCTGCCGCGAAGGCAACATGGCGTTTCCGTTCTCGCCTTCGGATATCGAGATGGGGGCGGTCTACCGGTTCAGCGTGTTCCACGTTGCCGAACTCGCCGATCCCTGCGAGTTGTTCCACATCGAACACGAGCGGGTGTAACCGTCATGCCGACGATCAGCGAGATCGCGAAGGTCTGCAAAAGCAAGAACGCCGGGCCGTTCGCGCTCACCATCGACGTGGTGTTCGACAGCCCGGAGCTGTATCAGCGCGTGAAGGCGACGGGCGTGCTCGGCCCCGCGCTGTTCGCCCGGCTGTATGGCGTGCGGCCGGACCAGGTGCTGTTCACGCCGTACGACGCCGCCTCCGCGTTCAAGGCCACCTTGCCCCGGCTGCTGCCGTCCGGCGAGGTGGGCGACACCGACGTCTACGGTTGCCAGCAGCACGCGCCGCTGCTGGGCGTCGAAATCCCGCTCTGACGCGGCAACAAATTAGAAGGAAACGGCTATGCCACGCCAGATGACCATGATCGCGTTCCTTCAGGCGCAGAACTGTTCGAACCTGCCGTCGTCGTGGCGGCACCCGGCCTCGGCGCCGGACTTCACCTCGCCCGAATACTACCAGCGGATCGGGCGCGTGCTGGAGGAGGGCAAGTTCCACATGGCCTTCTTCGACGACCGCCTGGCGATGCCGGACATCTACTCCGGCGGCTTCGGCGAGACGGTCGAGAACGGCATCCGCGCGGTGAAGCTGGACCTGGTCTCCATCGTGACCGCGATGGGCATGGCGACGTCCAAGCTCGGCCTGGGCGCGACGTACTCCACCACCTATTACGAACCGTTCCACGTCGCCCGCGTGTTCGCCACGCTGGACCTGATGACGAAGGGCCGCTCGGCGTGGAACATCGTCACGTCGCTGAACGATTCGGAGGCGCTGAACTTCGGCCGCACCGAGCATCTGGAGCACGACCTGCGCTATGACCGCGCGGAGGAGTTCATGCAGGTTGTCATGGGCCATTGGGGCACCTGGGACGACGACGCGCTCATCGTCGACAAGAACTCCGGCCGCTTCGCCGACGCGGCCAAGGTGCACCAGCTCGATCACGCGGGAAAATTCTTCAAGTCGCGCGGGCCGTTCACCGTGCCTCGATCGCCACAGGGCCATCCGGTGCTGTTGCAGGCCGGGCAAAGCGGGCGTGGACGCCAATTTGCGGGGCGTTGGGCCGAGATCGTGTTCGTGGTCTACCCCACTCTGGCGGCGGGGCAGAAGCAATACGCCGAGCTGAAGGCCGCCGTCGCCGCGGAGGGCCGCGATCCCGACCAGGTCCACGTGGCGCCGGCCTGCTACGTGATCTGCGGCGAGAGCAAGCAGATGGCGGTCGACAAGAAAGGGTTGATCGACGAGCTGGCCAAGCCGATCGACGGGCTGACGCTGTTGTCCGAGGTGCTGAACTACGACCTAGCCAAGCTGCCCTACGAACAACCGCTGTCGGACGACGAGCTGGCTTCGCTGTCCTGGCACGGCCTGCGCGACCGGATCGTCGCGTTGAGCGGCAAGAAGAACCCGAGCGTCGCGGATTTCGTGCATTTCTCCGGCCGCGGCACCGTCAAGGAGCATCACGCCTTCGTCGGCACGCCCGGCGAGGTGGCGGACCAAATGGAAGAGTGGTTCACCGGCGGCGCCTGCGACGGCTTCGTGCTGGCCGCCACTCACATGCCCGGCGCCTACGAGGATTTCTCCCGCCTGGTAGCGCCCGAACTGCAGCGGCGCGGGTTGTTCCGCAAGGAGTACGCGGGCGACACGCTGCGCGAGAACCTCGGTCTAGCCCGCCCAAGCGCGGCACACTGCCGCATGGCGGCCCGTGCGTAACTCCGGGCGCCTCTCCAACCCCGTCATGCCTGGGCTTGACCCGGGCGCCCACGACGCCCCAACCGCGTCGGTGCGTCCAGGTTGAGCTTCAAACGGGCGAACAAGGCGCGACGCCATCTGCCGTGCCCCGTGGATACCAGAGTCAAGCCCTGGCATGACGAATTGGGAAGGATCACTCCAGCGCCCCAACCCGCGCGGTGAACGCGGCCCGCACCTGGTCGGCGACAGCCTCGACCCTCGCGTTGAACGCCGCCAGGTCGACGGCGCCGGTAGCGCGCAGCAGGGTGTCCAACGCCGCCTCCGGCAGGCTGTCGGGCGGGCGGGCGCCGAGCGTGATGCGCAACAGGCCCTGCACGGTGCGCCAGAGATGGTCGGCCTCCAACAGCGTGGCGCGCTCCGCCGCCGTGAAGGCGCCGGCGCTGGAAAGCTGTTCGATCGCGACGCGAACCGTCTGGGCAGGGCGGGCGGCCGGGGTCAGCAGAAGCGCAGCCTGCACGATGAACTCGACCTCCACCTGCCCGCCGCGGCGCAGCTTCACGTCCCACGGGCCGTGCGCCGGCAGGTCGCGCAGCATGCGGGCGCGCATCGCGGCGGCGTCGGGACGGATGACGGCCGGGTCGGCGGCATCCATCGCCTCGGCGGCCGCGCGCTCGATGGCGGCGCACAGGGCAGGGGGGCCGGCCACGACGCGCGCGCGGGTCAGAGCCATGCGCTCCCAGGTCCAGGCGTCCGCGGCGTGGTAGCGGCGGAACGAGGCGAGGCTGACGGCGACCGGGCCTTTGTTGCCGGACGGCCGCAGCCGCATGTCCACGGCGTATAGCGCGCCGTCGGCCCCGGGCGCGGTCAGCGCGGCGACCAGGGCGTGCGCGGCGCGGATGTAATATTGACTGGGCGGCAGGCGGCGGGGGCCGTCGCTGTCGCCGGCGTCAGGCGCGTGGTCGTAAACCAGCATCAGGTCCAGGTCGGAGCCCGCCATCATCTCCCGCCCGCCGGCCTTGCCCAGCAGCACCACGGCCATCCCGCCACCCTCGACTTGGCCGTGGCGCTCGGCATGGGCGGCCAGCACGCGCGGCAGCAGCACCGTCAACGCGGCATCCGCCAGTTCGGTGCGGCGCAGCCCGGCGGCGTCGGCGTCCAAGCGACCCTCCATCTGCGCGACGGCCAGGCGGAACTCCTCGCCGCGGACGGTGCGGCGCACGATGGCGACGGCGTCGTCCGGCGACCGGGCGTCGGCCAATTGGGCGTGCAGCAGCGCCGCCGGGTCGGGCGGGCCGTCCTCCGGCGACAGCAGGCCGTCCAGCGCGGCGGGCACGGCGGCGAGGTGATCGGCCAGCGACGGCGCCGCGCCCAGCACGGCGGCGACGCGGCCCAGCAGCACCGGCTGGCGCTGGAACAGGGACAGCACGTGCACCCCGCCCGGCAGGCGGCCCAGCAGGGTGTCGGCGCGGCTGAACGCGGCGTCGGGCTGGCGCTGGTCGACCAGGGCGCGCAACAGGTCGGGCAGCACCGCCTCCAGCAGAGCCCGCGCCCGTTGCGAGCGGAAGGCCCGCGGGACCCCGGCTCGCCATGACCGCACCGCGGTTAGGATGCGTTCCGGCTCGGTGAACCCCATCGCGCGCAGCCCGGCCTCGGTGAGCGGCGCGGCCTCGCCCGGTTCGCCGGCGTCGAACAGCGTGGCGTCGTAGCCGCGCACCAAGTCCAACCGCGCCAGCAAGTCGGCCGCGAACGCCGCGCCGTCGTCGTAGCCCATGAAGCGGGCGAACCGCGCCACGCCGTCAGGGTCGGCGGGCAGGCTGTGGGTCTGCCGGTCCGCCACCATCTGCAGCCGGTGTTCGACCCGGCGCAGAAACCCATACGCCTCCGCCAGGTCCGCAGCCGTGCCAGGCGGCAGCCGGCCCGCCTCGCTCAGCGCGCCGAGCGCGTCCACGGTGGCGGGCGCCCGCAGCGACGGGTCGCGCCCGCCCCACACCAATTGCATCGTCTGCACGGCGAACTCGACGCCGCGGATGCCGCCCTCGCCGAGCTTCACGTCGTGCCCGGCGATGCGCGCGACCAGGTCGGCGGTCTGCGCCAGGGCGGTGGCGTGGTGCGCGTCCATCCGGCGCTTCATGGCGCGGATGTCGGCGACAGCGGCGAAGTCCAGGTGGCGGCGCCAGACGAACGGCCGTATCTCGCGCAGGAAATGCTGGCCGAGCGCGTGGTCGCCGGCGACCGGGCGCGCCTTGATCATGGCGGCGCGTTCCCAGTTCTCCCCCAGGCTCTCGTAGTAGGCGAGGGCGGCGGGCAGGGCGATGACCGGCGGCGTGGCGCCCGGGTCCGGCCGCAGCCGCAGGTCCGTGCGGAAGACGTAGCCGTCCGCGTCGCGCGCCTCCATAAGGGTGCAAACGTCGCGCGCGAGCCGGGTGAACACGCCGCCAAGCCCCTCGGCGGCGTCCGCGTGGCGGCCATGCCGGTAGCGGGCGGGGTCGTAGATCAGCACGAGGTCGATATCACTGGAATAGTTCAGCTCCCGCGCGCCCAGCTTGCCCATGCCCAGCACGACGAACCCGCTCTGGGACGCCATGCGGCGGCCGGGCGGCAAGCGCAGCGCAGCGCGGGCGGCGGCGGCGCGCAGGCCGTGGGCGACGGCGGCCTCCAGCGCGGCTTCCGCCAGGTCGCTGAGCGCGCCGGTGACGCGCGGCAACGGCCAGACGCCGCCGATGTCCGCGATGGCCGCGGCCAACCCCAGGCGGCGCTTGGCCTGGCGCAGGGTGGCGGCCAGCGCGGGCCGGGGGGCGGCGGCCGGGCTGGCCCGCACGTCGCGCAAGGCGGCGGCGACCACCGCGTCTGGTCCGTCGCGCCACAGGCGGCGCAGCGTGGCCGACTCGCGCACGGCGAGGTCGGACAGGAACGGACTGTTGCCGCCCAGCGCGCGCAGCATGGCGGACGCGCCCGGCTGGCGAAGCACACGGGCCTCGGCCGGGCCGATCGCCGCGAACCGTTCGACCAGCCGCTCCGCCGCGTCCGGGTCGGCCGGCCCAGGCCAGGCAGTCTCGGGCCAGGCAGTCTCGGGCCA
>CAXTBW010000036.1:11576-36628 GCA_964242925.1 uncultured Acetobacteraceae bacterium
GTTGACCGAAGCAGGTCAACCACCGGCCATGCGGATGCTGCGCACGGCGGCCCGCGACGTGGCGCAGTGGGCCCGATGGCTGCTCGGTGCGGTGGTCGGGCTGGCGATCGTCCTGCTGCTGGCGGGCGGCGGGCTGCTCTGGCGGCTTGGCCAGGGCCCGCTGGATGTCACGACGCTGGCGCGCTGGCTGGCCGCGCGGGAAGCGCCGGACGCCACGCTGGACCGCATGACAGTCGAGCTGCAGCCGAGCCCGGCGGGTCGCGTCGTCCGCATCGCCGTCGCCGCCCTGAACTACCCGGCGGACGGCGCCGAGCCGGGCGGAACGCTTCGCAGCGGCACGGTCGCCCTGCTGCTGCGCCCTTTGCTGGCGCGCCGCCTCGCCCCGCAGGACATGACGTTGGATGGGCTGCACGTGCAAGTGGCCGCTTCCACGTTCGGCGCGGGGGGGCCTGGGCGCCCGGCGGGCTGGCAGGTCACGCTGGCCGGGTTGCGGCGCGTCAGCCTTACGGATGGCGAGCTGGCGCTGACCGATAGCGGGGCAGGCGACACCGTGCACGTGCGCGCTGGCGCGGCCGAGCTGACGCGCGGCGACGATGGCGCGGTCGCGGGCCACGCCGCCGCGGTCGCCGCCATCGCGAACGCGTCCGTGCAGGTGGAGGCCGACGCCGCGCAGGCCGCCGACAGCGTCCAGCTCACGGTCGCAACGTCGCCCGTTTCGCCTGCCGCGCTGGCCAAGGCGGTCCCGGCACTGGCGGCGCTGGGCGCGCTGGACGCGGCTATCTCGTTGCGGATCGAAGCCTCCCTCGACCCGGCGATGACGCTGCGCCATGTCGCGGTCCACGCCGAGTCCGGGTCGGGGTCGGTGCAGCTGCCGGCGAAAGGCGGTGGGACCAGCACGGGCCAGTTCGCGTCGATGGCGCTCGATGCGGAGGGCGACCTGCAGTCGGTCACGCTGCGGCAACTGCGCCTGGTGCTGGCGGCGCCGTCCGGCAACCCGCCCACCACGGTGCTGTTCTCGGGCGATGCCGCACGGACCGGCGAGCGGCTCACCGCGCACGTCGTGGTGGATATCGACCGCTTTATCGCCGGCGACCTGGCGGGTCTGTGGCCCGCCCGGGTCGGTGGCGACTCGCGGGCGTGGCTCACGGAGAACGTCACCGCCGGGCTGATCCACGACGGACACATCACCTTCACGCTGACCGGCGCCGCGAACGGCGACGACATGGATCTGACGCAGGCGGGCGGCGTGCTGACCGGGGATGACGTAACCGTCTGGTGGCTGCGCCCGGTTCCGCCGGTCGAGCACGGGCGCGTGGCCGTGGTCTGGCAGGACCCCGACACGTTGCTGCTGACCGTCACCGGCGCGCGGCAGGGCGCGATCGTCTCGCGCCTGACCACGGTCAAGCTCACCGGGTTGGCCGGGAACCACCAGTTCGCCAACATCGAGGCCGAATTGGCCGGTCCGCTGGCGGCCGTGTTTACGCTGCTAAAGCATCCCCGGCTCAATCTGCTGAGCAAGCACCCGGTCCCGATCACCAACCCGTCCGGCATGGTGACCGACCAGCTGTCGGTCCGCTTGCCGCTGGAGGCCAACGTGGACATCGACCACGTGCCGATCCGCTCGCACGGGCAGGTCGCCGACGCGCATCTCGGCGGCATCGTCGCGGGCCGCGACCTGGACCACGGCCAATTGACGGTCGACGTCACCAACGACGCGCTGAACGTGACCGGCGCCGCGCAGATCGACCACATCCCCGCGACGCTGACCGAGGTGATGGATTTCCGCCTGGGCCCGCCGAGCCAAGTGGTGCAGCACGCGACGGCGTCGTTGCGGGTCGGCGAGCGCGACGCGAGCGCCGCCGGGCTGGGCGTGGTCGGGTTGGACGCCGGGGTGGTGATCGCCGACGTGGATTACGCCGAACAGCGCAACGGCTCCGCGACGATCGGGCTGCACGCCGACGTCACGGGGGCTGGCTTCCACACGCCGCTGGGCTGGGCAAAGGCGGTCGGGTCGGCCGGGCATGTCGAGGCGCGGGTGTTGCTGTCGAACGGCCGGCTGGCGGCGCTGGACCAGGTGCGGGCGGACGCGCCGGGCTTGTCCGTGGCGGCCCGAACCGACGTTGCGGCGGGCCGCCCGGCGGTTGTGCATATTGAGCGGGGAGACGTCGGGCGGACCAGCGCCACCGGCCAGATCACGCTGCCGCAGAGCGACGGCGACCCGTACCGCGTGACGCTCGCCGGGCGGCAGCTGGACCTCGAGGGCCGGTTGGTCGGGCACGACTCAGGCCCAGCGCCGAGCTTCGGGCGGACCGGCGGCAGCGCGTCGCCCTACCTGGTGGATCTGCGCTTCGACCGGGTGGTGCTCGGGCCGGACCGTGGGATCGGACCGCTCGCGCTCACCGCCCGCGGCGATGGCAAGCGGCTGGCGTCGGCGCGGCTGACGCTGGCCGGGCCGGACCCGGCGTTGGTGACGCTGCGCGCGGCTGGCGAGGCGCGGGAGCTGCACGCGGAGGCCGCGAACCTGGGAATGCTGCTGCGCATGGCGGGCTACGCTTCGGAGATCGACGGCGGGGCGCTCCGCCTGGATGGGCGGTTCGAGGACCGGCAGCCCGGCAGCCCGTTCGACGGCACGCTGGACCTGCGCAACTTCAAGGTCCGCGGCGCCCCAGTGGTGGGCAAGCTGCTGCAGGGGGTGACGCTGTATGGCCTGGTGGATGCATTACGGGGGCCTGGGCTGGTGTTCGACCGGCTGGCGACCCAGGTGCGGCTGGACGGATCGGTGCTGGACGTGAAGGACGCGCGCGCGTTCAGCTCGTCGCTGGGAGTGACCGCATCGGGACGGCTCGACTTCGGCCGTAAGCTGGTGGCATTGAACGGCACTATTGTGCCAGCGTATTTTTTCAACGCGTTGCCGGGCCGCATCCCGCTGATCGGCAGACTGTTCAGCCCGGAGAAGGGCAGTGGCGTGTTCGCCGCGAACTACTCGCTGAAGGGTTCGCTGACGGACCCGGCGGTGTCGATCAACCCGCTCGCCGCGCTGACCCCGGGTTTCCTGCGCGGGTTTTTCGACCTGTTCTGACGGGCGCGCCCAACACCCCGTCCGTCATGCCAGGGCTTGACCCTGGTATCCACGGCGTCCAATCACGCTGGCTAAATCGATTTGCGTTTGGAAGCGCCACGACGCGCGACGTCGTGTGCCGCAGCCCGTGTATGCCAGGGCCAAGCCCTGGCATGACGGTATGGGGAGGGACGGCCTCCTACGCCTCGTCGCCGTACAGCTTGCGGTAGGCCTCGAGCATCACTGCGTCCAGATTGCGCCCGGCCACGTAGCTCGACATGCCCTCCGGCCGGGTGACGCCCGCCAGTTGGCGTGGGCACTCCTCGGCGGCGTCGATGACGGTGCGGACCGGCAGCTTCGCCGTCCAGGCGGGCACCGCGTAGTCCTCCTCGTCGTCGTGCAGCGGCTCGTCGCGGATCTTGCCGGACGCGCTCTCGATCTCCATGCCGAGGAACGTCGTCGCCTTGATCTCCTGCTTGGTGGGCGGCCGGATCAGCTTGGACCGGTCCAGGAAGAACCGGTCGACGAAGCTGTCCATGGCGGCCAACTTCTGAGCCTCGTCCTCGATGATGTGCGCCTTCCCGTAGGCCATCACCGACCGGTAGTTGATCGAGTGATTGAAGCCGCACCGCGCCAGCATGATGGCGTCCACATGCGTCACCGTGAGGCAGACCGGGATGCCGCCGGCCTGGTTGCGCAGCATCCGGCTGGCGGACGAGCCATGCCAGTACAAGTGGTCGCCCTCGCGCCAGAACGACGTGGGCGTGCAGTAGGGCTGGCCGTCGATGACGTAGGCGATGTGGCAGACCAGCGCCGAGTCGAGGATGTCGTAGACCGTTGCCTTGTCATACTTGCCGCGCTGCGGACGGCGCACGACGCGGTTGCGCTTGGTCATCTCGAAATCGGTCTGGTTCGTGTCGGGCATGGCGGCGACTCCTGACGGTGAGCGCATCAGAGGCCGGCGAAGTGGTTTGCAAAAGAGCCAATACCGTAAAAGTTGGCGAACCAATTTCGCTGGCGCCCGCGACGGCGGCGTGGCACGACGCGCCGTATGACAATCGGCATCCTTCAATGCGGCGCCGTGCCGCGACGCCTCGAGCCGCTCCACGGCAGCTACGGCGCGATGATGCGGCGCATGCTGGGCCTGGACCGCGAAACCTGCGTTTACGACGTCACCGCCGGCGCATTGCCGGACGATCCTGCGCGCTGCACCGCCTACGTGCTGACCGGGTCGCCAGCGGGCGTGTACGATCCTTTGCCCTGGATCCCCGAACTGCTGGATTTCCTGCGGCAGGCGAGGGGCCGGGCGAAGCTCGTCGGCATCTGCTTCGGCCACCAGGCGATGGCGCAGGCGTTCGGCGGCGCCGTGATCAAATCCCCGAATGGCTGGGGCGTCGGGCTGCACCGCTACGACGTCGCGCATCGCGCCGTTTGGATGGACGACGCGGACCATGTGGACGTGCCCGCCTCGCACCAGGACCAGGTGACGGCGCTGCCGCCCGGCGCCCGCGTGACCCTGGCCAACGCGTTCACGCCGTTCGCCGGGCTCGATTATGGCGACGCGATCTCGTTCCAGTTTCACCCGGAGTTCACCTCCGGCTTCGCCACCGCGCTGATCGAGGGAGCCCCGCACCGCTACGGCGCCATGGCCGCCGCCGCCATCGCATCGCACGCGGCGCCCGACGATTGCGCCCGCATCGGCGGCTGGATCGGCCGCTTCCTGGACGGCGCCGCAACGCCCTGACGCAGGCGCGCACCCCGGATTGGTCCGACCTGCTGCAGGTGTCGGTCGACCGGCAAGCGGCCGAGCCGATCTTCCGCCAGCTCTACGACGAGCTGCGCCGCGCCATCCTGAGCGGCGCCGCCGCGCCCGGCAGCCGCCTGCCGGCGACGCGGCAACTCGCGGCCAAGCTCGGCATCTCCCGCACCTCGGTCGTGGGCGTCTACGAGCAGTTGCTGGCGGAGGGTTGCGTCGAGGGACGCGCCGGCGCCGGCACCTACGTCTCCCGCGACATGCTGGAACCGCAGCCGCCGCCCAAACCCGCGCAGGCCGCGCCGCCGCCGCGCCCAAGCCCGGCCGCGCGCTACGCCAGCCTCAAGCCGGACGAGCGCCAGTTCGCCGCCATCCCGTTCAACGTCGGCCGTTGCAGCCTGGACGAGCGGACGCTGGCGGTCTGGCGGCGGCTGACCGCAGCGCAACTGCGCCGGCCGGACCCGCTATGGCTGGGCTACAGCGACCCGCGCGGCTCCCCGCGGTTGCGCGAGGCGGTGGCGCGGTATCTGCGCGCCGCCCGCGGCGTCGCCTGCGACCCGGCGCAGATCATGATCCTGTCCGGCGTGCAGCAGGCGCTCGACCTGGTCATCAAGGTGCTGGTCGAGCCGGGCGACGCCGTCTGGATCGAGGACCCGACCTATCCGGCGCTGCATTCCGCGTTGCGCGCCGCCCGGGCCGCCATCGTCCCGGTGCCGGTGGATGCGAACGGCATCGTCGTGTCCGCCGGCATCGCGGCATCCCCGGAAGCGCGCGCCGTCTACGTTACGCCGTCGCACCAGTCGCCTTCCGGCGTGGTGCTGTCGATGGCGCGGCGGTTGGAGCTGCTGGCCTGGGCGCGCGACGCCCGGTCGTGGGTGATTGAGGACGACTACGACAGCGAGTTCCGCTACGCCGGCCGCCCGCTCGCCTCGTTGCAGGGGATCGATCGCGGCGAGCGCGTCATCTACCTGGGAACGTTCAGCAAGGTGCTGTTCCCCGGCCTGCGTCTGGGCTACGCGGTCATCCCGTACGAGCTTCTGGACGCCATGACGGCTGCCCGATACCTGTCGGACCGGCACTCGCCGGGGCTGACCGAGAGCGTGGTCACCGAGTTCATCGAGCAGGGCCATTTCGGCGCCCATCTGCGGCGCATGTGCGCCCAATACCGCGTGGCGCGCGACGGCCTGGTGACGGCGGCGAACGCCAGGCTCGGCGCCCTCCTGGAGGTGGCGGCGCCCGACCAGGGCATGCAGGTGATCGCCCGGCTGCGGCCTGGACTGGACGACATGGCGGTCGCGCAAGCGGCGTCGGAGGGCGGCGTCGCCGTGCGTCCGCTCAGCGCGCTGCACGTGGCCGCGCCGCCGGTTTCGGCGCTGATCCTCGGCTTCACCGGATATGATGCGGCGTCGCTGCGGGCCGGGGTCGACCGGCTGGCGAAGGTGCTGCGCGGCCTGCCGGACGCGGCTTATGCCAGTGGCGAGAAGTAACGACCCCTCGCCGCAAGTCGCCGCTTGGCCACGATTCGGCTTCGCGAGGAGCGCTTGCGACGTGGCGATCCAGGACGATGCGTACGGTGCTGGCGGCTGGATTGCCGCGTCGCCAGCGCTTCTCGCAATGACGGGATTGGCGCGGCTGGGGAGTCACTCCTCGTCCGGGTCCAGGTAGAACTGGTCGGAGTCCTCGTCGTAGCTGTAGATCTCGGCGTAGCGGCCCCAGGCGATCACGGCGCGCATGGTGTCGTCGGCGTAGTCCGGGCTCATCACGTCCTCCAGCTCGTCGCGGAACCGCACGGCGGACGCGCGGTGGTTCCAGCGCTCGTCCAGCACCTGACGCACCTGCGCCACCAACGGCACGTGCGCGCGCAGGGCGGCGGCGAACAGCGCCTTGCGCGGCTCGGTGTCGGCGGCGACGAACTGGCGGCCGGTGTCCGTTATCAGCAGGTCGCCGTCGGCCAGGGTGCCGAAGCGGAGCAGCTGCAGCGCCTCGCCCATCGGCAGCAGCTCGTCCAGCTCGAGCTGCAGCGCCCCCGCCAGCGCCGGCAGGTCGGCGCGGCCACCGTATGGCGGCGCGGCGAGCGTCTCCAGCAACCCGGCCATCGTGTTGGTCGACACGGGGTGCAGCGCGGTGGCCGTGGTCACGGCCTGCGGCGTGGCGCGGGCGCCGGGGGCACGGCGGGTCATCAGGGCGTAGATGTCGTCCACCATCTGGCGGAACGCCGGGTCGAGCCGGTCGCGCGGGTGCGGGAAGGGGACGGCCAGCTCGTTGGCGACGCGCCCCGGATTGGACGAGAACACCAGGATGCGGTCGCACATCAGCACCGCCTCCTCGATGTTGTGGGTGACCATCAGGATGGACTTGATCGGAAGCTTCTTCTCCATCCACAGGTCGATCAGGTCGGTGCGCAGCGTCTCCGCCGTCAGCACGTCCAGCGCGGAGAACGGCTCGTCCATCAGCAGCAGGTCCGGGTGCACCACCAGGGCGCGGGCGAGGCCGACGCGCTGCCGCATGCCGCCGGACAGCTCCTTCGGGTAGGCGCTCTCGTAGCCGCCAAGGCCGATCAGGTCGATCGCCGCCTCGGCCAGCTTGTCGCGCTCCACCCGGCCGATGCCCTTGGCCTCCAGCCCCAGCTCCACGTTCTCCTGCACGGTCAGCCAGGGGAACAGGGCGAAGGATTGGAACACCATCGCGACGCCTTCCGCCGGGCCGTGCAGCGGGGCGCCGCGCCAAGTCACCTCCCCGGCGGTCGGCCGCAGCAGGCCGGAGACGATGCGCAGCAGGGTGGACTTGCCCGAGCCGGAGCGGCCCAGCAGCCCGACCATCTCGCCTACCCGCAGCGTGAGGTCCACATCGTCCAGCACCAGCAGGTCGGCGGTGCTGTCCTTGTGATACGACTGGCGGACGTGGCGCACCTCGACCAGGGTGTCCGTCGCGATCGGGTTCGTGGTCGGCGCGAGCGTGTCCATGGCGGGCCCTCTAGATCAAGCGAAGCTGAGGCGGCGGGCGGCGTAGCCATACATCGGCCGCCAGACCGTGCGATTGAACAGCAGCACGAAGCCGCTCATCACCACCACGCCGAGCACGACCTTGGCCGTCGCATCCGGCGCCGTGCTGGCGCTGGCGGTGGCGATGTAGGCGCCCAGCCCGTGGGCCAGCAGCTTGTCGTGGCCCCAGCTGACCACCTCGGCCACGATGGCGGCGTTCCAGCAGCCGCCGGACGCCGTGATGGCGCCTGTCACGTAATACGAGAAGATGCCCGGCAGCATCACCCGCCGCCACCACAGCCAGCCGCCGATCTGGAAGTTGCTCGACACCTCCAGCAGGTCCCCGGGGAACGCCGCCGACCCGGCGATCACGTTGAACAGGATGTACCACTGCGTGCCCAGGATCATCAGCGGGGTGAGCCAGACGTCCCGGTTGAGGTCCCAGTGCACGATGGCGACGACGAAGATCGGGAAGAACAGGTTGGCTGGGAACGCCGCCAGGAACTGGGCCACCGGCTGCGCCCGGCGCGCCCATTTCGGCCGCAGGCCCAGCCAGACGCCGATCGGCACCCAGACCAATGTGGCCAGCACCATCAGGATGACGACGCGGATCATGGTGTAGACGCCGTCCAGCGCGGCCTCCCCGAGGTCGCTCCAGGTCAGAAACGCGGTCACGTAGGTGACGATCTTCCACAGTGCGGCCGCCACGCAGGCGACCAGCAGACCGACCCACAGCACGTCCCACAGCCGCGACGGCGCCCGCGCGGCGCGGCGGGCCGAGGCGCGCCAGGGCGACAGACGCAGGCCGGTCACGGCGTTGAAGGCCCGGGTCCAGGCGTGCACCAGGGCGGACAGCAGCCGGGTGCGTCGCAGCAGCTTCAGCACCCACGGGTTCTCCGGCTCCTGCTGCGCCGTCATCTCGAAGCGGAACTTGGCCGACCAGGCGACCAGCGGGCGGAACAGCAGCTGGTCGTAGGCGAGGATCACCACCAACATGGCTAGGATGGCGTAGAACACCGCGCCGATGTCGCGGTCCTCCAGCGCCTGCGCGACGTAGGAGCCGATGCCCGGCAGCTTCCAGGTGTTGTCGCCGACCGTCACCGCCTCGCTGGCGACGACGAAGAACCAGCCGCCGGACATCGACATCATGGTGTTCCACACCAGGCCCGGCATCGCGAACGGCACTTCCATGCGCCAGAACTTCTGCCACGCGGACAGGCGGAAGGCGGTGGCGCACTCCGCCAGGTCGGCCGGCACGGTCTTGAGCGATTGGTAGAGGCTGAACGCCATGTTCCAGGCTTGGCTGGTGAAGATGGCGAAGATCGCCGCCAGCTCGACGCCCAGCACGCGGCCGGGGAACAGGCCCATGAAGAACACGACGGTGAAGGTGAGGAAGCCGATGATCGGCACCGATTGCAGGATGTCGAGCACGGGGACGAGCACGCGGCCGGCGCGTCGACTCTTCGCGGCCCAGGTGGCGTAGGTGAAGGTGAACAGCAGCGAGCAGGCCAGGGCGGCGAACATGCGCAGCGTGGTGCGGAGCGCGTAGCCGGGCAGGTAGAGCGGATCGAGGCTGATGGCCGGCATGGCGTCGAGCGGGGCGACGGTGTGCCGGGCGCCCGAGGCGAACGCGAATATGCCGCCGCCGATGCAGATGATGGCTGCGATGTCGAACAGATTGGGCAGCCGGCGCACCGAGGCGAAGGCGGGGAAGCTGTTGCCTGTCACTGTCGTTTTCCCCCAAGGCCGAACGCTGCTGCACGCCCCATACAAGCCGCATCCGGCGCTGTCACGCAGGCATGGTGTTTCAGTTGGATGACGGTTCGGGCCGGAGCCAACGCACAGGAATTCCTGTCATGCCAGGGCGTGATCCTGGTAGCCACGGGCCGAGCCGCATGACGTCGCACGTCGTTGGCGCTGTCGAACGCAATCCGGGTGGCCAGCGCCGCTGGACGCCGTGGATACCAGGATCAAGCCCTGGCATGACGGTGTTGGAGAAGCGCGGCGGGCCTAGCCCGTCGAGCCGAACCCGCCGCCGCCGCGGGCGCTCTGCCCGGTGAACGCGTCCACCATGGTCAGCGTCGGCCGCGCGATCGGCACGAACAGCAGTTGGGCAAAGCGTTCGCCGGGCGCCAGCGCGACCGTGTCGCCGCCCGGCGGATTGCGGTTCCAGGCGCTGACCATGATAGGGCCCGTGTAGTCGGGGTCGATCAGGCCGACCAGGTTGCCCAGCACCAGGCCCTTGCGGTGGCCCAGCCCCGAGCGCGGCAGCACCAACGCCGCGAGGTTCGGGTCCGCCATGTGCACCGCAAAGCCGGCCGGAATCAGCACCGGGGCGGCGCCGGGCGGCAGGGCGAGCGGCGCGTCCAGGCAGGCGTGCAGGTCGATGGCGGCGGCCATGGCGCTTTGGTAGGTGGGCAGGCCCCATTCGTGCAGCCTGGGATCCAGCACAACGAGTTCCACCGCGCTCACGCCAGCGCGTCCGCGATGCGGGCGGCAAGGCGGGCGGCGACTTCGGTTTTAGGCAGCAACGGCCAGTCCTCGGCGCCGTCCGCGGTGACCAGGCGGACCTGGTTGGCCTCGCCCGCCATGATGCCGGTGGACGGGCGCACGTCGTTGGCCACGATCCAGTCGCAGCCCTTGCGGAGGCGCTTGGCCGCGGCATTGGCGGCGACATCCTCCGTCTCGGCGGCGAACCCGACCACCAGCCGGGGGCGTCGGGCGCCCGGCGCGGACAGGGTGGCCAGGATGTCCGGGTTGGGGCGCAGCACCAGTTCGGGCGGGGCGGCGCCGGGCTGCTTCTTCAACTTGTGGTCCGACGCCTCGACATGCCAGTCGGCCACCGCGGCGGCGCACACGGCGACGTCGGCAGGCAGGGCGGCCTGGCAGGCGGCCAGCATCTCGACGGCCGTTTCCACCCGGTGCACCGCCGCGCCGGCGGGCAGGCTCTGCGCGGTCGGGCCGCTGACCAGCGTCACGCGCGCACCTAGCGCGAGCAGCGCCTCCGCGATCGCCGTGCCCTGGCGGCCGGAGGAGCGGTTGGCGATGTAGCGCACCGGGTCGATCGGCTCGTGCGTCGGGCCGCTGGTGACCAGGGCATGAACGCCTGCCAGGCGCGGCGGCAGCAGGCCGGCCTCGATTGCGGCGAGGATGGCGGGCGGCTCGGCTAGGCGGCCGGGGCCGAACTCGTGGCAGGCCATGACGCCCTCGTCGGGGCCGACGAACCGCACGCCGCGCGCGCGCAGGGTTGCGACGTTGGCGACGGTGGCCGGGTGCAGCCACATGCGCACGTTCATGGCGGGCGCAACCAGGACGGGGGTGTCGGTGGCGAGCAGCAGGGTGGTCGCCAGGTCGTGCGCGCGGCCGGTGGCCATGCAGGCGAGGATGTCGGCGCTGGCGGGCGCCACGACGACGAGGTCGGCGGCCCGGGACAGCTCGATGTGGCCCATCTCGCTCTCGTCGGTCAGCGACCACAGGTCGGTGTAGACCCTGGTCTCGGTCAGCGCCTGCAGGCTGAGCGGGGTCACGAAATGCGCGCCGCCCTCGGTCAGCACGGCGGTGACGCCATGGCCGCCCTTGCGCAGCAGCCGCACCAGCTCGAGCGCCTTGTAGGCGGCGATTCCGCCCGAGACGATGAGCAGGACTTTCATAGCCGTCGGCCGGTGTGGATCGCCGCGATGCCCCCGGTCAGGTTGCGGTGGCGGACCTGCGCCAACCCGGCCGCGCGCATCATCGCCTCCAACGCGGCTTGGTCGGGGAAGGTGCGGATGCTTTCGGCCAGATAACGGTAGCTGTCGGCGTCGCCGGCAATGGCGCGGCCCAGGCGCGGCATGACGCCGAACGACCAGGCGTCATAAAGCGGGACCATGGCCGCGACCTGCAGGCGGGAGAACTCGAGGCAGGCGAAGCGTCCACCGGGCCGCAGCACCCGCCTGGCCTCGCGCAGGGCGGCCGGCTTGTCGGTGACGTTGCGCAGGCCGAACGCGATCGACACGACGTCCACGCTGCAGTCGGGCAGGGGCAGCGCCTCGGCGTCGGCGACCAGGAAGGCGACCCCGGCGGCGTGGCCCCCCGCCGCGGCGCGGTCGCGGCCGACGCCGAGCATGGCCGCATTGATGTCGGACAGGATGACCGGCCCGCCGCCGGCGCCGCGCCAGCCGAACGCCACGTCCCCGGTGCCGCCGGCCAGGTCCAGCAGGGTGCGGTTGGGGCGGGGCTGCAGCAGGGCCGCGAACTCGCGCTTCCACAGGCGGTGGATGCCGAGCGACATGAGGTCGTTCATCACGTCGTAGCGCTGGGCCACGCTGTCGAACACGGCGCGGACCATCGGCTTCTTGGCCTCGGCCGGGACGGTGCGGTAGCCGAAATCGGTTGTCTTGTCGCTCATTGCCCGCGTGTATAGCCTGGCCGGCGGCAATGCCGGAACTCCCCGAAGTTGAGACGGTGATGCGCGGCCTGCGGGCGCGGCTGGAAGGCCGCGTGATCGTGCGCGCGCTGGTCAACCGGCCGGACATGCGCTGGGCGCTGCCCCCCGGACTGGCGGCGCGGTTGACCGGGGCGCGGGTGATCGGGTTCCGCCGCCGCGCGAAGTACATCCTAATGCGGCTGGACGGCGGCGACAGCGTGCTGCTGCACCTCGGCATGTCGGGCCGCATGGTGCTGGGGCCGGCCAACCCGAACAGCGTGACCGCGCACGAGCACGTGGTGCTGCAAACGGACGACGGCTGGCGCGTCGGCTTCGTCGACCCGCGGCGCTTCGGCTCGGTCGACCTGGTGGCGACAGTGGCGGAGGATTCGCACCGCCTGCTGGCCGGGCTGGGACCGGAGCCGCTGGATGCGGCGTTCTCCACCCGCGTGCTGGCGGCGGCGCTGGCCGGCAAGCGCACCCCGGTCAAGGCGGCGTTGCTGGACCAGCGGCTGGTGGCCGGGCTGGGCAACATCTACGTGTGCGAGGCGCTGTTCCGCGCCCGGATTGCGCCCGACCGGAAGGCGGCGATGGTGCCGCGCGCGGGCGCCGCCCGGCTGGTGGCCGCGATCAAAGCGACGTTGACGGAGGCGATCGCGGCGGGCGGGTCCTCCCTGCGCGACTATGTGCAGCCGGATGGCGAGCTGGGCTACTTCCAGCACGCCTGGAAGGTCTACGGCCGCGAGGGCCAGCCTTGCGAGCGCTGCCCGGGGCCTCCCACGTGCCTGGGTGTTGCGCGGATGGTGCAGTCGGCGCGGTCGACCTTCCACTGTTTGCGCACGCAACGCTAACGCTTCCACGCCGCAGCCGTCCGGGCTACCACCGTTGCAAACCAATGGAGGATGCCGCCATGCCCGAGTTGATCCTGGTCGAGACCCATGGCGCCGTGGGCCTGCTGCGGCTGAACCGCCCGGCGGCGCTGAACGCGCTGAACGATCAGCTCGTGGCCGAGATCGGCGTGCAGCTGCTCGACTTCGACGCCAACCCCGACATCGGCGCCATTGTGCTGACCGGGTCGGAGAAGGCGTTCGCGGCGGGCGCCGACATCAAGGAGATGCAGAGCCGCACCTACCCCGGCGTGCTGCAGGACGACTTCATCGCGAAATGGGAGACGGTGCTGCGGGTGAAGAAGCCGGTGATCGCCGCGGTGGCCGGGTTCGCGCTCGGCGGCGGCTGCGAGCTGGCGATGATGTGCGACATGATCGTGTGCGCCGATACGGCGAAGTTCGGGCAGCCTGAGATCAACCTCGGCGTGATGCCCGGCGCGGGGGGCACCCAGCGGTTCACCCGCGCGGTCGGCAAGTCCAAGGCGATGGATTTGTGCCTGACCGGCCGCATGATGGACGCGGCGGAGGCGGAACGGGCCAACCTCGTCGCTCGGGTTTTCCCGGCTGCGACGATGCTGGAGGAGGCGCTTGCGATCGCGGCCAAGATCGCCGGGCAGTCGCGCACTGCGAGTCTCGTGACCAAGCGGGCGGTCAACGCGGCGTTCGAGACCACGCTGACGCAGGGGGTGGCCACCGAACGCGCGCTGTTCCTGTCGCTGTTCGGCACGGCGGACCAGCGGGAAGGGATGGCGGCGTTCGTCGAGAAGCGTAAGCCTGCCTTTACACGCTAGCCCGCCATTGCCGGGGAGATTCCTTGACTTGGCATTGCGGGGCTTCTAGAAGGCGTCCCTTCCTGACCCGGTCGCCACCTGTTGCGAGCCGTGCCGAACCGTTGAATGAGACCTACAGCCGATGGCGAACACCGCGTCCGCGCGCAAGCGCATCCGACAGACTGTCCGCCGCACCGCGCGGAACCAGGCGCGCAGGTCGCGTATGCGAACGTTCGTCAAGAAGGTCGAGGCGGCGATCGCCGGCGGCGACCAGACTGTCGCGGCCGAGGCGTTCAAGGCGGCGCAGCCCGAGATGCAGCGCGCTGCGGGCAAGGGCGTGATCCACGCAAATACGGTGGCGCGCAAGCTGTCCCGCATGGCCAAGCGCATCAAGTCGTTGGCCCCCGCGACCTGAGTCATTGCCGTCGGCGTTTGGCGCCGGTCCACCTGTAGACAGACGTCGGCTATGGTTAGACAATCCCAAACAAAGGATTGCCTAACTTAAGCTCGTTTATCGAACGTTATATAATCGTTGCTTTCCATAACAGGTTTTGTATTGCCATCCGCTACGCTATGACTTAGAGCTTACTTTGCGGCATGCGCTGCCGGATAGTCAGCCTAGTGACGCGGAGCGAGATGCATGAGCACGGCGAGCGGCGCGACCACCAGCGTTCAAAGCGACGGCGAACCTGCCTTTGAGCGTTCAACCCGCGAGCCTCGCGACGCTGACCTAGCCGACGCCCCTGCAGCATCCCCCGATCCGTCCGACCGCGAGCTCGCCAATCATTGGGACCGCGTGCGTGATCGCCTCAAGCTCGACGTGGGCGAAGTGGACTACCGCAATTGGCTGCGGCAAATGGTGCTGGCGAGTCGCGATGGCGACGAGGTGACGATCCAGTTGCCGTCCCGCTTCCTGCGCGACTGGGTGCGCACGAACTACGGCGACAAGCTGACAGCCCTGTGGCGGGCGGAAAACGCCGGCGTGCTGCACGTCGAGTTGCGTGTGGGCTCGCCGAACATGGCGAATCCGCCCTTGGCGGAGAGCCTGGCGGCGGCCCCGGATTCGGGGGCGGTCCCAGCGGCAGTTCTAGCGACGACGCAGCCGGCCGTCGTGGCGCCAGCCGAAGCGGCGCGCGCGTGGCCCAGCGCGGACGTAAGCGGCGCGCTGGACTCGCGGTTCTCGTTCGACGCTTTCGTGGTCGGCAAGCCGAACGAGTTCGCCTATGCGTGCGCGCGGCGCGTGGCGGAGAACCCGGCAAGCCAGGGCTTCAACCCGCTATTCGTCTATGGCGGCGTCGGCCTCGGCAAGACGCACCTGATGCACGCGGTCGGGCTGGAATTGCTGCGCCGGGAGGGCCCGCGCCCGCTGAGCGTCAGCTACATGTCCGCCGAGAAGTTCATGTACCGCTTCATCGCGTCGCTGCGCAGCAAGTCGTCGCTCGACTTCAAAGAAAGCATGCGCTCGGTCGACGTGCTGATGGTCGACGACGTCCAGTTCCTGATCGGCAAGGAGACGACCCAGGAGGAGTTCTTCCACACCTTCAACGCGTTGGTCGATGCGGGCAAGCAGATCGTGATCTCGTCCGACAAGTCCCCGTCCGAGTTGGACCTGGAACCTCGGCTGCGCACCCGGCTGGGCTGCGGCATGGTGGCCGACATCCACGGCACCACGTTCGAATTGCGCGTGTCGATCCTGGAGACCAAGGCGGCGCACGCCGGGGTCGAGGTGTCGCGCCGCGTGCTCGAGTTTCTCGCGCACAAGATCACCAGCAACGTCCGCGAGTTGGAAGGCGCGCTGAATCGCCTGGTGGCGCACGCCAGCCTGTTCGGTCACGCGGTGACGCTGGAATCGACGCAGGACGTGCTGCGCGACGTGCTGAAGGCGCAGGACCGCCGGGTGACGATCGACGAGATTCAGAAGCGCGTCGCTGAACACTACCATATGCGTCTGTCGGAGATGAGCAGCGCGCGCCGCGCGCGCAGTGTCGCGCGCCCGCGACAGGTGGCGATGTACCTGTCCAAGCAGCTGACCAGCCGTTCGCTGCCGGAGATCGGCCGGAAGTTCGGCAACCGCGACCACACGACGGTGATGCACGCCTGCTCGCGCGTGACGGAGATCATGGGCAAGGACTCCGCGTTCGCCGACGACGTTGAGTTGCTGCGCCGCCTGCTGGAGAGCTGAACGCGCAAGCGTCCACCGTCATGCCAGGGCTTGACGAGCTTCTTGTCCCGTCGTTGCCCCACGTTCAAGCCGAGGCCGATAGTCTCAGCTGAACCCACCATCTTGGTTTCCCTCTGCCCCCGGCGCCTGCTACGGTCACAGACCGATTAGCCACGCGCCGCCGAGTCTGGCCGCGCAGAGGGACCGAACCGATGAAACTCAAGGCCGATCGCGCCAGTCTGATCAAAGCCTTGTCCCACATCCAAAGTGTCGCCGAGAAGCGCAACACGATCCCCATCCTGGCCAACGTGCTGATCGCGGTGCGCGACGGCAAGCTCAGCCTGACCGCCACCGACATGGAAATCGCGGTGGTGGAGGAGGTGCCGGCCGCCACGAGCCGCGACGGCGCCACCACCGCGCCGGCCGCCACGCTGTACGAGATCGTGCGCAAGTTGCCCGAGGGCGCCGAGGTCGAGTTGGACTTCGCCGGCGGCGACGCCCAGTTGGCCCTGCGCGCCGGCCGCTTCGCCACCAGCCTAGTGACGCTGCCGACCGACGACTTCCCATCCATGACCGCCGGCACGCTGCCGCATCACTTCCATCTGTCGGCGCTGGCCCTGCGCGGCCTGATCGACCGCACCCGGTTCGCCATCAGCACGGAGGAGACGCGGTACTACCTGAACGGCATCTTCCTGCACGCCGCCGAGGGCGACGATGGACGTGTGCTGCGCGCCGTGGCGACCGACGGCCACCGCCTGGCCCGGGTGGAGGAGCCGTTGCCCGAAGGCGCCGGGGCGATGCCCGGCGTGATTGTGCCCCGTAAGACCGTGGCGGAGTTGCGCAAGCTGCTGGACGAGGCGCAGGGCGATGTGGAGTGCGCGCTGTCCGACACGCGCATTCAGTTCACCGTCGCCAACGTGACGCTGACGAGCAAGCTGATCGACGGCACGTTCCCGGAATACGAGCGGGTTATCCCGCGCGACAACGAAAAGATCCTGCGGGTGAGCAAGAAGGACTTCGCCGAGGCGGTGGCCCGCGTGGCCGCGATCAGCAGCGAGCGGTCCCGCCCGGTTAAGATGTCCTTGGCGCGCGACCTGCTGGTGTTGTCGGCGGCGAGCCCCGAGCAGGGCACCGCGAGCGAGGAGCTGGAGGGCGACCGGGTCAAGTACGAGTCCGGTCCGCTGGAGATCGGCTTCCAGGCGCGTTACCTGAACGACATCACCGACCAGATCGGCGGCGAGGTGGAGTTCCTGTTCAGCGACGGCGCCGCGCCGACCGTGGTGCGCGACGCAGGCGACCCCAGCGCGCTGTACGTGCTGATGCCAATGCGGGTGTAGCGAATGGCCGCAGCGGGTCCGGACGATCGGATGAGAACACCGTCATGCCAGGGCTTGACCCCGGCAGCTACGGGCCGCGGCTGATGACGTGGGGCGAAGGTGACGCTTCCGAACCAAATCCGGGTGTGCAAGTTTGCGCGGGCCACCGTGGATGCCAGGGTCAAGCCCTGGCATGACGGGCCCTGCATCATCAATGACGCTGAAGCTCCGATGAACATCACCGCCCTCGAAACGATCCGGCTGGGCGAGTTTCCGAACCTGTTGTGGCTGCATGTCCATACCGACCAGGGCCTGGTCGGCCTCGGCGAGACGTTCTTCGGCGCTCGGGCGGTCGAGGCGCACATCCACGAGACGGTCGCGCCGCTGTTGCTCGGCAAGCCGGCGGGCCAGATCGACCGCCACGCGCGCACGCTGCAGACCGGCTATCTCGGCTTCTCCGGCTCAGGCGTCGAGATGCGCGCCGCGTCCGCGGTGGACATCGCGCTATGGGACCTGCAGGGCCAGGCGACCGGGCAGCCCATCTGGCAGTGCCTCGGCGGGCTGTCGCACGACCGGGTGCGCATCTACAACACCTGCGCAGGCTACCAGTACATCCGCGCCGCCTCTGGGCAGCAGACGGAGAACTGGGGCACGGGCGCCGCCGCCGGGCCGTACGAGGACCTCGACGCCTTCCTGCATCGCGCCGACGAACTGGCGCAGTCCCTGCTCGAGCAGGGAATAACGGCGATGAAAATCTGGCCGTTCGATTTCGCCGCCGAGGAGACTGGCGGCCGGTCCATCTCCCCGGCGCAGATCGATCACGCGATGGCGCCGTTCCGTAAGATCCGCGCGGCGGTCGGTGCACGGATGGACATCATGGCGGAGCTGCACTCGCTGTGGACTCCGCTGGGCGCCGAGCGGGTGTTGAACGCGCTGGTCGAGATCGATCCGTTCTGGGTCGAGGACCCGATCAAGATGGGCAACGCCGACTTGCTCGCCAGCTTGCGCCGCCGGACCCGCGTGCCGGTCTGCGCCAGCGAGACGCTCGCGACGCGGCGCGGCTTCCGCGAGTACCTGCAGGCCGATGCGGTGGACGTCGTGATGCTGGACCTGTCGTGGTGCGGCGGCATCGGCGAGGCGAAGAAGATCGCCACCTTGGCGGAATCGTTCGCGCGCCCGGTGGCGCCGCACGACTGCACCGGCCCCGTTGTGCTCGCCGCGTCGTGCCACCTGTCGGTGAACTGCCCGAACACGCTGGTGCAGGAGACGGTGCGCGCGTTCACCTCCGGCTGGTATGGCGAGGTGATGACCGCGCTGCCGCCGATTCGCGACGGGTTCGTCCACCCGATGGAAGGCGCCGGATTGGGCGCGGCGCTGCAGCCGGAACGGCTGGCGGCGGCGGATTGCGAACGCCGGATAAGCAAAATCTGAATAAGGAGGAACCGCAGTGTCCATCTCGATGACGCACCAGTCTGTGATGGACCAGGCCGTCCGCCACCTCGTCACCAACTACAACCCGAAGGGCAACCGGGTCGGCTGGCTGATGATGTCCTCCATCCTGGTGGAGGCATGGGACCTCTACTCGATCGCCTTCGTGCTGGTGTTCATTGGCCAGCAATACCATCCGGACCCGCTGCTGCTGGGCCTCGCCGCCGCGGGCACGCAGGGCGGGGCGCTGATCGGCGCGTTGCTGGGCGGCTGGCTGTCGGACAAGATCGGGCGGCGGATCATGTTCCTGGCCACCATGATCATGTTCATCATCTTCGCCGTGCTGCAGGCGTTCGTCACCAGCGTGGAGGCGTTGGTCGTGGTGCGGCTGATTCTTGGCATCCCGCTCGGGAGCGACATCTCGAACGGCTATACCTACATCATGGAATCCATGCCGAAGGGCGAGCGGGAGGTGATGGGCAACCGCTGGCAGTTCATGTTCGCGATCGGCGAGGTGATGACCCTGGCGGTGATCGGCGTGTTCATCGCCGCCGATCTGGCGCCGCATCTGATCTGGCGCATTACGCTCGGCCTGGGCGCCGTGCCCGCGCTGGTGATCCTGATCATGCGGCACGACCTGCCGGAGACGGCGGTGTGGCTGGTGCGTCACGGCCGGTTCCGCGAGGCCAAGCAGGCGGCGATGAGCATGTATGGCGACCGGCTGGACATGCTGCCGGACCAGGACGTGGAAGTGACGAAGCCGCGCCCGGCGGCGTTCCTGGCCGACATCTTCAAGGAGCCGATCCGCGCCCGCGCGACCATCTTCGGCTGGATCGCCTGTTTCGCGCAGGCCAGCGAGTTCTCCACCTTCGCGTTCTACATCCCGGTGCTGTTCACCATGGTGGGCGTGTCGACCCTGCTCGGGCGGGACCTGATCACCATGGGCCTGTATGTAATCGCGGCGATCGCCGGCTGGATCGGGCCGTTGCTGACGCCGAAGATCGGCCAGCGCGGGCTGAGCATCGCCGGGTTCTCGATCGTGCTGGTGTCGCTGCTTGTGGCGGCCGGGGCGCTGTATACGGGGCATATCGCGATCCTGCCGTTCGCGGCGGCGGCGATGCTGTGGGGGCATTACTGGGACGCGGCGAACTGCATGACCATCCCGACGATGGTGGCCAAGCCGGAGTACCGCGGCACGGCGAGCGGCTTCGCTTACATGTTCGTCAAGCTGCCGTCGTTCCTGGCGATCTTCCTGTTCCCGACGCTGTTCACCGCGATCGGCCAGGCGAACGCCACGCTGTTCGTCGCGATCTTCCCGCTGATCGGTCTGCTGTCCGCCGTGTTCATCCTGAAGGAGGTCTACGGCTACGAGCACAGCTAGCGCGTTGCGGATCCCGTCATGTCCCGCGCCGCCAACACCGTGATTGCGAGGATCGTTTGCGACGAAGCAACCCAGCGTCCAGCACCGTACGCGCCGCCCTGGGTCGCCACGCCGCCAAGCGGACGGCTCGCGTTGACGGGTGAGGTCCGGCTGCGCCGCCCATGGGGTAAGCCTATGCGGGCGCGCCTAAGCCCAGGGCCATCTGCGGAGATTGCGCGTCCAGGCCGGACAGCGTCACCCCGAGCAGACGCACGCCGCGCGCCGGCGGAAACAGCGGGCGCAGCAGGTCCAGGCTGATCGCCTCGAGCGCCGCCTGCGCGGCCACCGGGGCCAGGAAGGAGCGGCTCCGGGTGATCTGGCGGAAGTCCGCGTACTTGACCTTCACCGTCACGGTTCGCGCCGCGTGCCCACCGCGCAGGCAGGCCGCCCACACCTTGGCGAACAGCGGCGCCATCGCCGGCATGACGTCGTCCCAATCGGCCAGATCCCGCTCGAAGGTGTTCTCCGCGCCGACCGACTTGCGGACCCGGTCGGGCTGCACCGGCCGTTCGTCCACGCCGCGGGCCACGCCGAACAGGTAGTCCGCGCTCTTGCCGAAATGCTCGGCCAGGAAGGCGCGCGACTGGCGCCGCAGGTCGAGCCCGGTGTGCAGGCCCAGCGCGTTCATCCGCGCGGCGGTCACCGGGCCGATGCCGTGGAACTTGCCCACCGGCAGGTCCTCCACGAAGGCGGGCCCCATGCGCGGCGTGATGACGAACAGCCCGTCCGGCTTGCGGTGGTCCGACGCGAGCTTGGCCAGGAACTTGTTGTACGACACGCCAGCCGATGCGGTCAGCCCGGTCTCCGCGCGGATGGCCTGCTTGATCTCCGCCGCGATCGCCGTCGCCGAGCCGCGGTCCAGCAAAGGCGCGGTCACGTCCAGGTAGGCCTCGTCCAGCGAGAGCGGCTGAATGAGCGAGGTGTAGCGGGCGAACACGGCGTGGATCTGCTGCGATACCGCCTTGTAGACGTCGAAGCGCGGCCGGACGAAAACCAAATGCGGGCAGCGCCGCCGGGCGGTGACCGAGGGCATGGCGGAGTACACGCCGAAGCGCCGCGCCTCGTAACTGGCGGCCGCCACCACGCCGCGCTCGCGGGAACCTCCGACGGCGAGCGGGACGCCGCGCAGGGCCGGGTCGTCCCGCTGCTCGACAGACGCGTAGAATGCGTCCATGTCGACGTGAATGATGCGGCGCGGGGCAGGGCTGGACATCGCCGAGTCAGACTAGCACCGGCGAGAACAAACCGGCTACAGCGCCAGCTGCACCTTCATTGCGCGGGACCGGTCGCCGGCTAGGTCGAAGGCGCGCACCGCTTCGGCCAGGGGCACGATCTCGGTCAGCAGCGGCGACACGTCGATGCGCCCGGCGGCGATCACCTCCACGGCGAGCGCGAACTCGGCATCGAAGCGGAACGTGCCGCGCAGCTGGATCTCCTTCGCCACCAACACATTGAGCGGCAGGGTCGTCTCCCCGCCGATCCCCACCTGCACGATTACGGCGCCGGGGCGGGCTGCGGCCAAGGCGCCGGTCAGCGCGGCGCCGCTGCCGGACGCCTCCATCACCACGTCGAACCAGCCCTTGTCGGCGCCGAAGTGGTCCAGCGCGGCCGGCTCGCGGCGCAGGTTCAGCCCAAGGTCCGCCCCCATGCGGCGGGCGGCGGCCAGCGGCGGGTCCGCCAGGTCGGTCGCCACCACCTCCCGCGCGCCGGCCAGGCGGGCGGCGGCTACGCACAGCGCGCCGATCGGGCCGCTCCCCGTCACCAGCACGCGGGCGCCGAGCAGGGGGCCGGCCTGGGTGGCGGCGTGCAGGCAGACGGCGAGCGGCTCGGCGAAGGCGGCCATCTCCAGGCTCACCCCGTCCGGGACCGGCACGGCCTGCCATGCCGCGCAGACCAGCGACTCGCGGAACCCGCCGCCGACGTGCGGCATGCGCATCGCGCTGCCCATGAAGCGCATGTCCAGGCAGTGGCGCGGCTGACCGGCGCGGCAGAACCGGCATACCCCGCATGGCCGGCTGGGGTCCACCGCCACGCGCTGGCCGACGCGCTCCGCGGGCGCGCCGGGGCCGGCCTCGGTCACCACGCCGGCGATCTCGTGGCCCAGCACCATCGGCTCGCGCACGCGGATCGCGCCGAACCCGCCGTCCTGGTAGTAGTGCAGGTCGGAGCCGCAGATGCCGCCGGCGCGGATGCGCACCCGCACCTCGCCCGGCCCGATCGGGTCCTCCGCGATATCGTCCACGCGCAGGTCGCGCGCGCCGTGTATGATGGCAGCCTTCATCGTGGCGCTCCGGGGGTTGGCGGCGCCATCTTGCGCCCGCCCGCGCGGCGCGCAACGGTCATGACGGCGCTGATGGAGTTGTCCCGATGTCCCCGTTCGACCTGACCGGCCGCAGGGCCCTGATCACCGGCGGCAGCCAGGGCATCGGCCTGGCGCTGGCCCGCGCGCTGGCGGAGGCTGGCGCGGCCGTGGTGCTGAACGGGCGGGACGCCGCTAAGCTGCACCGTGCGGCGGCGGCGCTGCGGGAGGCGGGCGCCGATGCCGCCGTGATGGCGTTCGACGTGACCGACCAGCACGCGGTCGCCGCCGGGGTCGCGCGCATCGAGGCGGAGATCGGGCCGATCGACATCCTGGTGAACAACGCCGGGCTGACCCGCCGCGCCCCCCTGGAGGAAATGCCGGCGGCGACCTGGCGCGAGGTGCTGACGACCAATCTGGACGCCGTGTTCTACGTCGGCCAGGCGGTGGCGCGCGGCATGATCGGGCGGGGGCGGGGCAAGATCGTCAACGTCTGCTCGGTGCAGAGCGAGCTGGCGCGGCCGGGGACTGCGCCGTATGCGTCCAGCAAGGGCGCGGTGAAGATGCTGACCAAAGCGATGTGCGCCGAGTGGGCGAAGCATGGCGTCCAGGTGAACGGCTTAGGCCCCGGCTACTTCGATACCGAGCTGACGCGCGCGCTGGTGGACGACGCGGCGTTCTCCGCCTGGCTGTGCGCGCGCACGCCGGCCGGCCGCTGGGGCCGGGTGGAGGAGTTGGGGGGCGCCATCGTGTTCCTGTGCGCCCCGGCGTCCGATTTCGTGAACGGGCACGTGCTCTACGTCGATGGCGGCATGACGGCCGTGGTCTGAGAAAGGATCGCATGGTGGTTGAACCTGACCTCGCCCTGGTCGCGCGCCAGCAGCGGCAGATCCTGGCGGAACTGAGCGGCATACGCGACGACATCACGGTGCTGATGGCCGTCTCCATGCGGCAGGAAGCGGCGATGACGGCGTTGCTCGCCGAGATGCGCGCCGACAGGCCGGTGCTCGCCAACGGGCAAGCGTGCGCCTCACCCGCCTGACGCTCACCGACTACCGCAACTATCCCGCCTTGGCGTGGCGCCCCGAATCCCGCCTGTCCGTGATCACCGGGCCGAACGGCAGCGGCAAGACCAACCTGCTGGAGGCGGTGTCGCTGCTGACGCCCGGCCGGGGGCTGCGCAACGCGCGGTTTGCGGACCTGCCGCGCCAGGGCGGCGGCGGTCGTTGGGCGGCTGCCGGGCAGTTCGCCGATGGGCTGCAGGTCGGGACCGGCTCCGCGCCGGACGGGCCCGCGGACCGCAGGGTGTTCCGCCTGGACGGCGAGGCGGCGCGGTCGCAGGCGGCGGTGGCGGCGCGGCTGGCGGCGGTGTGGCTGACGCCGCAAATGGACCGGCTGTTCAGCGAGGGCGCGTCCGGCCGCCGGCGGTTCCTCGATCGGCTGGTGTGGGCGCTGGAGCCGGGCCACGCGCGGCAGATCGCCGCGCACGACACCGCCGTAGCTGGCCGCAACCGCTTGCTGGCCCAAGGCGGCGCCGACCCGGGCTGGCTGGCGGGGCTGGAAGACGCCATCGCGCGCCACGCCGTGGCCGCGGCGGCCGCCCGCCGCACCCTGGCCGCGCAACTGAACGCAGCGCTGGAGGCAGGGGTCGCCGGCGCCTTCCCCGTGGCCCGGATTGCCCTGCTGGACGCCGTGGCCGCGCGGCTGGACGTCGACCCGGCTTTGGCTGTCGAGGACTGGCTGCGTGCGGCGCTGCGCGATTCGCGGCGGGCGGACGCGGCGGCCGGCGGCACCAGCCTGGGCGCGCACCGGGCTGACATGGCGCTGTTCGACGCCGCCAGTGGGCAGCCGGCCGCGCTGGCCAGCACCGGGCAGCAGAAGGCGCTGCTCCTGGGCGTCGTGCTGGGCCACGCCGCGCTGATCACCGCCGCGCGGGGCGCGCCGCCCGTGCTGCTGCTGGACGAACCCACGGTCCACCTGGATGCGCCGCGCCGCGCCGCGCTGCTGGCGGCCCTGGCGGCGGGCGGCGGGACGGTGCTGCTGACCGGGACCGACGCCGAAATGTTCGCGCCGTTGCAGGGGCTGGCGCAGGGGTGGCGCACCGGGGGCAACGCGCTGCTGCCGGACCCGGCCTTTCCGCCCGCAAGGGGTGTCTAATCGGGCGGCGTTGGCCTATATTGGTCATTGAAATCAAAGCATCACCGGAGTCTCCCGACGGCATGTCCGATCCCGCCGCGCCGATCCCTGAATCCAACGACTACGACGCCGCCTCCATCTCCGTGCTGCGCGGGCTGGACGCCGTTCGCAAGCGCCCGGGCATGTATATCGGCGACACGGATGACGGGTCCGGCCTGCATCACATGGCGTTCGAGATCATCGACAACGCGGTGGACGAGGCGCAGGCCGGGTTCGCCACCTCCTGCTCGCTGACCTTGAACGCGGACGGCTCGGTGACCGTGCGCGACGACGGGCGCGGCATCCCGACCGACATCCACCACGAGGAAGGCGTGTCGGCGGCCGAGGTCGTGCTGACCCGGCTGCACGCCGGCGGCAAGTTCAACCAGAACAGCTACA
>CAXTBW010000037.1:0-36304 GCA_964242925.1 uncultured Acetobacteraceae bacterium
CCATGTCGAAGGCGATCGGCTTCAGCAGGTCGTGGTCGTATTCCGGCGCCGACCACGCCATGGGCACGGTGCCGGCCGCGCCGTAGCCGCCGGCGATGCCCTTCACGATCTCGTCGCGCGGCATGGCGTGGCTGATGGCCTGGCGGATGTAGGCTGCGGCCTCGGCGGCACGGGCCGGGTCCTGCCTGCCGAGCGGCGTTTCGGTGCCGAGGCCAAAAACCGGGTGCTTCAGGTTGTAGCAGATGTGCTGCCACTTGTAGCTGTCGAAGGTCGTGACCTTGCCCCAGCCCGGGTCCACCGTGCCGATGACGGGTCCGATGTCGTACATCGGGTCGTGCGCGTCGATCTCGCCGGATTTCAGGGCGGCGAGCACGGCGTCGGTGCCGTTGATGTTGACCACGAAGAAGGTCTTCACGTTGCCGGTGTGCGGCTTCCAGTAAGCTTCGTTGCGGGTGAACCTGTAGGCTTTGCGGCTGGGGTCGAAGCCTTGCGGAACCCATGGGCCGGTGCCCACGGCGCCCTTGGCGGTAAAGCTTTTCCCATCGGTGGTCTTCACCGTGTAGCTGCCCAGCCAGGTGGAGGCGGTGTGGCCGCGCATGGCCTCGGGCTTGATGTCCTTGTAGGCGTGTTCCGGCATGATGGCGTAGGACCCCAGCACGCTGTTCAGGAACTCCATGGAATAGGCCGGCAGGTCCACGGTGATCTCATACCGGCCGGTCGCCTTGTAAGCGCCGGGGCCGCCGAAGATGCCCTCCATCACGGATTGGAACAGCGAGCCGTACGACTTGTTCAGCATGGCGTCCCAAGTGAACTTCACATCGGCGGCGGTGAACTCCTCGCCGGAGTGCCACTTCACGCCCTGCCGCAGTGTGATCACCCAGTGCTTGCCGTCATCCGACATGGTGTGACCGGTCGCGAGCGATGGGACCAAGCTCTTGTCTTGCCACGACTTGTATTCGTAAAGCCGGTTGTAGGCTGGGCCGAACACGTTGCTTTCGTTGTAGCCGATCACGTACATCGGGATGAGCGAGCTCGGTTGCGGCCACGAGGCGAAGGCGGCCGTGGCGTCGGCCCCGGCGCCGTCGATGGTCCAGCGTTCCGGCGTCGGGTAGAACACCGGCATGTAGGTGGTGGCGTCCAACCCCGTCAGCTTAGGGTTCACCGCGATCAGGTCCTGCGGGTAGAACAGGATGGTCATGGGCTGGATGTCGTACCAGCGCTTCTCGAACGCGCGATAGGCGGCGCCGCGGTCGGCCTCCTTCAGGGTGCTGGCGACCTCATTCAGCGACCGGTCGATCTCCTTGTCGTCGACATAGTAGTAGTTCTGCCCGCTGGGCGGCATGTTCATGGAGCCGAACAGCGCGAGAGGCGAGGGCTCGATCGAGCTGTAGTAATACCGCTCCAGATACGCGTCCCAGCCGCCGTCCACGTGCGTCTTGCCGTCGCCCCTGGCGCGGCGCGGCGCGATGGCGGTGAACGGCACGATGGAGGACACCACCTCGATCCCCAGCTTCTGCATCTGCTGCGCCGCCACCGTCCCCCACACAACGCGGGCCGGCTGGTTGTTCGGGATCATCAGATACAGCTTGAAGAATGGCGCCGCCGCCCGGGCCGGCCCGATCGCAGCGGCGACGACGGCCGCCGCACTGGCCTGCAGCATGGCCCGGCGGCCGGCGGTCATCTTGGATTCTTCCATGCGGCGGCTCCATCAGGCGGGGTTGTGACAGGCGGCGAGGCTGTCCGGGCCCATCGGCGCCAGCACCGGTTTGACCGTGCGGCACACCGGCAGGGCTGCGGCGCAGCGCGGATGGAAGGCGCAGCCCGGCGGGCGATTGAGCGGGCTCGGCACCTCGCCCAACAAGCGCGTGCGGGTGTCCGCGGCGCCGGGCCGGGGCACCGGGATCGCGGAGATCAGGGCCGCGGTGTAGTGGTGCCGGGGATGCGCGAACACCTCGTCCACCGCGCCCATCTCCACGATGCGGCCCAGGTACATGACCGCGACATGGGTGGAGATAAACCGCACCGAGCTGAGGTCGTGCGAGATGTACAGATAGGCCACGCCTAACCGGCCCTGCAATTCGGCCAGCAGGTTCAGGATCTGCGCGCGCACCGAGATGTCGAGCGACGACACCGGCTCGTCCAATAGGATGAACTCCGGCTGCACCGCGATCGCCCGGGCGATGCCGACGCGCTGGCGCTGTCCGCCGGATAACTCGTGCGGGTAGCGCACGCCATGCCGGGGGTCGAGGCCGACGGTGGACAGCAGCTCCGCGACGCGGCCGTTCCACTCGGCGGCGCGCTCCGGCGAATGCACCCGCAGCGGTTCCCGCACCGCCTCGTTCACGGTCCAGCGGGGGTTCAGCGACAAGTACGGGTCCTGGAACACGTACTGGATGCGCCGCCGCACGCCCAGCATGGCGGCGCGGTCCGCGCCCGCCAGCACGGGGCGCACGTCCTGCCCGTCCAGCCAGACCTCGCCGCCATCGGCGCGCACCAAGTCCAGCACGGCGCGCGCGGTGGTGGTTTTGCCGCAGCCGCTCTCGCCCACCAGGCCCAGCGTCTGCCCGGCCCGCACGGTGAACGACACGTCGTCCACCGCCCGCACCGACCGCGTGACCCGGCGGCGGAACAGCCGGCGCTTGACGACCGGGTAGTGCTTGCTCAGCCCGCGGACGTCCAGCACGGCGCTCATGCCGCGAGCCTGGTTTCCGCCGGGGAGCCGCGGCGGATGCAGCTCACGGTATGCCCCGGCGCCGCTGAAACCTCCCGCGGCATGATGCGCGCGCAGTCGGCGACCGCTTCGGGGCAACGCGCATGGAAGCGGCAGCCGGCCGGCGGGTGCAGCATGTCGGGTGGCCGGCCGGCGATGGAGGGCAGCACCCGGCGGGCGTTGGAGTACGAGTGGTCGATGCGCGGCACGCTCTCCAGCAGGGCGCGGGTGTAGGGGTGCTGCGGGGCATTGAAGATGGTGGCGGCGCTCGCCGTCTCGCACACGCGGCCGGCGTACATCACGGTGATGCGGTCGGCCATGCGCGCCACCACGCCCATGTCGTGCGTCACCAGGATCATGGACATGGCCAGGCGCGCCCGCAAATCCGCCAGCAGGTCTAGGATCTGCGCCTGGATGGTCACGTCCAGCGCCGTGGTCGGTTCGTCCGCCAGCAGCAGGGCGGGCTCGCACAGCAGCGCGCGGGCAATGCCGACGCGCTGCTTCATGCCGCCGGACAGCTCGTGCGGATACTGCTTCAGCCGAGCCAGCGGGTCGCCGATGCCGACCAGGCGCAGCAGCTCCCCGGCGCGGTCCATGGCGGCCTTGCGGCCCATCCCCGTGTGCCAGCGCAGGATCTCCGACAGTTGGCGCCCGATGGACAACACGGGGTTCAGCGAGGTCGCCGGGTTCTGGAAGATCATCGCCATGCGCCGGCCGCGGATGGCGGCGAGGCGGGCCGGCGAGGCGGCGATTATGTCCTCGCCCTCGAACATCACGCGGCCGGCGGTGATGCGCGCCGGTGGCGGCGCCAGTCGCAGCAGGCTGAGGCTGGTGACGGTCTTGCCGCTGCCGCTCTCGCCGACGATGCCCAGGGTCTCGCTGGGGGCGACGTGGAAATCCACGCCGTCCACCGCGCGCACGGCGCCGTCGCGGGTCGGGAACTGCACCTGCAGCCCCTCGACGCGGAGCAGGGCGTCAGCTTGCGCGGACACGGGGATTGAACGCATCGGTGAGGCCGTCCGCCAGCAGGTTGAAGCCCAGCACAGTGACGAAGATGGCGGCGCCGGGGGCGAGGCAGGCCCAGGGCGCCACCTGCAGCACCTGGTAGTTGAAGAACAGCGCCTGTCCCCACGAGATCGATTTTGGGTCGCCGAAGCCGAGGAAGCTGACCATCGCCTCCGCCAGGATGGCGCCGCCGATGCCCAGCGCCACCAGCACGATCAGCGGCGGCAGCGCGTTGGGCAGGATGTGGCGCACCAGGATGTCGCGCCGCGTGGCGCCGATGCACAACGCCGCCTCCACGAACTCCGCCCGGCGCAGGCGCAGGAACTCGGCCCGCGTCATGCGCGCGATAGAGGGCCATTCGAACAGGCCGAGCAGCACGATGATGGTGATCAGGTTCAGGTTGGGGATGCGCTCGAGCGGCGTGCCGACCACGACGATGCCGAACAGGCGCACCACGGCCAGGATCACGACGAAGACGGGGACCACCATGAAGAACTCGGTGGCGCGCATCAGCGTCTCGTCCACCAGGCCGCCGAAATAGCCCGCGATGCCGCCGATGACGACGCCGATGGAGGAGGCGATCAGCATGGCGCCGATGCCGACCGCCAGGGCGGTGGGGGCGCCGTAGATGGTGCGGCTGAGCACGTCGTAGCCGACGCGGTCGGTGCCCAGCCAGTAGGTCGCGCCGGGCGCCTGGCGGGAGGCGCCGTGCAGCATGGCGGACTGGTCGTTGGGGTCGAACGGCGCCAGCACCGGGCCGATTATGGCGGTCAGCACCACCAGCGACACCAGGAACAGGCCGATCAGCCCGGCCCGGTTGCGACGGAAGCGGAACCAGGATTGCCGCCATACCCCGGTCGGCGGTCGCCGGGTGGGCAGCATCTCGGCCACTGGGGCGGGGACCAGCTCGGCATCGACGGGCGCGTCCATCTCAGGCCAGCCGGATGCGCGGGTCGAGCGCGACGTAGGCGATGTCGGTGAGCAGGGTCGCCGACACCAGCATCACGGTGATGATCATCGTCTCCCCCATGATGACGGGATAGTCGAGCTGCTGGATAGCCTGGATGTAGAGCGCGCCCAGGCCGGGCCAGGTGAACACCGTTTCGGTGACCGGCGCCGTGCCCAGCATCAGGCCGAACAGCGTGCCCAGGTACGTCAGCACGGGGATGAAGGCGTTGCGCAGCGCATGCCCCAGCACGATCCGCCGGCGCGGCAGCCCCGAGGCCCAGGCGGCGGTGATGAAGTCCTGCCGCAGCACGTCCACCAGCGAGGACCGCATCAGCAGGGTCAGCGTGGCCGTGTTGAACACGGTCAGCATCCCAACCGGCAGCGCCATGTGCCACAGCCCGTCGGCCAACGGGCTGTTCCACAGCATGTTGCGGGTGGAGTACGCGCCGTAGGACGGGAACACGCCCAACCAGTTGGAGAACGTCAGGATCAGCAGGATCCCGATCAGGAAGCCCGGCAACGAATGGCCCAGCATGGCGCCGGACACGACGGAGAAATCCGCCCAGCCGTGCTGCCGCATCGACGCAACCACCCCGGCCGCCGTGGCCAGCAGCAGCGACAGCAGGATGGCGGGCAGCTGGATCTTCAGGGTCTCTGCGCCCCAGACCTGCAGCAGGTCGCCGACCGGCTGGTTGTAGATGATGCTGACGCCGAAATCCCCGTGCAGGATGGCCCATAGCCAGGCGAAGTAGCGGTCGATGAACGGGCCGTTCAGGCCGTAGTACTTGCTGATGGCGGCGACCGTCTCGTCGGTCACGCCCGGCATCTCCGCCAGCATGATCTCGACCGGGTTGCCGATGGCGTTGATCAGGGCGAATAGCGCGAAGCTGACGATCAGGACCAGCGCGGCGGAGAACATCACGCGGCGGGCGATGAAGCGTAGGGCGCCCATCAGACGGGCCTGGCTGCCAAAATCATGGCGTCATCCGTCCTTTCGCCCGCAAGTCGCCGGCGAGGTGGCGTGCAAGATCGCGGCCAACGCCTCGCCAAGGCGCCAGCTCGGATGATGAGGATGTCGGTCATTGCCAAGGGACGCTATTGACACGAGCCATGATGGTCAAAGACCGGATCGGACGCAGGCTATTCCTGGAGGTTATGGATGCGACGACGCGTCAACCTGCGACAGATCGAGCTGTTCAAGGCCGTCATCGAGCATGGCGCCGTCAGTGCGGCCGCCGGCGCGCTGAACGTGTCGCAGCCGGCGGTGAGCAAGTCGCTCGCGCAATTCGAGGCCGATTGCGAATTGCGGCTGTTCGACCGCGTGAAGGGGCGGCTGGCGCCGACCGAGCAGGCCATGCAGCTCTACGCCGAGATCGACCGGATCTTCAGCGGCGTGCAGCAGGTCGAGAACGCCATTGACGCGTTGCACCGGCAGGTTCAGGGGCGCCTCCTGCTCGGCGTCATGCCCGGGCTTTCCGGCGCGTTCGTGCAGCGGGTCGTGAGCGCGTTCCTGCAGGTTCACCCAGGCGCCTACTGCTCCATCGAGGTTCGCAGCTCGGAATGGATCCTGGAGTCGCTCGTGGGGCGCCGGCTCGACGTCGGCTTCCTGAGCCACCGCATGCAGAACCCGTTCGTCGAATCCGAGCTGCTGGCGGAACACCCGGTCGTCTGCATCATGCCCGTCGGGCATCCGCTCGCCGCCCGGCGCGTCGTCGTCCCCGCCGACCTGGCCCGGTTCCCCTACGTGTCGTTCGGCGCGGAGACCGACGTCGGACACCAGATCGCAGGGGTGCTCACGTCGCACGGCGTCAGCCCAACCATCGCGCTCGTCACCAACGTCGCCCCGACGGTATGCGCGTTCGTCGCGTCCGGCGCCGGCGTGTCCCTGGTGCACCCGTTGATGGTCAGCGACTTCGACCGGATCGTCATGCGGCCGTTCGAACCACGCACGATGCTCGGCTTCCTGCTGGCCCACGGGCGCGCGAGCCGCAACGCGCGCCTCGCCGACGACTTCATCAAGGTCGCGCGGGCGACGGCTGGCGCGATGCTCGAGCAGGCGCTGGCGGGGCCTTCATCCCCCGGGTCATCGAGGGCGAGGCGGTTTCGGTCGTAGTGCGACCTCGCCGACGTTGCGCGCCGCGGCGACGGATGGCAGCGTGGCGGCAACAGGGGAGGGCGCTGCAATGGCGGTCAACAAACGCTACGACACGGCCACGGCGGCGCTGGCCGGGCTGCTGCGCGACGGGATGACGGTGATGTCCGGCGGGTTCGGGCTGTGCGGCATCCCCTCCGTGCTGATCGAGGCGGTGCGCGAGTCGGGCGTGAAGGATCTCACGGTCATCTCGAATAATGCCGGGGTCGACGACGCCGGGCTTGGGGTGCTGCTGGTGACGCGGCAGATCAGCAGGATGGTCAGCTCCTACGTCGGCGAGAACGCGACCTTCGCCCGGCAATATCTGGCCGGCGAGCTGGCGATCGAGTTCAATCCGCAGGGCACCCTGGCCGAGCGCATCCGGGCCGGCGGCGCCGGGATCCCCGCGTTCTACACCGCGACCGGCGCCGGCACCGAGATCGCCAAGGGCAAGGACGAGCGCGAGTTCAACGGCCGCCGCTACATCATGGAGACGGGGCTGGTGGCGGACTTGGCGCTGATCCACGCCTGGCGGGCCGACCCGGAGGGCAACCTCGTCTACCGGATGACGGCGCGCAACTTCAACCCGATCATGGCCACCGCCGCCGAGGCGACGGTGGCGCAGGTGGAGGAGTTCGTGGAGCAGGGCGCGCTGGACCCCGACCACATCATCACGCCGGGCATCTACGTGCAGCGCATGATCGAGGTCCCGGGCGTCGAGAAGCGGATCGAGCAGCGCACCACCCGCAAGCACGCGGCCTGAGGAGAACCCGACATGGCATGGACCCGCGACCAGATGGCCGCCCGCGCCGCCCGTGAGCTGGAGGACGGCTTCTACGTGAACCTCGGCATCGGCATCCCGACGCTGGTGGCCAACCACATCCCGCCTGGCGTCTCCGTGCAGCTGCAGAGTGAGAACGGCATGCTCGGGATCGGGCCGTTCCCCTACGAGGGCGAGGAGGACGCCGACCTGATCAACGCCGGCAAGCAGACGGTGACGAAGCTGCCGACGACCTCGTTCTTCGACAGCGCGCAGTCGTTCGCGATGGTGCGCGGCGGGCACATCGCGCTGTCGATCCTGGGCGCGCTGCAGGTGGCGCAGAACGGCGACCTGGCGAACTGGATGATCCCCGGCAAGATGGTGAAGGGGATGGGCGGCGCGATGGATCTGGTGGCCGGCGTGCGCCGCGTCGTGGTGCTGATGGAGCACGCGGCGAAGGACGGCACGCCGAAGATCCTGAAGCAGTGCACGCTGCCGTTGACCGGGGCCGGGGTGGTGAACCTGATCGTGTCCGACCTGGCGGTGTTCGATGTCGGCCGGCCCGGCCTGGTGCTGGTGGACAAGGCGCCCGACGTGAGCGTGGACGAGATCCGCGCCAAGACGGAGGCGTCGTTCGAGGTGC
This sequence comes from uncultured Acetobacteraceae bacterium, assembly GCA_964242925.1. Lineage (GTDB taxonomy): Bacteria > Pseudomonadota > Alphaproteobacteria > Acetobacterales > Acetobacteraceae > LMUY01. Next base: position 8,198 of record CAXTBW010000037.1, read on the forward strand.
ATACGGATTTGCGCTAAGCGCAGGACGTTGCACCGCGGCATGGGCCGACCTACGCTGCGGCAAAAGACCATCGGGACGAAGCGCCACCCTGGCTAGCGCTAACAGTGGGTGGTGTGCAGATGAAGATCGATCGACGGACCGTGCTCGGCGGCGCCGCGTTGCTGGCGGGCGCCCCGCGTCTGGCGTTCGCGCAATCGCGGGCGGAAACCCTGCGCTACGTCACCGGCAACACCATCAACACGCTCGACCTGACGCAGCCCGGGTCCACCCGCGAGTCGTTCGGGCTGTCGATGAACGTCTACGACCGGCTGTTCTCGTTCGGCCGCAAGCGGTTGGGCGACAACTGGGTGTTCGACGCCGAGGCCATCCGCGGCGAGCTGGCCAAGGGCTACGTCATCAGCGACGACCGGAAGACCATCACCGTCACGCTGCGGCCGGACGCGCTGTGGCACGACGGCAGCCCGGTGACGGCGGAAGACATAAAGTGGTCGCTGGACCGCGCCGTGTCCGCGAAATCCTTGGCGCCGCCGCAGCTGAGCACGGGGTCGCTGACCAGTCCGGACCAGTTCAAAATCGTGGACCCGCACACGCTGACGGTGAGCCTGGACAAGCCCGACCGGCTGGCGCTGGCCAACCTCTGCGTGCCGTACTGCATCATGATCAACAGCAAGCTCGCCAAGCAGCACGCGACCGAGGCCGACCCGTGGGCGATGGACTGGATGAAGTCCAACACCGCCGCGTCCGGCGCCTACATCGTCGAGAGCCACAAGCCTGGCGAAAGCACCATCCTGCGCCGCAACGAGAAGTGGACCAACGGCGTCGACGGCGCGCTGCCATTCTTCCGCCGGGTCATCCTGCAGACGGTGCCGGAGCCGGCCACCCGCGCCAACCTGGTGGAGCGCGGCGACGCCGACCTGTCGATCGACCTGGCGGCGAGCGACATCCAGACCATGGAGCGCTCGGCCAAGGTGAAGGTCGCCTCGATCCCGCAGACCAACGGGTTCACCCACATCACGCTCAACACCCTGATGGCGCCGTTCGACAACGTGAAGGTGCGGCAGGCGGTGGCCGCGGCGCTGCCGTACGAGGACATGTTCAAGGCCGCGATCTTCGGCCGCGGCACCCGGCTGTACGACGCGAGCTGGGCCACCACGCCGCCGGACGCGAAGTTCCCGCAGGCGATGCCCGTGAAGACCGACCCGGCGCGCGCGAAGGCGCTGCTTGCGGAGGCGGGGATGCCCAACGGGTTCTCGACCACATTCGCGTTCAGCGCCGGGCAGTCCGCCACCGCGGAGCCGATGGCCGCGCTGGTGAAGGAGGCGCTGGGCAAGATCGGCATCCAGGTGGACATCCAGAAGAAGCCGGACGCCGAGTTCAACACGCTGCAGTCGGACAAGAAGCTGCCGTTCTACACGGACGCGGCGACGGCCTGGCTGCCGTACACCTACTACTTCTTCTATCTGTATTTCACCCGTGACCAGCGCTGGAACTTCTCCGGTTTCAAGAGTGCGGAGATGGAGAAGCTGACGCTGGATGCGCGTTACCAAACCGACGCCGCGGCCTACGAGGCGGACTGCAAGAAGATGATCGAGCTGTACGTGGCGCAGGAGCCGCTGGTCATGCTGTGGCAGCCGAACCAGGACGCGGTGATGGCGAAGTCGGTGGACGGCTACACCTACGAGTTCTACCGGCAGGCCGACTTCCGCGACCTCAAGCGGGTCTGAGGCCGTGCGCGTGCGCCCTTCACCCCGACCCTCTCCCATAGGGAGAGGAAGCAGCAGCAAAGCCCTCTCCCTCTGGGAGAGGGTTGGGTGAGGGGTCTCGCACTCGCGATCGCCAGGAGGGTGGGGGAGCGGCTGGTCTCCTCCGTCCCGGCCCTGCTCGGGGTCGTGGTCGTCACCTTCATCCTGATGCGCGTGCTGCCCGGCGACCCGGCCGTGTTCTTCGCCTCCGGGCCCAGCGCCGGCAAGGCCGAGATCGAGCAGGTGCGCCACCAGATGGGCCTCGACCGGCCGATCCCGGTGCAGCTCGTGCGCTACCTGGGCGACGTGGCCACCGGCAATCTCGGCCGCTCGATGACCACCGGGCAGCCGGTCACCGCGGACATGGGCAGCCGCCTGCCCGCCTCGCTCGAGCTGACCCTGACGGCGCTGCTGCTCGCCCTGCTGGCGTCCGTGCCGCTGGGCGTGGCGGCGGCGCTGAAGCCGGGCTCGGCGGTCGACCACGCGGTGCGCATGGTGTGCACGCTGGGGGTCTGCGTGCCGACCTTCGTGTCGGGGCTGCTGCTGATCTACGTGTTCTACTATCTGCTCGGCTGGGCCCCCGATCCGACTGGCCGGCTGGACATCTTCGCCGCTTCGCCGCCCAACATCACCGGCTTCTACCTGGTCGACTTCGCGCTCGTGGGCGACGGCGAGGGCTGGTGGGCGGCGTTCACCCAACTGATGCTGCCGGCCTGCACCATGGCGCTGTTCGTGCTGGCGCCGCTGGCCCGCATGACCCGCGCCTCCATGCTGGCGGTGCTGGGCAGCGACTTCATCCGCACCGCGCACGCGATGGGGCTGCGGCGGCGGCGCATCGTGGTCGGCTACGCCCTGCGCAACGCGCTGCTGCCGGTGCTGACCATCACCGGGATCGTGTTCTCCACTATGCTCGGCGCCAACGTGCTGGTGGAGACGGTGTTCTCGTGGCCCGGCGTCGCCTCCTACGCGCTCAACGCGCTGCTGGCGTCCGACTACGCGCCGGTGCAGGCCTTCGTGCTGCTGATGGCGCTGATCTTCGTCCTGGTGAACGTGCTGATCGACGTGCTGTACGGCATCGCCGACCCGCGGGTGTCGATGTCATGAGCCTCACTATCGGACGCACCGGCACGCTGTCCCATGTCGGCTTCGTGCTGCGGTCCAACCCGGTCACCGCCGCCGCGGCTGCCGGGATGACGGCGCTGGTCGCGCTGGCGATCCTGGCGCCCTGGATCGCGCCGTACGACCCGGTCGCCTCCGACGTCGCCCACGCCCTGCAGGCGCCCGACGCCGCGCACTGGGCGGGCACGGACCAGCTGGGGCGCGACATCCTGTCCCGCATCATGGTGGCGGCGCGGCTGGACTTGTTCATCGCCATCGCAGCCGTGAGCGCGTCATTCATCGCCGGCGCCGTCATCGGCGGGTTCTGCGGCTATCGCGGCGGCGCGCTGGACCGTTGGGTGGGCCGCATCACCGACGTGCTGATGGCGTTCCCGCTGTTCGTGCTGGCCATGGCGCTGGTCGCGGCGCTGGGCAACCGGATGGAGAACATCATCATCGCCACCGCGGTGATCAACCTGCCGTTCTACATCCGCTTCGCCCGCGCCGAGGTGAACGTGCGGCGCAACGCCGGCTGGGTGGAGGCGGCGCGGGCCTGCGGCGACGGGCGCCTGTCGGTGGTGCTGCGCGTGCTGTTGCCCAACGTGCTGCCGGCGATGGCGGTGCAGATCTCGCTGAACCTCGGCTGGGCGATCCTCAACGCCGCCGGGCTGAGCTTCATCGGCCTGGGCGTGCAGGCGCCGACCCCCGAGTGGGGGATCATGGTGGCCGAGGGCGCCCGCTTCATCACCACCGGGAAGTGGTGGCTGGTGGCGTTCCCCGGCCTGGCGCTGATGCTGACGGTGCTGTGCTTCAACCTGCTGGGCGACGGCCTGCGCGACATGCTCGACCCCCGGATGCGCACGTGAGTCTGCTCCGCGTCGAGGATCTGCGCGTGAGCTTCGCCACCCGGCACGGGATGGTCGATGCGGTGAACGGCGTCAGCCTGTCGCTGGCGGCCGGGCAGACGCTGGGGGTGGTGGGGGAGAGCGGGTCCGGCAAGTCGGTGACCGCGATGGCGATGATGCGGCTGCTGGACCGCGCGGGGCGGATCGCCGGCGGGCGGGTGGTGTTCGATGGGCGGGACATCACGCGCGCCGGGCAGGGCGAGCTGCGGCGGCTGCGCGGCTCGGCGATGTCGATGATCTTCCAGAACCCGCGCGCGGCGCTGAACCCGATCCGCACGGTCGAGGGCCAGATCGCCGACGTGCTGCGCGCGCATCGCCGCATCGGGGCCGCCGAGGCCCGCGCCATCGCGCTGGATCTGTTGCGCGCGGTGCAGATCCGCGACCCGGAGCGCCGCCTGTCCGCCTACCCGGCGGAGCTGTCGGGCGGCATGTGCCAGCGCGTCATGATGGCGATGGCTATGGCGTGCGAGCCCGCGCTGCTGATCGCCGACGAGCCGACCACCGGCCTGGACGTCACGACGCAGAAGACCGTGATGGACCTGCTCGCCGGCATCGTGGCGGACCGCGGGATGGCGATGCTGCTGATCACCCACGATCTGGGCCTGGCCGCGCGCTACTGCGGCAGCATCGCCGTGATGGAGCGCGGCCTGGTGGTGGAGCAGGGCCCGACCGCCGCGCTGTTCGCCTCCCCCCGGCATGCCTACACGCAACGCCTGATCGCCGCCTCCCCCACGCAGCATTCCACCTTGGCCGACCTCTCTCTGGAACCCTCTCCCGCTGGCGGGAGAGGGCAGGGTGAGGGGAACCCCAGCCGACGCCCATCACCCGCCGGGCTGGCCACCCTCACCCCGACCCTCTCCCGCCAGCGGGAAAGGGAGAGTGAAGCGGCGCCGCTGCTGTCCGTCCGCAACGTCGTGAAAACTTTTCCCGGCCCGGTGCACGCGGTCGCGGACGTTTCGTTCGGCCTGCCGGCCGGCGGCAGCCTAGGCCTAGTCGGCGAGTCCGGCTCGGGCAAGAGCACGCTCTCCCGCCTGGTCTGCCGCCTGCTTGACCCGACCGCGGGCGACATCGTCTTCGCCGGCCAGCCCATCTCGGCCACTCCGGCGCGCGAGTTCCACCGCTCGCCCTTGCGGCGGGACATCCAGATCGTGTTCCAGGACCCGCACGACAGCCTCAACCCGCGGCAGAACGCGTGGGACAGCATCGCCCACCCGCTGCGCCGGCTGGAGCGCATGCGCGACGGCGCCGCCCTGGACGCGCGCATCCACGAAGCCGCCGAGCGCGCCGGGTTGCCAACCGGGCTGCTGGGCCGCTTCCCGCACCAGCTGTCGGGCGGGCAGAAGGCGCGGGTGGGCATCGCGCGCGCCATCGCCCCGCGCCCGCGCCTGCTGGTGCTGGATGAGCCGACCGCGGCGCTGGACGTGTCGATCCAGGCCACCATCCTGCAATTGCTCGACCGGCTGCGGCGACAGGACGGGATCGCCCTGCTGTTCGTCAGCCACGACCTGAACGTGGTGCGGATGATGTGCGACGACCTGGTGGTGCTGCAGTTCGGCCGCGTGGTGGAGGCTGGGCCCAGCCGCGCCGTGTTCGCCAACCCGCAGGCCGAGTACACCCGCGCCCTGCTGGACGCCGTGCCGCATTTCGAGCCCGCCGGGCGGCAGAAGGAGATGGTGGAATGACTCGCCTGGCCGGCAAGGTGGCCGTGATCACCGGCGGCGCGTCCGGCATCGGCCTAGCCGCCGCCCGGCTATTCGCGCGGGAGGGCGCCAGCGTGTGCCTGGTGGACCGGGACGCCGCCGGGCTGGAAGCGGCCGGCATCGAGGACGCCATGCTGCGCCCGGGCGACGTGGGCGCCGCCGGCCAGGCCGAGGCGGACGCGGCGGCCGTGTTGGCGCAATGGGGCCGCATCGACGTGCTGCTGACCGCCGCCGGGTTCTCCAGCGGCGGCACCGCGCTGACGATCAGCGAGGCGGATTTCGACGCCGTGATGCGCGTGCATGTCTGGGGGACCTGGCTGTGGGCCCGCGCGGTGCTGCCGGCGATGCAGGCGGCGGGCGGCGGCAGCATCGTGACGGTCAGCTCCCAATTGGCGCGCGCCGGCGGCCGCAACAACGTCGCCTACATCGCCGCCAAGGGCGCCATCCTGAGCCTCACCAAGACCATGGCGCTGGACCACGTGGCAGACGGCGTCCGCGTCAACGCGATCCTGCCCGGCGCGATCGAGACCCCCCTGCTGCGCCGCAGCTTCGGCCGCGCCCCCGACCCGACGGTGCCCCGCGCCGCCTCGGTCGCCCGCCACCCGATGGGCCGGCTGGGCCGCGTCGAGGAAGTGGCGGAGGCGGCGCTCTACCTCGCCAGCGACGCGTCGTCGTTCACCACGGGGACCGAGCTGGTGGTCGATGGAGGCTGGCTTGCCGGATAGCCGCATGCTGCCCGACCCGCTCGCAGCGCTGGCGGCGCGTGTGCGCGACGACCTCGCGCGCATCGCCCACCCGAGCCTAAAGTGGCTCGAACCGCGCATTGGGCCGGACGGCGCCCCGGCGCTGGACGTGCTGGTGGTCGGTGGCGGCCAATCCGGCCTGGCCACCGCCGTTGGTCTGCTCCGCGCGCAAGTGGACAACATCCTGGTGGTGGACCGCGCTCCGCGCGACGCGGAGGGCCCTTGGCTGAGCTACGCGCGGATGCGCACGCTGCGCTCGCCAAAGGACTATACGGGCCCCGACCTGGACCTGCCGAGCCTGGCCTATCAATCGTGGCACGAGGCCCGTTACGGCGCCGCCCACTGGCAAGCGCTGGACCAGATCACGCGGCAGGACTGGGCGTCATACCTCGGCTGGGTGCGCGACTCCGTCGGCGTTCCCGTGCAGAGCGACAGCTCGGTCGTGGACATCGCGCCGGCTGACGGCCTGCTCGCAGTGACCTTCGCCGGGGGCGCCGTCCGCCACGCGCGCAAGGTGGTGCTGGCGACCGGGCAGGACGGCTGCGGCCAGTGGTGGATGCCGCCCTTCCTGGCCGCGCTCCCGCCGCATTTGCGCGCGCATGCGGCCGACCCGATCGACTTCGACGCGCTGCGGGGCCGCCGTGTGGCGGTGCTGGGCGCCGGCGCCTCCGCGTTCGACAACGCCGCGATGGCGCTGGAGGCGGGTGCGTCCGACGTGGCGCTGTATTGCCGCCGCCTCGTGCCGCAGACCGTGCAGCCGTTCCGCTGGCTGAGCTTCGCCGGTTTCCTGCGCCACCTCGGCGACCTGGACGATGCCTGGCGCTGGCGGTTCATGAGCCGCATCCTGGGCATGCGCGAGGGCTTTCCGCAGGCGACGTACGACCGCTGCGCCCGCCACGCCGCGTTCCGCCTGGTGACCGGGGCGCCTTGGACAGGGGCGCGCGCCGTAGGCGACATGGTCCGACTGGATACGGCGCACGGCCCAGTGGAGGCGGATTTCGTGATCGCCGGAACGGGGGTCGACATGGACTTCTCGCTGCGGCCCGAACTGGCGCGAGTGGCCGACAACATCGCCCGCTGGTCCGACCGCTACGACCCGCCAGCCGCCGAGCGGGACGACCGGCTGGCGCGGTATCCTTACCTCGCGCCTGACTATTCGCTGCTGCCGCGCGTGGCGGGCCAGACACCGTGGATGCGGGACATCCACGTGTTCAACATCGCGTCCACCATGAGCTTCGGCCCGTCCGCGTCCTCGATCAACGCAATGACGACCGCTGTGCCAAAGCTGGTGGCCGGGCTGACGCGCGGGTTGTTCGTGGGCGACGTGCAAAAACACTGGCGGGCCTTGGAGGCTTACGACGTGCCCCAGGCAATTATCGCAGGCCCGTAACAAGCCGGCTTAAGCCACTACCGTCCGTCACGGCTCTCCCGTATTTGGTCATGTGACGAACACCGTCCCCAATACCGTCATGCCAAGGCTCGACCCTGGTACCCACGGCGTCTCAGCGGCACTGGCGCGTTGTAATAGCGTTCCAGAGCGCCGGCGCGGCAGCACGTCACCCGGTGCGCGCCGTGGATACCAGGGTCGAGCCCTGGCATGACGGTAAGAAGGCGGGTCCGATCCGTTAGCGCTTTAGCCCGGCGCAGGCTCGTGCTTCTGCCGCAGGTGCCATGCCTCCATCAGCTGCAGCACCGTCGCCGCCGTCTCCTCGATCGACCGCCGGGTTACGTCGATCACCGGCCAGCCGCGCCGGTTGCACATCCGCCGCGCCCAAAGCAACTCCTGCTTCACCGCATCGCCATCTATATACTCTGTGCTGTCCTGTCGCATCACGCCGCCATGCGCGATCATGCGCAGGCGGTGGCGGCGGATCTCGATCAGCGCCGGCGGGTCCAACGTCAGCCCCACCACCGGGCAGCGCGGCGTCTCCAGGCCCGGCGGGTCCGGCAGGCCGGGGACCAGCGGCACGTTGGCGGCCTTCACGCCGCGGTTCGCCAGGTAGAACGACGTCGGCGTCTTGGACGAACGCGACACGCCCACCAGGATCACGTCCGCCTCGGCGATGCCCGCCTGCGCCTGGCCGTCGTCATGCGCCAGCACGAAATGCATTGCGTCGATGCGGCGGAAGTAATCCGCGTCCAACACGTACTGCCGCCCGGGCCGCGCCGCCGCCGTCTCGCCGATCTCGGTCTGCAGCATGCCCAACACGGGGTCGAGCACGTTCACCACCGTCACCTGCAAGCGCTCGCACAACCGCGCGAGGTCGCCCCGCAAGCCCGTGTCCAGCAAGGTGGACAGCACCGGGCCAGGCTCCGCCTCGATGCCCTCCAGGACTCGGTGCAGCTGGAACCGCGTCCGCACCAGGCTCCAACGATGGTACACGATCGACACGTGCTCGAACTGCGACACCGTGGCGCGCGCGATCGAGTTCAGCGTCTCGCCGGTCGCGTCGGACACCAAATGAAGGTTCAGTCGCGGGCTGGGCATAAATGCGAGGATAACGGGGATAACACGTTCCGCCAGGGGTGATCGCAAGCGGGCGACGGCAGAGCGGGGATAACCGGGTCGCCGGCCTGCTCGGGGCGCCGTTATCCAGTGGCCAAGCCACCGACCGGGGACAACCCGTCAGGCGCTTGTGCGGTCAGATGCTTGGCGGCCGAGCCTGCTGTGGATGGAACGCCTTCCAGCCCAAGGGCGAGCGGTGTACCCGCTTATCCACAGGCTCAACTATCCTCCACATCTTTCCTAAGATTCTTTCTAGCTTATAGATGGTGGTGTGATCTCTCCCCTGCTCCGAGTGCTGGCCGGCGAAGCGGTCTGGCCGCCGCCAGTTTGGCTGATGCGCCAGGCCGGCCGCTACCTGCCCGAATACCGCCAAGTGCGGAACCAAGCGGGCGGGTTCATCGACCTGTGCCTCAACCCTGCGCTGGCCGCAGAGGTGACGCTGCAGCCGATCCGCCGCTACGGGTTCGACGCCGCCATCCTATTCAGCGACATCCTGATGCTGCCGATGGCGCTCGGCCAGGACCTGCGGTTCGCCGAGGGCGAAGGCCCGTTGCTGGCGCCGATCCGCGACACCGCCGGCCTGGCGCGGCTGGACCCGGGCCGGGTGGAGCGCGTCACCGCGCCCATCCTGGAGGCCGTCGCCCGCATCCGCGCCGCGTTGCCGAGCGAGGTGGCGCTCATCGGATTCGCCGGCAGCCCTTGGACGGTGGCCTGCTACATGGTCGAGGGCCACGGCTCGAAGGACTTCGCCGCCGTCCGCAACCTCGCCTACCGCGACCCGCCGCTGTTCGCCGAGTTGATGGACATGCTGGTCGAGCAGACCGCCGCCACCCTGCTGCGCCAGGTGCGCGCCGGGGCGGACGTCGTCATGCTGTTCGATTCCTGGGCAGGGGTGCTGCCCGCCGCGCAGTTCCGCCGCTTCGTCATCGAGCCGACCCGGCGCATCGTGGCGCTGCTGCGGGCGGAGCACCCAGCCCTCCCGATCATCGGCTTCCCCCGCCTGTGCGGCAGCCTGCTCGCCGAATACGCGCTGGAAACCGGCGTGCAAGCCGTCGGCATCGACACCTCCGCCGACCCGGCCATCGCCTCCGCCGCCGTGCCGAACACCGTCGCCGTGCAGGGCAACCTCGACCCGCTGGCCCTGGTCGCTGGCGGCCGGGCGATGGACGACGGCGTGCGCACGGTGCTGTCGGCCTGGGCCGGCCGCCCCGCCATCTTCAACCTCGGCCACGGCATCGTCCCCGAGACGCCGCCCGACCACGTCGCCGCCCTGGTCGCGAGCGTGCGCCGTGCTTGACGCTGCCGCCCCCCTGGCCATCTCGACCGCCATGCAACACAAGCGCCTGGCCGTCGTCCTGTTCAACCTCGGCGGCCCGGACAAGCCGGCTGCCGTGCGCCCGTTTCTCGTCAATCTGTTCAAGGACCCGGCGATCCTGCGGGTGCCGTTCTTCGTCCGGCCGCTGCTCGCCCGCATCATCGCCTACGCGCGCACCAAGCCGGCCACCGCCAACTACATGATCCTCGGCGGCGGGTCCCCCTTGCTCGGCCTGACGATCGAGCAGGCCGACGCGCTGACCGCGACCCTGCAGGACACGCTGCCGGAGTGCGAGACGCGCTGCTTCGTGGCCATGCGCTACTGGCATCCGTTCAGCGACGAGGTGGCGACCGCCGTGCGCGACTGGGCGCCCGATGAGGTCGTGCTGGTCCCGCTGTACCCGCAATATTCCACCACCACGACCGGCTCGTCGCTCACCGCCTGGCGGGAGGCGGCGGCGCAAGCGGGTCTGGTGGCGCCCGTGACGACGCTGTGCTGCTACCACGCCGACCCGGCCTACGTCGCCGCCACCGCCGCCGGGGTGCGCCGCGCCTACGACGCCGCGCTCGAGAAACTGGCGGGCGCCGCGCCGCTGCGGGTGTTGTTTTCGGCGCACGGGCTGCCGGAGACGATCGTCAAGAAGGGCGACCCCTATCAGTTCCAGGTGGAGCGCACCGTCGCCGCCACCGTGCGCGCGCTGGCGATCCCGGGCCTGGACTGGTCGGTCTGCTACCAGTCCCGCGCCACCCCGCAGAAATGGCTCGACCCGAGCACCGAGCACGCGATCGACCAAGCCGCCGAGGACAAGGTGGCCGTCCTGGTGGTCCCGATCGCCTTCGTGTCCGAGCACTCCGAGACGCTGGTGGAGCTGGACGTGGAGTACCGCGACCTGGCGCTCGAGAAGGGCGTCCCCGGCTATTTCCGCGCCCCTGCGCAGAACGCGGACCCGGCGTTCATCGAGAGCCTGGCCAGCCTGGTGCGCGCCAGCCGCGGCCGCGGTCCGGGTTTGTGCAGCTGGGCGGGTGGACGCACCTGCCCGTCCCCGCACAGCGACTGCCCGCACGCCCGCGCCGGCCAATCCGCGCCGGCCGCATGACCAAACTGCCGCTCCGCTTGGTGATATTCGACTGCGACGGGGTGCTGGTCGACAGCGAGGGCCCGTCCAACCGAGTGGTGGCGGAGGCCGTCACCGAGTTGGGCTGGCCGATGACCACCGCGCAGAGCTGCCAGCGGTTCATCGGCTACCGCCTCGGGGACATCGCCGAGGCGGTCGAGACGCATCTCGGCCGGCCGTTGCCGCGGGGTTGGGTGGACGTGCTGCGCAGCCGGATGATCGCCGTGCTGTCGTCGGAGCTGGAGGCGATGCCCGGCGCGCACGATGCGCTGGCCGCCGTCACCGCGCTCGGCCTGTCCTACCGCGTGGCGTCCAACTCGTCGCACGAGGAGATGGCGGCCAAGTTCGACCGCACGGCGATGACCGCGCTGGTCGCGGGACGGCTGCACAGCGCGCGCGACGTGGCCCGCGGCAAGCCTGCACCCGACGTGTTCCTGCACGCCGCCGCGGCTGCCGGCGTCCCGCCGGACGCGTGCATCGTGATCGAGGACAGCGTCCCCGGCGCCCGCGCGGCCCGCGCCGCCGGCATGGCCTGCATCGGACTGGCGCCGCATGGCGACGACCCGGCGCTGCGCGAGGCCGGCGCCATCCTGATACGGGACTTCGCCGAACTGCCCGCCATCTTGCGCATCGCCATGCGGATTGCTGCATGAGGCCGGGCGCATGAGGACGGTCGCGCTGCCCGACGGCGCCGCCGTGCCCGTCATCGGCCAGGGCACGTGGCGCATGGGCGAGGGCCGCAACCCGCCAGCCGCCGAGGGCGATGCGCTGCGCCTGGGGCTGGACCTCGGCATGACGCTGATCGACACCGCCGAGATGTACGGCGATGGCGGGTCGGAGCGCGTTGTCGGGCAGGCGATCGCAGGGCGCCGCGACGAGGCGTTCCTGGTCAGCAAGGTCTATCCGCAGAACGCCAATCGCCGCGCCATGGCGCGGAGCTGCGAGGCCAGCCTGAAACGGCTCGGCGTCGACCGGCTGGACCTCTACCTCCTGCACTGGCGCGGCGGCACGCCGTTGGCGGAAACCGTCGAGGCGTTCGAGCGCCTGCGCGACGCCGGCAAGATCGCGCGGTGGGGCGTGTCGAACCTGGACCTGGACGATCTGGCGGAACTGGGGCCGGGCGCCGCCACCGACCAGGTGCTCTACAACCCGCAGAGCCGCGGCATCGAATTCGACCTGCTGCCATGGTGCGCGGCGAACCATCTGCCCGTGATGGCCTACTCCCCGGTGGGCCAGGGCGGCGCGTTGCTCGATCACCCGGCGCTGGCCGCCATCGCCGCGCGGCACGGCGCGACCCCGGCGCAGGTCGCCATCGCGTGGTCGATCCGGTTGCCCGGGATCATCAGCATCCCAAAAGCGGCGGACCCGGCGCATGTCCGCGATAATGCGGCCGCCGCGGCGCTCGCGCTGGGCCCGGACGACCTCGCTGAACTCGACGCGGCGTTCCCGCCACCGCGGCGTCGCCAATCGCTCGAGATGCTGTGATGGTCGCCGCGATCGGCCTGCCCGCGTTGGGCGGCGTGATCGCGGTGCTTTTCCTCCTGGCCATTGCCGCCAAGCTGCTGCCGCCGCACGCCTTGGCGCCCGCCACGGCCGCTTTGTGCGCTCTGGCCACGCTGTTGGCGGCCCTTACCCTGCTGTCGGGCGACCGGGCGCTCGTAGCGCACGGTTTGCTGGCGATCGACGGTTTGGGGGCGTGGTTCGCGTTGGCGCCGGCCATCGCGGGGCTTGCCGCCGCCGGCATGGCGATCGGCGGCCGCGCCCCGCCCTGGCTGCCGGCGACGGTCGCGGCGGGGCTGCTCGTCACCGTGGCGGGGACCGCGACCATGACAGTGCTGGCCGTGGCGCTCTACGCGGCAGGCGCCCAGGATGGCCCACTGCGCGGCCGCGCCATCGCGGTGGCCGGGGTGTTCCTGCTGGCCGCGGCGCTCGCGGTGCTGGCGATCGGCGGAACCGCGTTCGCAGCCATGCGCGCCGTCCCGTTGGAGGGCTGGCGCATGGCGCCGGTGCTGCTGGCCGCGACGGCCGGGGCGGTGTGCCTTTGGTCCGCGCGGCAGGATTTCCCCGCGACACCGGCGATCGGACTCTATCTGCTTGCGCGCGCGCTGCTGGATTTGTGCGGCCCGGCGACGCCTGAGTGGTGGGGCGTGCCGCTGCTGCTTGCGGGTGGCGCGCTGGCGGGCATCGGCGCGATCCGGGCCACGCGCGGCGCGTCGTTCGGCGGCGTGCTGGCCGCGCAGTCGCTGCAGCACGCGGGCTGGATGTGCGCCGGGCTGGGCGTCGCCGCGGTCGCGCGCGCCGCCGACCTGCTGCCGCTGGCGGCTTTGGCGGCGGGTGGCGCGCTGCTGCATGCGCTGGGCTTCACGCTGGTCGCCAGCCTCGCCGCTATGTCGGCCGCGGCGGCGGAACAGGCGGGGGGCAGCCGGGCCTTGGACCGTCTTGGCGGCCTGGCGCGACGCATGCGGGCGACCGGCATCGCCATGCTGGTGGCGGGGCTGGGCCTGGGGCTGCTGCCGCCGGGCGTGGGGTTCGCCAGCGCCTGGATGGTGCTGCAGGCGCTGTTCGCGGCGCCGCGGATCGGCGGCCTGCCGATGCAGTTGCTGCTCACCGCGACGGTCCTGGCGCTGGCTGCGTCGGCTGGGCTGGGCGCAGCGGCGCTGGCGCGGATGGCGGGCGTGGCGTTCCTGGGCCGCCCCCGCACGCCGCGCGCGAGCGCCGCGGAGGATGCCGGCCGGGCGCAGCGCATCGCAATGCTTGGCCTTGCCGTGGTGTGCGGGGCCGCCGGGTTGTTCCCCGGCCTGCTGCTGCAATTGGCTGGCCCGGCGCTGCGCGTGGTCAGCGGCGCCGGGCCGGACGGGCAGGGCGGTTGGGCCGGCTTGCAGCCCCAGCCCGAGGCCGCCGGCTACGGCCCGCTGCCGCTCGCGTTGCTCGTCCTGGCGCTGCTCATCGGTTTGGCGCTGCTCGTCCGGACGGGACGGCTGCGCTCCGCCGTGGCCGTGCCCCCCTGGGAGGATGGGTTCGCCGCCCCGCCGGCGTGGATGCCGTTCGGCGACCCCGTCACCCAGGCCGATCTGCGCAGCCTGGCGCCGGGATGGACCATGCCGCCGCGGCTGCGGTTGAACCTGCTGCCGCTTGTGCGTCTAAAGCTCGATGTGAGTTGGCCGCCGTTGCAGCCCGGTTACGCCGCCGCGGCGATCCTGGCCGCCGTCGTGCTGCTGCTGGTCGCCGTGGCGATCGGCACGCCGGGATGAGCATTCTTGCCTTGCTGCTCCACGCGGCGCTCATGGCTGGCGCGGCGGTCGCATTGGCGTGCCTGCTGCCTTGGGCGGCCGCCCTGGCCGCCGGCCGGACCGGGCCGCAATTGTGGCAGCCCCTGCACGATGCGAGGCGGCTGTTGCGCAAACGGCCGGTCGTGACGGAGGCGGCCGGGCCGCTGCTGTTGGCCGCGCCGCCGCTGTGCCTGGCCGTGACCGCGGTGGCCGCGCTGCTCACGCCCAGCTTCACGCTCGGCATGGCGAGCGCGCCGCTCTCCGACCTGGTCGTGGTGGCCGGGCTGCTCGGCCTGTGCCGCGTCGCGTCCGCCCTGGCTGCGCTGGATGCCGGCGCGGCTCCGCCCGGATTGGCCGCGGCGAACAGTTTGCGGCTGGCGGCGCTGGCCTGTCCCGCGCTGGTGTTGGCCTTGTTCGCGGTCGCCTCCATCACCGGCACGACCAACCTGGACGCCGTCCTGACCGGTCCGCGCGAGGTCCCGGCCCTGCCGCTGCTGTTGGCCGGCTGCGGGGTTGCCGCGGTCGCCGTGGCCCTGGCCGGCGAGGACGAGGCGCTGATCTCCGAGCTGTCCGGCTGGCGGGTCGTCGTCGCCCGGGCTGCGACCGCGCTGCGGCGGGTGGTGTGGCTGACCTTGGCGGCGGACCTCCTGCTGCCCGCCGGCCTTGCCGCTGCCGGCGCCGGCGTGTTGGCGTGGTTCGCTGGGATGATCGCCTGGGCGTTGAAGATCGCGGTCCTGGGCGCCGGCGGAGCGGTCGCAGCGGCCTGGTTGCGCGACGCGGGCGCCGCGCCTCGCGTGCTGGGGGCGGCGCTGCTGCTGGCGTTGCTGGCGGTGCTGTTCCTGTTCGCCGGGCAGACCCTGGCATGACGGCGTTGCCGGAGACTGGACGGGTGTTCGGCGCGATTGCGCTGCTGCTGGCGTTCGGGTTGCTGGCTGGAGGTCGTCTGCGGGCGCCGCTGTATGCCGCCCAATGCGGCGTGGTGGCGCTTGCGGCGCTGTGGCAGGCGATCCAATCGCCCGCTGCCGCCGCGCCGGGGCTGATGGCCGTTGCGGTCGTGCTGACGGCCCAGGCAGCCTGGTTGCTGCCGGCGCTGCGCCGCGCCGCCCAGGGTCCGGTCAGCGCGCCCGCGCCGACACTGGGAGTGGCCCTGTTGCTCGTCGTGGTCGCCACGGCTACCGCGCCGCCGGGCGTCACGGCCGCGCTGTCCATCGTGCTGATTGGTCTGCTCGGCGCAGCGGCCACGCCGGGTCCGTTCGGCGCGTTGTGCCTGCTGAACGGGGCGGCCCTGGCGTTGCTCGCGGCGCCCGGCCTGCCGTCGCGGCCGTTCCTGGCCCTGGCCCTGGCCGGTCTCGCAGTGCTGCTCGCCGATGACGGCGCGACCTGGCTCCGGCTGCGGCCCCGGCTGTCGCTATGACCGGCGCCGCCTGCATTCTGCTGCCGCTGCTGCTGGGCGCTCTGCATCGCTGGCTGCCGCGCTGGCGGTGGCTGTCGCCGTCGGTGGCCGGGCTGACGGCGGCGCTGGCGTTCAGCCTGCCCTGGCAGGGCGGCGCGTTCGGCGGCTGGTTGCTGACGGACCCGCTGGCGGTCCACGTGACCATCCTGTCCGCGCTCGCCTGGCTGGCCGCGAGCGTCGCCGCCATGCTGGATGGCGAAGACGAGCCGCTCGCCGCCGCGATGGCCGGGTGCGTGAACCTGTCGTTGCTCTCGGACAGCGCCGCGTTGTCGACCGTTGCAGCCGGCGCCGCGGCGCTCGCCGCTTGCCGGATGTTGCCCACGATCAGGCCGCCCGAGGCAGCTTCGGTGTGCGGCATCGGCCTGGCGGTGTTCGGGCTGGCGGTTCTGAGTGGCGCAGCGGCGCCGGCATTGGGCGCGGGCTGGCCGTCGCTGAGCTGGAGCGCCCTGCCCGACGCCGGCGCCCGGGCCGACGGGCTGGCGTTGGGCGTCGGGTTCGCGGCGCTGCTGCTGGGCCTGGGATGCGCCTGCGCCCTGCTGCCAATCTGGGCGGCGCTGCGCGGGGTGGCGCTGCCGCGGACGGCCGCCATGCTGGCCGGTCCGCTCGGGGCCGTCTGGCTGGTCATCGCCCTGCGGCTGCGCGGCGTGCTGGACGGCGACGGCCACGCGATCGCGCCGGGCGGCCTGATGCTGGCGCTGGCGTTGGCGGGCCTGCTCATCGCGGCGATCTGCGCGCGGGACCGGGCGCGGCTGTTGCCCGCGGCGATCGTGGCGATGCTGGCGGCGTCCTTGTTCGGCTTCGGCCTGGGCGGCGCGGCCGCGACCGGCGCGGGATTGCTGCATCTGACGCTGGGATGCCTCGCGCTGATCGCCGCCGCGTCCGGCGGGTGGCCGGCGGCGTTGGGCCTGGCGTCGCTCGCGGCCCTACCGCCGTTCGGCCTGTTCGCCAGCTTCTTCGCGTTGCTGGCCGCGTCGTTGCAACGGGCGCCGCTGCTGGCCGCGCCGTTCGGGTTGTTGCTGGCGATCGTGGCCCTCTTCGCCCTTCCGTGGCTGCCCAGCCCGGACCGGCCTCGCCCCGCTTCGCACGTTGGCTGGGCCGGGCTGGCGCTCGCCGCCGTGGGGGGCTGGGCGATGCCGCCCGGGGTTACCGCCTGGCTGCAAGGCATCGCGGCGGCCGCGCAATGAGCAGCGCCGCCATCCGCGCCTGCCCCGTCATCGCGTGCCAGCCCTGGCCGCGCCACGTCGTGCCGCCGGAGCAATGGGCGCTGGTGGGCGGCGACATCGCGCTGCAGGCGCTGTGGGGCGACACCGCCGAGGTCTACGCGCTGTTCCTGGACGAGGCGGCCCAGCCGCTGCTCGCCTCCACCCCGGTGCATGACGGCCGCTACCCCGCGCTCTCCCGGCGCTTCCCCGCCGCTGCGGCGCTCGAGCGGATGGTGCGCGATCTGTGGGGCCACGAAGCGGACGGCGCCGAGGATGCGCGGCCCTGGCTGGACCACGGGCGGTGGCGCCTGACCCGGCCGCTCGCCGCCCGGCATGGGCCCGGCGGCGGCGACACCGAGCCTGTGTTCCGCCCCGTTCCCGGCGACTGGATGCAGCTGCCGATCGGCCCGGTCGACGGGTCCCTCGCCGAGCCGGCGCACCTGCGCGCGCATTTGGCCGGGGATCGCGTCGCGGCGCTGGAGGCGCGGCTGGGCTACGCGCACAAGGGCTCGCTGCAGCTGATGCGCGGCAAATCCCCGCGCGCCGCCGCCCGCTTCGCCGCCCGGCTGTCGGCGGACGCGACCGTGGCCCACAGCCTTGCTTTCGCCCGCGCGGCGGAGGTGGCGCTCGGCGTCGAAGCGCCGCCCCGCGCCGTTATCCTGCGCGGGATCATGGCGGAGACCGAGCGCATCGCCATCCACCTCGGCGACCTGGCTGCCGCCTGCGCCGCCCGGCCGCGCTTGGCCACCCAGTTGGGCGTTCACCGCGAGGCCATGCTGCGCGCGTCCGCCGTCGCCTGGGGGCATCGGATGATGATGGACTGCGTGACGCCCGGCGGCCTGGTTGCAGACATCGCGGCGCCCGGCCCGGCCGCGTTGGCCGCCGCCGTCGCCGACCTGCCGTCGCCGGACCGGCTGTTGGACGGCCTGGGCGAGGGCGTCGGCGTGGTTCCCGCCGCCGCGCTCGCCGCCTTTGCCCCGGGCGGCGTGGCCGGACGCGCCGCCGGGTCCCCGGCGGACGCGCGCCGCTGGCCGGGTTACCCGCCCTACGCCGCATTCCCCAGCGCGACGCTGACCGGCGCCGATGTGGCGGCTCGGTTGCGGGTTCGCCTGCTGGAGATCCCGGCGAGCGTCGATTTGCTGCTCGGCTGGCTGGGCGAGCTGCCGCCCGGCCCGGTCGCGGTCGCGCTGCCGATGGGCAGCGGCGAGGGCCTGGCCGTGGCGGAGAGCCCGCGCGGCCCGGCATGGCACTGGATGCGACTCGATGGCGGTCTGATCGGCGCCGCCTTCGCCGCGGACCCGAGCTGGCTGCTGTGGCCCTTGCAGGAAGCCGCGAGCGTTGGCGCCGCGGCTGGCGACCTCAGGCTGATCGACCGCTCGTTCGCCTGCGCCCGCTCCGGGGTCGACCTGTGATCGCGCCCGAGCCGTTCGCGGCGCCGCCGGCCGACACCGTGGCGGCGCTCGCCGCGCGGCTGGACACGGCGTCCCAGGTGCGGCTGGGCCGCAGCCTGGCGCTGTTCCACGTGCCGACCGGGGGCTGCGGCGGATGCGAGCGGGAACTGGCGGCGCTGTCGGGCGCCGTCTACGCGATGGAGCGTTACGGGCTCGGCTTCGTGGCCAAGCCGCGCCATGCCGACGTCCTAGTCGCGACCGGTCCGTTGACCGCCAACATGCGGGAGGCGTTGGCGCAGGCCTATGCCGCGATGCCGGAGCCGAAATGGGTGGTGTCGGTCGGCGACTGCGCGGTGGATGGCGGCGTGTTCAAGGGCAGCTACGCCGTGGATGGCGGGATCGGCGGGTCGCTCCCGGTGGACCTGATCGTGCGCGGCTGCCCACCAGCGCCGGCGGACATCCTGGCCGGGTTGCTGACCTTGCTGGCGGCCAACGCGCCGCCGGTCCCGCCGCGGCTGCTGCGGCGTCGTTGAGCTAGCCACCCGTTGTCCCTGCTTGGCGGTGCGACGATCCAGGCGGGCGCGTGCGGTGGCGCCCGCTGGATTGCTTCGTCGCAAGCGCTCCTCGCAACGACGAGAATGGCGCGGCAACATCGGTCCCGCTTATGCTCTACAGCAGGCACAACTCGCGCAACTGCCGCGCAAGTTCGTGCGGCAGTTGCGCCTCGGCCGAGTCGGCGCGCAGGTCGAGGGGGGCGTCCTCGCCGCGGAGGTAACGCCAGCCCTGGAACGCCTTCACCGGGCGGCCGGACAGCGGCACCAGCGCCGCGTCGAGCATGATTGCGGCGCACGCCGTGCCGTCTTCCCGGCAGGCAGGCTCAAGCGCCGTGATGCGTTGTCGCAATAGCATCGTGCCGGCGATCACCCAGTAGAGCGAACCGCCGGCCGTGATCTCGGCCGAGCGGCGCGGCATGTGCCGGGTCAGGTGGCGCAAGGGCCGGTCGCCCGCCGCGCGCTGCGCCTGCCATTGCCGCAACTCCGCAGGGTCCCGCACGCCGACGCACAGCTTCATCAGGTGCAACATCGGGTGGACAGATGGTCGATGCCGCGCCGTGTCGCAACCATTGACTCCGAAAGCGAACGAAGCGACATCGCACCGCCGCAGGGCTGCCCTGCATTTGGGAGAATACGCGATGAAGTGTTTCAGGGCAGTCGGCGCAGCCGCGCTGGCGATCGGGTTCGCCACGGCGGCGGCGCACGCGCAAGGGTCCGGATCAGCAACGCTCGACGCGATCAAGGCGCGCGGCATGCTGGTTTGCGGCGTGTCCACCGGCGTGGCCGGCTTCTCGCTCGCCGACAGCCAGGGCGTGATCAGGGGCATCGACGCGGACGATTGCCGCGCAGTCACTGCGGCCATCTTCGGCGACGCCACCAAGGTGCGCTTTGTGCCCACCACCACCGTCAACCGTTTCACCGCGCTGCAGTCCGGCGAAGTCGACGTGCTGATCCGCGAGACGACCTGGACGCTGGGCCGCGAGGGCAACCTCGGCCTCGAGTTCACCGACGTGAACTACTATGACGGCACCGGCTTCCTCGTGAAGGCGTCCGCCAACGTGACGGCCGCCAAGGAGCTGGACGGCGCCACGGTCTGCGTGCAGCCCGGCACCAGCACCGAGCTGGCCATCGCGGACTACTTCCGCAACAACAACATCAAGTTCAACCCGGTCGAGATCCAGGACCAGAACGAGATCCAGAACGCGTTCCTGTCCGGCCGCTGCGACGCCTATTCGACCGACAGCTCGGCGCTCGCCGGCTTCCGCTTCCAGCAGGGCGACAAAGCCAAGGACCTGGTGCTGCTGCCGGACATCATCAGCAAGGAGCCGCTCGGCCCGATGGTCCGCAAGGGCGACGACAAGTTCCTAGACCTGGTCAAGTGGGTGCACTACGCGCAGCTGACCGCCGAGGAAGACGGCCTCGACAGCAAGAACATCGACACCTTCATGACCAACACGAACCCGGAGATCCGCCGGTTGCTGGGCCTCGAGGGCGACATGGGCAAGGCGCTCGGCGTCGACAACAAGTGGGCTTACAACGCGATCAAGCAGGTCGGCAATTTCGCCGAGGTGTGGGACCGCAACATCACCGTGCTGGGGGTCCCGCGCGGCATCAACGCGCTGTGGAACAAGGGCGGCCTGCAATACCCGCCGCCGATCCGCTGATCTTCTAACCAACTGCACAAAATGAGCGCCGTTCCCGTTTGGGGGCGGCGCTTTTCGTCTGTTAAGACGCAAGCCTCCCCGTTGCACTCTGCAATGCCGTCGAAGTATGACAGCCATGCGCGGGATGGGCCGCTGCCGACCGAGGATGTTGCTTGGATGTCAGGCGCCGTTGCCGACCCCCGATTGATGGCGCCCCGCGCCGCCCCGCGCCGCCCGATGCGCATCAATTGGTCGGACCCGAAATTCCGCGCGATCGTCTGGCAAGTCGTCGTGGTTGGCTTCGTGCTGGCCATCATCGGTTACCTGATCCGCAACACGGCGCAAAACCTGGCCGCGCGCCACATCGCAACCGGCTTCGGCTTCCTGGGGGCCGTGGCGCCCATTCCGATCGGCGAGCACCTGATCGAATACACGCCGTCGGTCAGCAGCTATGGCCGCGCCATGGTGGTGGGCATCCTCAACACGCTGAAGGTGGCCGTTGTCGGCGTTATCCTCGCAACGATCCTAGGCACCACGATCGGCATCGCCCGGCTGTCCAAGAACTGGCTGGTGGCCAAGCTCGCCGCCGTCTACGTCGAGGTGATCCGCGACATACCGGTGCTGCTCCAATTGGT
This sequence comes from uncultured Acetobacteraceae bacterium, assembly GCA_964242925.1. Taxonomy (GTDB): domain Bacteria; phylum Pseudomonadota; class Alphaproteobacteria; order Acetobacterales; family Acetobacteraceae; genus LMUY01. The sequence continues at coordinate 29,468 of CAXTBW010000037.1, forward strand.
GTTCTGGTACGGCCTGGTGCAGACGCTCCCGCCGCTTGCGACCGCGTTCAACCCTGTCGCCGGCGTGTTCCTGTCCAAGGCCGGGCTCCGCGTGCCCTCGCTGGATTGGCAGACCGCGCATGGCTGGGCGCTGGCGGCCTTCTTGCTCGGCTTGATCGGCACGATCGCCTGGTCGGGGGTGGCGGCCAAGCGCCAAGCTGAGACAGGCCTGCGCCCGAAGACCTGGCCGGTGGCGCTGGCGTTGCTGGTGGCCCTGCCGCTGCTGGTCTGGGCGGCGCTGGGCGCTCCGTTCCACCTCGACATGCCCACCAAGACGCGATTCAGCTTCAACGGCGGGGTGACCCTGTTGTCCCCGGAATACACCGTCCTCGTGATGGGGTTAGTGATCTACACCGCGTCCTATATCGCCGAGATCGTCCGCTCCGGCATCCAGGCGGTGCCGCAAGGGCAGTGGGAGGCGGCCGGCGCGCTCGGCTTGCGTTCCAGCGCGGTGCTGCGCCGGGTGGTGCTGCCGCAGGCGCTGCGGGTGGTGATCCCGCCGATGACCAGCCAGTATCTGAACCTCACCAAGAACAGCTCGCTCGCGGTCGCGGTCGGGTATGCCGACGTGGTCGGGATCGACGTGACGATGCTCAACCAGACGGGCCAGTCGGTCGAGGGCATTGCGCTCGTCATGGCGGTGTTCCTGACCATCAGCCTGTCCATCAGTCTGTTCATGAACTGGTACAACGCCCGGATCGCGTTGGTGGAGCGCTGACGCCGTGAGCGAGATCGCAACGACAAACGTCGACCCGGTCCCCTCGGTCGCTGGCCAGGCGACCGTCGTGGCGACAGCGCGCAACCGGCCTGCCGCCATTGCGCACGGCCCGCTCGGCTGGTTGCGGCAGAGCCTGTTCAGCACCTGGCCGTCGGCCATCGTCAGCGTCGTGCTAATCGCGCTGCTCGCGCGGTGGGCCTATCAGTTCGTCGAGTGGGGGCTGGTCAACGCAGTCTGGACCGTGCCGCAGGGCGCCAACGGCGCCGACACCAGCGCCTGCCGCAACGTGCAGGGCGTAGGCGCCTGCTGGGCGGTGCTGACGGACAAGTATCGGCTGATCCTGTTCGGCCGGTTCCCCTTCGACCAGCAGTGGCGGCCCTTGATCGTGGTGCTGCTGTTCCTCGCGTTATACGGCCTCTCGGCTTGGCGGGTGCTTTGGCGCAAGGAGCTGCTGCTCGTCTGGGTCGGCATCCTGGCCGCGATCGGCATGCTGATGTGGGGCGGTTTCGCCGGGCTCGCGTTCGTGCCGCAGGACGTATGGGGTGGGCTGCCGCTCACGCTGATCCTGTCGACCTTCGGCCTAGCCTTCGCCTTTCCGCTTTCGGTGCTGGTGGCGCTCGGCCGCCGCTCGACCCACCTGCCGGTGATCAAGGCCCTGTGCGTGCTGTATGTCGAGCTGATCCGGGGCGTGCCGCTGATTACGCTGCTGTTCATGGCGAGCGTGATGTTCCCGCTGTTCCTGCCGCAGGGGATCGACATCGACAAGCTGCTGCGCGTGCAGGTCGCGATCATCCTGTTCGCCGGCGCCTACCTGGCCGAGGTCGTGCGCGGCGGCCTGCAGGCGCTGCCGAAAGGCCAATACGAGGCGGCCGACGCGCTTGGCCTGTCCTACTGGAAAAAGACCAGCCTGATCGTGTTGCCGCAGGCGCTGCGCTTGGTGATTCCGCCGTTGGTCAACACGTTCATCGGGTTCTTCAAGGACACCAGCCTGGTGCTGATCATCGGCCTGTTCGACGTGCTGGCGACCGGCAAGCTGGCCGTCACCGACCCGGCCTTCAGCGCCTACGCGACCGAGGTCTACATCGCCCTGGCCGTGCTGTACTTCGCATTCTGTTACACTATGGCCCGCTATTCGCGCGGGTTGGAGCGCGAGTTCTCGCGCGCCCGCAACCGTTGAGGGAGACGCCGCAATGAGCGCCGCGATGCAGATGACCAACATCCAAGGCGGCGCTGCGCCGCGGTCCAACGCCGCCCCGGCGATCGTGCTGGACAAGGTGAACAAGTGGTACGGCGCGATGCACGTGCTGCGGGACATCAGCTTGACCGTCGGCCACCGGGAGAAGGTGGTGGTGTGCGGGCCGTCCGGGTCCGGCAAGAGCACGATGATCCGCTGCATCAACCGCCTGGAGTCGCACCAGGAGGGCCGCATCGTCGTGGACGGGACGGAGCTGACCGACGACCTGCGGGCGCTGGACACCATCCGGCGCGAGGTCGGCATGGTGTTCCAGTCGTTCAACCTGTTCCCGCACCTGACGATCCTGGAGAACTGCACGCTGGCGCCGATCTGGGTGCGCAAGATGCCCAAGGCGGAGGCGGAGGAACTGGCGATGAGCTACCTGCGCCGGGTGAAGATCCCCGAGCAGGCGAAGAAGTATCCGGGCCAGCTGTCCGGCGGCCAGCAGCAGCGTGTCGCGATCGCGCGGGCGCTGTGCATGAAGCCGAAGATCATGCTGTTCGACGAACCGACCAGCGCGCTGGACCCGGAGATGATCAAGGAGGTGCTGGACACCATGATCGGACTGGCCGAGGACGGCATGACCATGGTGTGCGTGACCCACGAGATGGGTTTCGCCAAGAAGGTCGCCGACCGGGTGGTGTTCATGGACCGCGGCGAGATCGTCGAGGCCGGCCCGCCGCGCGAGATGTTCGACAACCCGCAGACCGACCGGCTGAAGCTATTCCTGAGCCAGATACTGAAGGATCACTGAGGCATCGTTACTCTTCGGCACTCCCAGTTCGTCATGCCCGGGCTTGACCCGGGCACCCACGGCGTCCCAGTCGTGGGTAACTACCACGTTCGCATCACTGCTGCCGCAACCTGCCTGATCGACGTGTAGGCGCGGCCGTGGGCGCCCGGGTCAAGCCCGGGCATGACGGTGACCCCCGTCAGAACACCTGGCGGAAGATCACGAACAGCGACCCGGCGATCACCATCGCCGCCGGCAGCGTCATCACCCACGCCAGCGCCATGTTCCGCAGCGTGCTCCACTGCAGCCCAGACCCATTCGCCGCCATCGTGCCGGCCACGCCGCTTGACAGCACGTGCGTGGTGGACACCGGCAGACCGTAGATGTCGGCCAAACCGATCGTCGCAGCGGCCACGATCTCGGCGGAGGCGCCCTGCGCGTAGGTCAGATGCGTCTTGCCGATCTTCTCGCCGACCGTCACCACGATGCGCTTCCAGCCAACCATCGTGCCCAGGCCTAGCGCCAGCGCCACCGACACCTTCACCCACGTCGGGATGAACCGCGTCCCGCCGTCCAGCGAGGTCCGCAACGCCTTCAGCTTGCCCATGTCGTCGTCGCTGAAGCCGGCCGGCTTGGCGCCCATCACGCGCACCGCGTCCGATGCAAGATACATGTCGTTGCGCACGTTGGGCGTGGCGCTGGCCGGAACCGCCTTGATCGCGCCGTAACCCTTCACCTGCTGGCCGATGTCGCCGCTCAACGTGGCGAGCGCGGCGTAGATCGCAGCCGTGTTGACCTCGCGCGTCTTCAGCGCTTCGCCCACCGTGGCGCGGGCCGGAGCCGGCGCGGGCGCCGCGGCGCCGCCGGCATGCGCCTGGAACACGGCCTGCGCCTCCGTGACGGTCTGCACAAAGGCCGGCGTCGAGCTCTCCGGGATGGCGCGGTTCAGCGCGTAGGCGGTGGGCGCGGCGCCGATCAGGATCAGCATGATCAGGCCCATCCCCTTCTGCCCGTCATTGCTGCCGTGGAAGAACGACACCCCGGTGCAGGTCAGGATCAGCAACCCGCGGATACCAACCGGCGGCGGCTTGTTGCCGACCGGCGCCTGATAGAGCGACTTGCTCCTGACCACCACCTTCATCGCCAGCAGCAGCAGCGCCGAGAGGATGAAGCCGATCACCGGGCTGAACAGCAGCGCCTTGAACACGCCCACCGCCTGACCCCAGTCCACGCCGGAGGTGGCGGCGCCCGAGCCCATCAGCTGGTTCGCCAGGCCGACGCCCATGATGGAGCCGATCAGCGCGTGCGACGAGCTGTTCGGCAGGCCGAGCGCCCAGGTGCCGAGGTTCCAGATGATGGCCGCGATCAGCAGCGCGAAGATCATCGCGTAGCCGGCGCCGCTGCCGACCTGCAGGATCAGCTCCACCGGCAGCAGGTTCACGATGGTGAAGGCCACCGCGCCGCTGGACGTGAGCACGCCGAGGAAGTTCCACGCGCCGGACCACACCACGGCGGCCATCGGCGGCAGAGCGTGCGTGTAAATCACCGTGGCGACCGCGTTGGCCGTGTCGTGGAAGCCGTTGACGAACTCGAACCCCAGCGCGATCAGCAGCGCTAGGCCGAGCATCACTAGCGCGCCGATGGCCAAGTTGTGCTCGCCCACGGCGTCGACGTCGGTCGCGATGCTGTAGGCGGCGTAGCCCAGCCCCAGCAGCAACACCGCGAAAAACCCGATCGCGCCGCCGATATGCGGCTTGGCGTCCATCTGCGGACGCGTAATTGGCATTGTGTCAATCGTCGCATCCGACATCGCGAGGAGCCTCTTGGAACCGTTGTGGGACGGCCTTTACCAAAACCAGGCGAGGCGTAGATGTCGGTTCAATGACATTTCCATCCCAGTCGGCGGGGAGCGGCGCGGTCGCGGCGCCGGCCCTGCTCCGCCACCGGCCGTTCGCGCTGTTCTGGTCCGCCCGAGTCTGCAGCAGCCTGGCCTTCCAGATGCAGTCCGTGGCGATCGGGTGGCAGATCTACGCCCTGACCGGCAGCGCCTTCGACCTCGGGCTGGTCGGCCTGGCGCAGTTCCTCCCGATTGCGGCGCTCACACTCGCGGCGGGCCATGTCGCCGACCAGTACGATCGCCGCCGCATCGTCGGCGTCTGCCAGTTGGTGGAGGCCTGCGCGGCGGTCGCGCTGGCCGCCGGCGTCGCCTCGGGCGCGATAGGGGCGACGGGCATCTTCGCCACGGTGGTCGTAATCGGCGCCGCGCGGGCGTTCGAGTCGCCCACCCTGTCCGCCCTGATGCCCGGCCTGGTGCAGGAAACGCAGCTGCAGCAAGCCAGCGCCTGGTCGGCCTCCGCGAACCAGACCGCCACCATCGTCGGCCCGGCGTTCGGCGGCGTGCTCTACGCCATCGACGCGCCGGCGCCGTTCGCGCTCGCGGCCGCGCTGTTCCTGGCCGCCGCGTGCTCCGTGCTGCTGATCCGCACCACGCGCCCGGTCGCCCCCCGCGTCCCCGCGACGCTGCAATCCGTGTTCCTCGGGCTGCGCTTCATCTGGTCGCATCCGGCGGTGCTCGGCGCGATCTCGCTCGATCTGGTGGCCGTGCTGCTGGGCGGCGCCACCGCGCTGCTGCCGATCTACGCGCGGGACATCCTGCACACGGGCTCGTGGGGGCTGGGCGTGCTGCGGGCGGCTCCGGCGGTCGGCGCGCTGGCGATGTCGGTCGTGCTGGCGCGCCGCCCGCTGCGCCGCCGGGTCGGGCGGTTGATGTTCGGCGCGGTGGCGGTGTTCGGCCTGGCCACCATGGTGTTCGCGGTGTCGCGCTCGCTGCCGCTGTCGGTTGCGGCGCTGGTGGTGCTGGGCGCGGCGGACGTGGTGAGCGTGGTGATCCGCTTCGCGCTGGTGCAGATGCGCACCCCGGAGGAGATGCGCGGCCGGGTGAGCGCGGTGAACATGCTGTTCATCGGAACATCGAACCAGTTGGGCGAGTTCGAGTCCGGCGTGACCGCCGCGCTGCTGGGCGCGGTCCCCGCCACGGTGCTGGGCGGTTTGGCGACGGTGGGCGTCGCGGTCGCCTGGATGCGGCTGTTCCCCGCCCTGCGTGAGGTTGACGAACTACGGTGATCTGCCCGCATCCGCACCAACCCGTCATTGCGAGAGCGCTTGCGACGAAGCAATCCAGCCGCATGCCTCGTGCACGCGGCCCTGGGTCGCCACGCCGCCGGCGCGGCTCGCGATGACGAGTTAGTAGCGGTAGAGGTCGTGCTTGAACGGCCCCGACACAGGCGCGTTGATGTATTCCGCCTGCTTCGGCGTCAGTTTGGTGAGCTCGGCGCCGACCTTGGCCAAATGCAGCGCGGCCACCTTCTCGTCGAGGTGCTTTGGCAGCGTGTAGACCTTGTTCAGCTCGTACTTGCCAGCCGGTGCGCCCCATAGCTCGAGTTGCGCCAGCACTTGGTTGCTGAACGAGGCGCTCATCACGAAAGACGGGTGCCCGGTCGCGTTGCCCAGGTTCACCAGCCGCCCCTCGGACAGCACGATCAGCCGCTTGCCGTCCGGGAACACTACTTCGTCGACCTGCGGCTTGACGTTGTCCCAGGTGTAGTTGCGCAGCGCCTCGATCTGAATCTCGCTGTCGAAATGGCCGATGTTGCACACGATCGCGCGGTGCTTCATGGCGCGCATGTTGTCGATCGTGATCACGTCCACGTTTCCGGTCGCCGTGACGAAGATGTCGCCGCGCGGAGCCGCCTTCTCCATGGTGACAACCTCGTAGCCCTCCATCGCCGCCTGCAACGCGCAGATCGGATCGACCTCCGTCACCAGCACGCGGCAGCCGCCCTGGCGCAAGCTGGCGGCGGAGCCCTTGCCCACGTCGCCGAACCCGGCCACCACGGCGACCTTGCCCGCCAGCATCACGTCGGTGCCCCGGCGAATCGCGTCCACCAAGCTCTCGCGGCAGCCGTAGAGGTTGTCGAACTTTGACTTGGTGACGCTGTCGTTGACGTTGATCGCGGGCACCAGCAGCTTGCCGGTCTTCGCCATCTCCCACAGCCGGTGCACCCCGGTGGTGGTCTCCTCCGAGATGCCCTTCACGTCCTTCAGCATCTCCGG
>CAXTBW010000038.1:0-25687 GCA_964242925.1 uncultured Acetobacteraceae bacterium
CGCATACCGTGTCGCTGCCCCGCATGATCCCCTACCCCCAAACCGCAGCCAGAGGAAATCACACCAGCCAACGTGCCGCTAGCTTTTCAGCAGCCTGCTAATGCGCCGTAGTCTCAAGTCGAAACGATAACCGTTGTTTGGCTTGGTGCGGTCTGCGACCCTGGCACATTGCCGCTGGCATTGCCATTATGGGCGGTGGTGCTGCCTAGATAGACGGCCGGATTGCCCTCGATGCTGACGACGCCGCTGCCGACCTTGAACTCCATCGGTCCGATATTGACGTTCGAGGCGACGCCCCCGGCAACGCCAGGCTCGTCGCCGCTGGACAAGGTGATGACCGTCTGCGTCGTCGCAGCCGGCTTGTTCACGATGAACACCTTCTTGGCGCAGGTGCCGGGGTTCGCCATCGCAAGCTGAGCGATATTCGGGTACGGGAGCGGCTGCGGTCCGCCTGGCGTCGGCGTTTTGCAAACGTCCGGACCAGTCGCAGTACACGTGCCGGACCCCATGGTCGTTGCGAAAGGCATCGGGCGCTCCTAACCCAGGTGGATACGCTTGCCATCGATCTTGACGTCGTCCTCGGCCGTCGCATGGAACCGCCGCGCGAAGATGGCGCATGTCTCACGCACCCGCGTCCGCACTGATCCGGCGTCCAGCTCCAACGCCTCCGCCACGACGCGGCGCACCGTGCGGAACCGCTCCCGCAGACGGTCCGCCCCAATATGGAGGTCCTTCGCATCAAGGTTGATCTCGTGCGCTCGCGCGTCGACCCGGGCCGCCTCCAGCACGATCGCCCCGTTGGGCGCCTGCAGCCGCAGGTCGCCGGGCGCGCGGATCGTCATCGGCCCGGCGGATCGCAGCACGCCGATGACGAAAGCCGCTTCGTCCGTTTCGATCACGAGCACGGTGTCGCCCTTGACCGGACAGTACAGGCCGGCGACGGCGAGCGTCGCCGAGGTCGTCCGGCCCTCCGCTTCGATCTCCACCTGAGAGCGCAGGATCGCGGTGACCTTGGCCGGCCCGAGGCGGCGCAAACCGACCGACTGGATGCTTGGCATGAGGTGATAGTTCGTGTCGGGCATACTGGAAGCTCTCCTTCATGGCGGCGGCGTCCATGTCTCGGCGAACAGCCGATCCTTGTCGGTCCGCTTCAATCCTGTCTGCTTGACCGCCGTCCACCCGCCCGTGTCGCCGGTGGCGGCGTGGAAATTCGCCTCGCTCATGTCCACCTCGGTCAGCCGTGAACCGCCGAGCTTGGCATGCGACAAGTCTGCCCGGCGCAAGTGGGAGCGGACCCAAACGCATCCGGTTAGGTCCGCCGCCTCGAACACCGCGTCATCCGCACCCACCCGGTCGAACACCAGCGCCGCCGCGTCAGCCTTGCCGAAGAACGAGCCCAGGGCATCCAGCCCGGTCAGCCGGCACCCTTGCAGGACGGCGTCGGCAAAGTTGGCGTGTTTCATCGACCCGCCACTGACCGCCGCCCCGGTCAGCGTCGCTGCCGAGAAGCTGACGCCGTCCAGCACGCAGTTCACGAACTGCGTCCCGGTCAGGTCCGCCTCGGCAAAGTGAGAATCCGTGAAGTCGACCCCCTCGACCACCGCCCCCGCCAGGCAGGCGCCCGCCAGGAAGCACAGCCGCAGCCGCGCCCCGGCAAAGCTCACCGTGCGCAGGTCGGCCGGGTCGAAGTCGACACGGTGCAACTCCGCCCCAGCGAAGCTGGCGCCGGCCAGCCGGTCGCCGCCGACTGAACCATGCGCCAGCCGCGCACCGTCGAACACCGCCCCGTCCAGCGCGCACCCGTCCAACTCGGACCGTTCCAGTTGCGCCCCGTCAAAGCGCGCCCCACGCAGGTCGCACCGTTCGAACCGGACGCGGGTGAGCGCCAGCCCGGCGAAGCTCGCTTCCCGCAGGTCGCACGCGGTGAACCGGCAGGCGGTCAGGTCGTGGCCGGCAAAGCTGCAACGCGCGAAATCCGCGTCCGCGAACACGGCGCCGGCCAGCGTCGCCTGCGCCGCGGCCTCGGCCTGGACGATCACTCCGGCCAAGTCGGCCCCAGCGAGGTCGGCGCCGGCCAATTGCGCGCCAGTCAAGTTCGCCGTGGACAGGTCGGCGTTCGACAGGATGGCGTCAGTGAAGTCGGCGCCCGTCGCGTCCGCCTTGCGCATAAGAGCGCGGATCAGGCGCGCCCTACCGAACCGGGCGCCCCGCAGGTCGGCGGCGCGCAGGCTCGCGCCGGTCAGATCGGCCCCCTCCAGCACGGCATTGCGCAAATCGGCCTCCGACAGGTCGGCGCCCGTCAGGTCGCGCCCCGTGCCGTCCAGACCGCGCAAGTCGCACTCAGGCAGCCGCAGCCCGGCGCAGCCCAGCGGCAACCGCACCGTCGGCATCAGCACGCAACCGATGAACCAAGCCCGCTCGACCGACGCGGCGTCGAATTCGCAATCGGCGAAGCGGCATCGTTCCGCGATGGCGCGGTCGAGTTGGGCGCCCTGGAAGCCGGCGCCCTCGCAGGCCACTTCGCTGAGCATCACGCCCGACAGCTTAGCCCTCGCCATGTCGCAGCCGGACAGAGTGGATTGCAGCCATACGGTATCGGCCAGGTCGGCGCCGGCGAACGTGCAACTCGTCACCGTGCACTCCACGAAGTTCGCCTTGGCAGCCCGCAGCTCCGCCAGCCGGGCGCCGGCCATGCTGCAACGAAGCAGGTTGGCTTCTGCCAGGTTTGCGCCTGACAGGTTGCAGCCGGAGATGACGCAATCCGTCAGCGTGGCGCCCGCCAGGTCCAACCCGGACAGGTCGAGCCCGTCCAGCAAGGCGCCTTCCACCGGTCCGCCGGCGGACAGCAAGGACCGCAGCGCCGCCAACCCGAGCGGCTCGGGCCCCGGCCCGCTCACGGCTGCAGCAGCGTGCCCGCGAGAAAGCAGCCGTCGAGCCGCGTTCCAGCGAGGTTGGCGTTGTACAGCCCGGCCCGCCACAGGTTGGAGCCGGTCAGGTCGGCCTCGCTCAGGTCGGCCCACTCGAACGAGGTGCGGACGAGCTTGGCGCGGGTCAGCGCCGCCCCGCGCAGGCTCGCCTCGTCGAACTTGGCATCATCCAGCCAGGCGCGGTCGAGCGTGGCGCCGTCCAGCACGGCTTCGGCGAAGATGGCCCAACTCAGCAACGCGCCAGACAGGTCCGCGCCGTCCAGGCGGGCGCGCTGCCAGACCGAATGCGTCGCCTCCGCTCGGCCCATTGCGGCGCCGCGCAAATCAGCGCCGTTCGCGCGCAGGTTGAACAGCGTCGCCCCGACGAACGAGCTGCTAGGGGCGACTGCCCCTTCCAGGTCGGCTTCACGCAGCGACGCGCCATCGAAAACGGCTCCGGTCAGTTTGGCTTGGCTGAAATCCGCCCTGAGCAGGTCGGCCTTAAGGAACGAGGCTTCCGAGAGGTCTGCCTCCACAAAGCGCACGGACACGCCCGTCGCCCCATCGAAAACGGTGTCGGTCGCTGCGGCATGCGAGAAGTCGGCCTTGGCTAGGACGGCCGCTGCGAAGCGGGCGCCGACCAACCCCGCTCCCCGGAACACGGCCCCGCCAAGCTGCGCCTTGGTGAAATCCGCCTCCGCCGCCTCCGCCGCCTCCAGCATCGCACCCGTCAGATCGGCGCCGCGCAGGGTGCAACGCGACAGCAGCGCCCGGGTCAGGTCCGCACGCGGCATCGCCGCGCCATCCAGCGCCAGACCGCTCAGGTCCAGGCCTGCCAAGTCGGCGCCCGGCAGCGCCTGCCCCTCGCGATGCGCAGCAACGACCCGGTCCCGTGTCCAGGGCGCCGGGTCCGCCTCGGCCAATGCGGTGTCGGCGTCCGCCATCAGCGCCTCGTATTCGGCGGCCTTGGCCGGGTCGTGTTCGCGCAGGGTCTCCAGCGTCGCGTCCGGCTCTGCCGGGGTTGGTGGGCGCCCGGCCGTTTCCGCCCGTGCCGCCGCGACGTCCTGTTCCGCCGCGGCGAGCAGGGCTTCGGCTTCCGCCACGAACGCGGCGTCCTCGCGATCCCGCTTTACCCGGTTGGCGGCGGCGGCCCGCTCTGCCTCCACGCGGCCCGCCGCCCGCGCGGCGCCGAACTCCTCGGCATCGGGATAGTCCTCAAGGCGGCGGCGCTCGAACAACGCGCGGCAAGCCGCGTCGGGGGCGGGGGGCTCGAGTTCATCCACCATCGTGAATAGGAATGCGACCTCCCGCATTCGTGGAGAGCTGACCGGCGCGGCGCCGCGCCACACCGCCTCTGTGTAGCCGCCGTCCATCTCGGCCACGATCGTGTCCAACCGCAGCGGCAACTCGGCGAAGCTGCCATCCGTCCTGGCCAGGAACGCGCGGGGCCGCTGGCCGGGCAGCGCGACGTCGACCCGCGGGCGCTCGGGGTGCATGTTGAAAATGCTGAACCGTTCGTCGCCGCGGAACCCGCCCGGGAACTGCTGGTCGGCCGGCGCCTCGTTCCAGTGACGCGGGTCGAAATCATCCGGCATTCCAGGCCACTCGCGCCGCAGCCATTCACCGCCGAACGAGCCCAACTGGTCGACGCGCGGCCGCCAGTAGGCATCGATCGGCCCGAACCCGGCTGGCTCCGGCCGCGCGGTCGGCTGTGCGATCAGACGATCAGGATGCTCGATGTTGGGGAGAAGCGCGCCCCGGTCGCCGCCGCCCATGCCGCGGCCGATTGGGTTCCAGCGGTAGCCCGGGCCGCCAAACGCCCGCTCGTAAGTGACCGGCATCGACTCGAATGGCGCCGGCCGCGTCGCCGCGATCCCGGTGGGACCGCCCTCCCAAAGCCGGTCGCCGAACACCGCCAGCTCCTTGCGCCAGGCCCCCATGGCGATGCCGACTCGCATCGCGGGCGTCGGGCGACCGTGCGGCGACCAGGCGGTTCCGAAGACGAGCAAGTCACCAGCGGCCTTGACCGGCGCCGCATAGCGCCCGGCGGTCCACGCATGCTCGGTCCGTACTGCCGGCGCCTCGGAATGGGAGACGAGCAGAGAGCCGCACACAACGAGATGCACCGTCCGGCCTCTGGCAGGTGCGACATGGAATATCCAGTTATGCTCCGGTTGCTCGCGGTAATGCAGGATCCTCATGCGAGGTCAGCAAGGCCGTTACCCGAGCTTGATGGAAGGCGCATTGATTTTGGTCGTGGCCGCAGAATTGAACTCTATCGCGGTCGGCCCGTCCACCAGCAACTTGGACGGGTTGACTTCGACGCGCGTGCCACCTGCATCCAGCAAAACCTTACTACCGGGCGCCTCAATATAAATGCCCCCAGACATCGCATGCAGCGTAGCTTTCTGCGCACTCTCGATATCGTAAGTCTTAGTGCACTTCATCATGTAATCCTCAGCCACTACGGTCTTATCACCACCGAAGTAGTCTTTACTGTTTGTCCTTCCAACGTTTCGCACAAGCGATAGGTAAAGATTGCCGCAGATTCCGGCCGTCACGGAGTTGTTGTTGCCAAGCACCGTAGTGGTTGAGTTCAAAAGAGACAGGCTTGTGTTCAAGCCAAAGGTCCGCGAATAGGCGCTCGAGCGATTGTAGGTGTAGGATTCGCCACCAACGTCAGTCGTCGACTTCCCACCAATCTTGGTCCAAGAGGCGATGCCAATCGTGGTGGAGGCGTTGTGATTGACAACCGTGTCGGAGTTTTGTTCGGTGAAGCTATAACTCCTGCCGTACACCTCGGACATGGAGTCAACGTCGATGCGCGTCTTAGACGTTCCATGTGTGTGGCTAAGGGAGTCTCCCTTGATGAAACTGTTCGCATTGCCAAGGGTGTAGGCGTTCGAGCTGCCACCGGTGAAGCTGTTGTTGTCGTGAGACACGATCGTGTTCATATTGTAATCACCGGAGTCGCCGGATTGGTTAGGCTTGCCGATAGCGGTGAAGACGGTCTTCAAGGCGTCTATTCCAGGACTGTCGCCGAATACCTGTCCTGAAGCCGAGTCGATAACTCCCCAGTTCAAAGTCGCCGACCCCGGCGCAGGTGGGCCCGCATCTACGGCCGCAGCCGACAAAGACTGTGCAGGTCCACTTGCAACGACGAAATTCATCGTCTTGGGGCTTATCAGCGTCAGATGTTGCGCCCCCGCCTCGCCGTCCATGACGATCTTGTTGCCACCATGATCGCGTGTGATCGTCTTGTGCTTGTCAGCCGGCAACTCCAACGGCGCGATCTTCTCCGCATTGTGCACCCGCCCGACGATCAAAGGCCGGTCCGGGTCCCCTTCCAGGAAGTCCACCACAACCTCCTGCCCGGCATGCGGAATGGCGATGCCGCCGAACCCCGCGCCGGCGCTGTTCTGCGCCACGCGCACCCAGCACGACGTCGCCCCCGTGCTGCGCTTGCCCCGCCGGTCCCAGTGGAAATGCACCTTCACCCGGCCATACTCGTCGGTGTAGATCGGGTCGCCGCTGCTCGGGGACACCACCGTCGCGGTCTGCGAGCCCCGCACCACGGATTTCGGCGTTACCCGCTCCGGCCGGAACTGCGTCGCGGCCGGGATCGCCACGAACTCGCTGCAATACTCGGCCGCGCTCTCGTGGAAGTAGCTGCGCTCCTGCGCGCGGTGGCGCACCTCCGTGACAAGGTAGCTCGCCGGCTGGTCGTCCACGCTCCCCGAATGCACCAGGTCGAAGCGGAACCCAGGATCCATCGCCGCCGTGCTGCCCAGTCCAAGCAGCTTATCGTGATGCGCCTCCTCCGCCTCCATGCGGACCCGGGTCAGCCACGTCCCGACCTCCTGGTCGGTGTAGCCGCCGGGGAAGTCGAACCACTCGTGCTGCGGCATCATCGCCACCGACAACGTGGTCTTGACCTGCTTCTTCATCAGCTTGGACGGCGCCTCGAAATCATAGTCGGTCAGCACCCAGGCGCCTGGCCGGAACATCGTGTCGCTCCAGACCTTCTGGATGTCCCCCGTTTCCGCACCCGTCCCGGTGCGAAGCTGCCGCGGCGTGGTGAACTTGGTGAAGCTGTTGGCGTCCGTGATCACCAGCCTGTGGTCGGCGGCGCTGTGCTCGTGGAAGAAGAAGATGCCAACGTGCTCCATCAGCCGCGAGATGAACGCCAGCGCGCTCTCGCGATACTGCACGCAATAGTCCACGATCGGGTAGTCGGTTTTCAGCAGCTTGAAGTCGCAGCCGGTCACCCCGTTCTCGTCGAGCAGGGTCTTGATGATCGCCGGGTAGGTCATGGACTGGAAGATCCGGCAATCCGCCGTGCAGTCCAGGAACCATAGCCGCGGCACCACCTCCGCCCGGTAGCCGCCATAGCCGCGCAGGCTGGTCGCCTGCCCGGTGATGCGGCGGACATATCCGTTCACCGGGCGCCGCCAGCTCTCGTGGTTGTTCTGCAGCCAAAGCGTCACCCGTTTGCCGATCAGCCCGCGCACGGCGCTGTCGCCTGCCATGGTCAGGAACTCGACCGTGTAGACGAACGGGTGGGAGATCCTGTCCTGCCCCTGCACCGAGGTCAGCAACAGCGCGTCGGGGCCGAGCGGCGTGTCGATGGCGATGCTCCGCCCCACCTGGCTGAACATTCCATCGGGGTCGGCAGTCGCAGTCCGGGTCTCGCTCATGCCGCTCCTTGCAAAACGTCAGTCCGGCCCGGCCCTGGACTCCCAGGCCGGGCCGACCGAGGCCTCAGCTGGACTTCAGCGCCATCAGGTCGTAGGTGATCTTCGGTCCTGCCTTAGGCGACCCCTTATCATCCAGCGGCGTCGGCGACACCATGATTTTCGTGAAGTTGAGCGTCAGCACCTCGACCGGGTTGTCGCCGCCGCTCTGCGCCGTGTAGGTGCTCACCCCGCACGCCGTCAGCTCGTAGGCCAGGTAAGTGTCGGTCTTGTTCTTTGTGGTGGCGGTGAACTTCAGCTCCACCTTGCTGTCGAACGCGCCGGCCAGCGAGTCCTGATACAGCTTGGCCGACGCGTCGTCGAATGGCTTGGTGATCGTGATGTCGCTGATGGTGGGATGACTGCCCTCGCGCTGCTTGCCGCCGGCGCCCGAGGTCACCTGCCGCGAAACGCCTGTCGAGAACGATGTCAGCTCGATCCAGTCCTTGAAGCCCTCGGTCGTCACGCGACCCTTGATGTCGGCGAATTTCATGTAGATAGCCACGGCTCTGCTCTCCCTTGGTGATGCTGAATCAGTGCGCCGCAACGTCGTAGCTGAAGCCGCCCTCGGCATTCAGCGCGACCTGGATGCGACCTACCTGCTGGCCCTCCGCAAGGCGGGACAGCACCTGCGCCGACAGCTCCGGCAATAGGCTGCGGGACAGGATGTTCTCCACGTTGCGCGCGCCGGACGAGCTCTCGGTGCAGCGCGCCGCGATTGTCTCCACCAGCGCCGGGTCCCACTCGAAACTGGCGCGGTAGGCGTCGTGCACCCGGCGGCGGATGCGGCCCAGCTGCATGGTCACGATCTGGCGTATGATCGCGTCCGGCAGCGGAAAGTACGGCACGATCGTCACGCGGCCCAGAAAGGCCGGCTTGAAGTGCTTGGACAGTTCCGGCCGCAGCGCCAGGGCCAGTCCCGCCGCGTCCGGCGCCGTCTCCGGGTCGGCGAACAGCTTGGCGATCAGGTCGGTCCCGGCGTTGGAGGTCATGATGACGACGGTGTTCTTGAAATCGATGTCGCGACCCTCGCCGTCCTTCATCGTGCCCTTGTCGAACACCTGGAAGAACACGTCCTGCACGCCCGGATGCGCCTTCTCCATCTCGTCCAGCAACACGACGCTGTAGGGCCGCCGCCGCACCGCCTCCGTCAGGATTCCGCCCTCGCCGTAGCCGACGTAGCCGGGCGGGCTGCCCATCAGCAGGCTGACCTTATGTTCCTCCTTGAACTCGGTCATGTTGATCGTGGTCATGTTCTGCTCGCCGCCGTACAGCAGGTCGGCCAGGGTCAGCGCCGTCTCCGTCTTGCCCACGCCGGAGGTGCCGACCATCAGGAACACGCCGATCGGCTTGCGCGGGTCGGTCAGCCCGGCGCGGCTGGTCTGGATCGCCTGCGCCACCGCCTCCAGCGCGTGCGCCTGGCCCACCACCCGCCGCGTCATCGCCTCGGCCAGGTTCAGCACGGTGCGGATTTCGTCGGCTTGCATGCGGCCGGCCGGGATGCCGGTCCAGCTCTCCACGATCTCGGCAATCGCCTGGCCGTCCACCACGGGGAAGATCAGCGGCTGCTCGCCCTGCAGCGCCTTGATGCGCAAACCGGCATCGATCAGCGCGGCGCGGTCGTCGGCGACGCTGGCCCCGGGTTCCGCCGCATCGATGCGGGCGCGCGCGGCGGTGATCTCCTCCACCAGCGCGCGCTCCTCGTTCCAACGGGTCTCGAGCGCGGCCAGCTCCGTGCTCACCGCCGCCCGCTCGTCAGCCAACTCGCCGTGGCGCGCGGCATGGTCGGCGCCGGACGCGATCTCGCGGTGCAGGATCGCCAGCTCGGTGTCGATCAGCCCGATGCGGCGCCGCCGGTCCTCCACGGGCGCCGGAATCGCGGCCTGGCTCATCGCGACGCGGGCGCACGCGGTGTCTAGCAGGCTGACCGCCTTGTCGGGCAACTGGCGCGCCGGGATGTAGCGCGCAGACAGCCGCACCGCCTCGCCCACCGCCTCATCGAAGATGCGCACCTTGTGGTGCTTCTCCAGCGTGGCCACCAACCCGCGGATCATGGCGACCGCCGCGTTCTCGCTCGGTTCCTCGATCTTGACCGGCTGGAACCGCCGTGTGAGCGCCGCGTCCTTCTCGAAATACTTCTTGTACTCGGCCCAGGTGGTCGCCGCGATGGTGCGCAACTCGCCGCGGGCCAGCGCCGGCTTCAACAGGTTCGCCGCATCGTTCTGCCCGGCGGCCCCGCCGGCGCCAATCAGCGTGTGCGCCTCGTCGATGAACAGGATGATCGGCTTAGGACTGGCCTTGGTCTCGTCGATGACCGCGCGCAGCCGGTTCTCGAACTCCCCTTTCATCCCCGCCCCCGCCTGCAACAGGCCGAGGTCGAGCGTGCGCAGGATCACGTCCTTCAGCGGCGGCGGCACGTCGCCCGCGGCGATGCGCAGCGCCAGCCCCTCGACCACCGCCGTCTTGCCCACCCCCGCCTCGCCGGTGAGGATGGGGTTGTTCTGGCGCCGCCGGGTGAGGATGTCGATCATCTGCCGGATCTCGAAGTCGCGCCCCAGGATCGGGTCGATCTTGCCGGCGCGCGCCTGCGCGGTGAGGTCGATGGTGAACTGGTCCAGCGCCGCCGAGCTGCCAGGCCGCGCTTCGCCGCCACTCGCCGCGCCCGCTTCGGACCCGACCGCCTGGCTGGTGGCCGCAGCCTGCTCGGCCGTGTTGGCGCAAACGCTGGCGTAGTCGCGCTTCAGCAGGTCCGGCTGGATGCGCAGGAACTGGCCCGAGGCATCCCTCGCCCGGCGCGACAGCGTCTCGTCCGCCAGCAGCGCCCATAGCAGATGACCGGACCGCACCTTCGTCGCGCCCTGCTCCAGCGACGCCAGCAGCCAGGCCTGCTTCACCATCTCGACGATCTCGGGCGACAGCGCCGGCGCGCGCGCGTTGCCGGTCTTCATGCGGTCCAGCGAGCGGTTGAGGTCGGTCAGCAGCCGCGCCGTGTCCACTTCCCAATGGCGCAGGATGGCCGCCATGTCGCTGTCGGCGCGGTCGACCAGGCCCAGCAGGACATGCTCGATCTCCACGTTGTAGTGGCTGCGGGTCATCGTCATCCCCGCGGCCGCTTCCAGCGCGCGTCGGCAGAGATCGTCCAGCCGCCCGACGAGCGACTTGAGGTCGATGGCTGCCACGGCACCCCCCGTTGAAACAAGCCCCGGGGCTCGCACCCGTTTGGCGGATAGAGTTTATGTGTTACGCTGCCAGAATGTAAAGTGCAGGTTTAAGGTAATGGTCAGCCATGTCGCTGCTGCTTGAGGATTTCGACATCGACGCGATCCTGGCGCCGATCCCAGGCGACAAACCCGCGGGCGCCGACCCGCGGGACGACGTCTCGCCAACGTCGGCGTACTTCCGCCTGCGTGATGCGCGAGCCGAGGCGCGCGACATGGAACGCCAGGCCGAGGCGCCGCGCGAGGACGACTCCACCGCGGGCGACTCCGCTCCGCCGGCGCCCTGGCGGCTGGTGCGCAGCCTGTCAGAGACGGCGTTGCGCGAGATCGCGAAGGATCTGGAGGTCGCCACCTGGCTGACCGAGGCGCTGGTGCGCGCCGCCGGGCTGCGCGGGCTGGCGACGGGCGCCGCGGTCATCACCGGCTTGGTCGAACGTTACTGGGATGATCTGTATCCGACGCCGGACGAGGATGGCATGGAGACCCGCGTCGGCCCCCTGGCCGGCCTGTCGGGACAGAGCGCAGGCGTCGACGGCACGCTGATGCAGCCGCTGCGCAAGATCGTGTTCTTCGTGCGGCCGGATACCTCGCCGTTCGCCTACTGGCAATACACGCAGTCGTGGGACCTGTCCGGCATCTCGGACTCGGTCAAGCGGCAGCAGCGGATCGATGCCGGAGTGCTGGTGTTCGAGGACTTGGAGAAGGAGGCCCGGCGCGCCGGTGCGGCCCATTGGTCCGCGTTGCAGGCGGAACTCGCGGGCGCTATCGAGGCCTGGGCCGCGATGACCGCCGTGCTGGAAACGCACGCCGGCCCGGCCTGTCCATCCACCTCGAACGTTCGGGACCTGCTCGTCAAGATGGAGGCTGCGGCGAGCCGGTTCGCGCCGGATGTCCCGCCTGCCGCGCCGTCGTCGGACCCGCACGCCGGCGTCGCCGCGCCTGCGTCCGCGCCTGTTGCGGGCCTGGCGCCGCAGCCGGGCGCGCCGATGGGTCGCGAGGATGCGCTGCGGCAACTGGCTGCGATCGCCGCCTGGTTCAGGCAACACGAGCCGAACTCGCCGCTGGCCTACACGCTGGACGAGGCGGTGCGCCGCGGCCGCATGTCCTGGCCGGATCTGGTGGCGGAACTGATGCCGGACGAGACTACCCGCAACGCTTTGCTCGTCAGTCTCGGCATCAAGCCGCCACCCGAGAATGCCGGCTGACGCCGGGATTGTTGACCTGGGCGGCAGCCTGACCGTAGGTTGTCGTTTCGGATAAGGAACTGGCTGCGCCGGCCTATGCCGTTGCTGAACCAGCGAGAGCCGTTGCAACTTAGGAACAGGAAGGTCTGTCCCATGAGCGCAAGCATCCACGACAAGCTCAACCGCGTGCGCAAGCCCCGGGTGCACATAACGTACGAGGTCGAAACCGAGGGCGCCGAGATCCTGCGCGAGTTGCCGTTCATCGTCGGCGTGATGGGCGACTTCTCCGGCGACCCGACCGCGCCGCTCAAGCCGATGACGGACCGCAAGTTCATCCAGATCGACCGCGACAACTTCAACGATGTGATGGCCGCGATGACGCCCGGCGTGCGCACGCGGGTGGACAACACCCTGGCCGGCGACGGCACGCAAATGAGCGTGGACCTGAAATTCAACAAGCTGGACGATTTCGAACCGGCCCGCGTCGCCGCCCAGGTCCCGGCGCTCGCCGCCTTGATGGAGACTCGCGACAAGCTGCGCGACCTGATGAGCAAGGCCGACCGGTCGGAGGAGTTGGAATCGTTGCTCGAGCAAGTCCTGCGGTCCGAGAGCGAGCTCAAGACGCTGTCCGGCGAGCTTGGCATCAACAAGTCGGGAGCGTAATCAATGTCCGAAGCCGCATCCTCGCCAGCCTCCGGCGCAGTCGCCACGGAGGCGACGCCGGGCCTGCTGGACGCCATCCTGTCCAACACCAAGCAGACCGAGCCCGATCGCGCGCAAGACTTGGTCAAGACGCTGGTCGAGCAGGCGCTGTCGGGCACGATGACGTTCGACAAGAACCTCACCCGCACCTTCGAGCGGGCGATCGCGGCGATCGACCGCAAGCTGTCAACCCAGCTCAACGCAATCATGCACGACCCGAAATTCCTCAAGCTGGAGGGGACGTGGCGCGGCCTGCACTACCTGGTGCAGAACAGCGAGACCGGGACGGCGATGAAGATCCGCGTGATCAACGCCAGCAAGCGGGACCTGACGCGCGACCTGACCAAGGCGGTCGAGTTCGACCAGAGCCAGCTGTTCAAGAAGATCTACGAGAACGAGTTCGGCACCCCCGGCGGCGAGCCGTACGGCGCGCTGATCGGCGACTACGAGTGGACCAACCACCCGGACGACATCGAGACGCTGCGGCTGATGTCCAACATCGCCGCGGGGGCGTTCGCGCCGTTCATCACCGCCGCCGGCCCCAGCATGTTCGGGTTCAAGGACTACACCGAGCTGTCCAAGCCGCGCGACCTGGCCAAGATCTTCGAGACCGCCGAGTACATGAAGTGGCGCAGCTTCCGCGACAGCGAGGACAGCCGCTTCGTGAACCTGGTCATGCCGCGCGTGATCTCCCGCCTGCCATACGGCGCGGCGACGAAGCCGATCGACGAGTTCGCCTACGAGGAGGCCCCCTACGACGAGGCCGGCATCGCGCGCCCGATGGGTCACCACGACTATTGCTGGTCCAACGCCGCCTACGTGATGGGCGCCCGGCTGACCGACGCGTTCGCAAAGTACGGCTTCTGCACCGCCATCCGCGGCGCCGAGGGCGGGGGCAAAGTGGAAAACCTGCCGAGCCACGTGTTCACCTCCGACGACGGCGACCTGGACAGCAAGTGCCCGACCGAGATCGGCATCACCGACCGCCGGGAGTTCGAGCTGTCGAACCAGGGTTTTCTGCCGCTGTGCCATTACAAGCACACCGACTACGCCGTGTTCTTCGGCGGCCAGTCCGCGCAGAAACCCAAGAAGTATGACCGCCCGGAGGCCACCGCGAACGCCGCGATCTCCGCCCGGCTGCCCTACATGATGGCGACCAGTCGGTTCGCTCACTATTTGAAAGTGATGGCGCGCGACAAGATCGGCTCGTTCATGGAGGCGAGCAACGTCGAGAGCTGGCTGAACCGCTGGATTCAGAACTACGTCAACACCAACGAGAACGCCGGGCAGGACATGAAGGCCCGCTTCCCGTTGCGCGAGGCGAAGGTCGAGGTGAAGGAGATCCCGGGCAAACCCGGCTCGTACAATGCGATCGCCTATCTGCGCCCCTGGCTGCAGATGGAGGAACTCACGACCAGCATGCGAATGGTCGCGCGGGTGCCGAAGCCTTCTTAAAAGCACCGAACCGCAAGCTGTTCTTGCAGCCCACCGGCCACGTCGAAACGGTGTTTGCATCAGGGATGTCGCGCGGTGGACGATAGCGAAACGATCATCCTGCATCCGGCCGTAGTCCACGCGCCCCCAACACCAGGGCTCCGCACCGCTGTGCTGGACGGCCGTTACTTCGGCGCGTCCTACGCGGCGGCGGCCGAGCGGCTGGCCGGCTTCCTGCACGGCGCTGCAACACCTGCGGAACAAGTCGCCATGTGGTTCGGCGACGACCTCGTTCCCGCGCTGCGCTACGGCGCCGATGCCCTGCGCCACGCCCTGGACCGCGATATCGCCGCCATCGACGCTCTCATTGGCGAGCAACTGGACGCCATCCTGCACGCCCCCCGGCTCCAAGCGCTGGAGGGACGCTGGCGCGGCCTGCACTGGTTGGTCGGCGGCATCGAGGCGACCCGGCGCATCAAGGTCCGGCTGCTCGGACTCACCTGGGCGGAGCTGTGCCGCGACCTGGAACGCGCGCCCGAGTTCGACCAGAGCACCTTGTTCCGCCGCATCTACGAGGACGAGTTCGGCATGCCCGGCGGCGAACCGTTCGGCCTGCTGGTGATCGATCACGCCGTGCGCCACCGCCGCAGCGCCGAGGCGCCCACCGACGACGTGGGCGCCCTCGCGCAACTCGCCTCGGTCGCCGCGGCGGCGTTCTCCCCGGTGGTGCTGGCCGCGCACCCGTCCTTGCTGGAGCTGGACGGGTTCGACGCGCTGTCCACCATCCAGGACGCCGCGGCGCCGTTCAGCGGCAACGAGCACGCCCGGTGGCGCGGGCTGGCCAGCCGGGCGGACACGCGCTTCGTCGCCGTCACCCTGCCGCGGCTGCTCGCCCGTCTGCCCTGGCGCGACGACCCGGCCCGCACCGACGGCTTCCGCTACCGCGAGCACGCGCCGGACCCGGCCAGCCGCACTTGGATGAGCGCCGCCTACGCGTTCGCCGCCTGCGTCGTGCGCGCCTGCGCCAACCACGGCTGGCCCGCCGACGTGCGCGGGGTGGAGACGGACCGCGTCGGCGGCGGCCTGGTGACGGGGGTCGCGCCCGAGCCGTTCGACAGCGGCCCGGGCGACGTCTGGCCGCGCTCCGGCATCGAGGTCCGCCTGACCGACCGGCAGGAGCGCGCGCTGGTCGACGTCGGCTTGATGCCCGTGTCGGCGCTGCCGTACGGCCCGGACCTGGTGTTCGGCGCCGTCCGCAGCCTGCAGCTGCCAGCGCGCTACATGGGCGTCAACGCGCTGGCCGCCGACGCGAACGCGACACTGTCGGCGCAGGTGAACTCCATCCTGTGCGCCTCGCGCTTCGCCCACCTGATCAAGGTGATGGGCCGCGACATGGTCGGCTCGTACCAGACCGCCGACTATATCGAGCGCAAGCTGCAGGACTGGCTGCAGGGCTACGTGAACACTAACATGACCAGCAGCGGCGACGCCCGCGCCCGCTTCCCGCTGGTCGCCGGGGACGTCCAGGTGCGCGAAAAGCCAGGCCGGCCCGGCGTGTTCGGCTGCATCGTCCGGCTGCAGCCGCACTACCAGCTCGACGACGTCGCCAGCACGTTCAGCCTGGTCACCGAACTGACCGCGCCCGGCGGGAAATAGGAGCGTCCGATGTCGCAAACCGCAACCACCCAGGCCGGATCGCTGTTCCGCGAAGGCCGCTTGGCCGACGCCGTCGCGGCCGCCAACGCCCAGGTCCGCGCGGCGCCGGCCGACCTCGGCGCCCGCCTGCTGCTGGCCGAGCTGCTGGTGTTCGCCGGCAATCTGGAGCGGGCGGACGTGATCCTGGACGCGTGCGGCGACCTGGACCCCTCGGTCGCCGTCGTCGTGGCGGAGTTCCGCCAACTGGTGCGCGGCGAGATGGCGCGCCGCCAGGTGTTCCGCGACGGCCGCGTGCCGGAGTTCCTCGGCGACCCGACCGCAACGCAGCGCGCCGCCCTGGCCGCCATCCTGGCGCTGCGCAACGGCGACGCCGCGGAAGCCGGCCGCCAGGCCGCGCTGGGGGAGGCGGAGCGCGCGCACCCCTCCGGCATGGCCGCCGACCCGTTCGACGACCTGCGCGACGCGGACGATGTGGTCGCCGGGTCGTTCGAGGTGATCACCACCACGGGCAAGTATTTCTGGATCCCCGCCGAGCGCGTGACCCTGCTGGAGTTCCACCCGCCGCGCCGCCCGCGGGACCTGTATTGGCGGCGCGCGACGATGGAGGTGGCGGGCGGTCCGGACGGCGAGGTCTACCTGCCAGCGATCTACGCCGGCGAGCCCGACGCGACCGACGAGTACCGCCTGGGCCGCGCCACCGACTGGCGGCAGTCCGGCGATGCGGCGCCCGTGCGCGGGGTGGGCGCCGTCACCTTGCTGGTCGGCGAGGAGGCGGCCACGCTGATGGAGCTGACCTCGCTCACGTTCACCATTTCCGAATGAGCGGCTCGACGCGCGCCCAACTGCCGTTGCTGGACCGGCTGTTCGACGGCGACCCCGACTCGACGATCGACCGGCCGCTCTCCGCGCTTGCCGCACTGACGGCGCTGCGCAACAGCGTGCGCGCCGACCTCGAGGCGCTGCTGAACGCCCGCCGCCGCTGGCAATCGTGGAACCCCAAACTGCGGGAGCTGGCCGTCTCCCCCGCCGGTTTCGGCCTGCCGGACTTCTCCGCCGGCGCGTTCAACGACCCCCGCCGTCGGGAGGAGCTGCGCACCGAGATCGAGGCCTCCATCCGCCGGTTCGAGCCGCGTTTCGCCAGCGTGAACGTGGTGCTGCTGCCCGGCGAGGACCGGCTCACCTCCAGCCTGCGCCTGCGCATCGAGGCGCTGCTGCGGGCCGACCCGGCGCCGGAGCCGATCACCTTCGACACGGTGGTGGACGCCAACACCACGGACGTGATCGTCACGGTGCAGGAGGACTAGCGCCGTGTCCGACGTGCTGCTGCCGTACTACAACCGCGAGCTGGACGCGCTGCGCCGGCTGACGGCCGAGTTCGCCGACCTGCACCCGAAAATCGCCGGCCGCCTGCGCCTGAGCAAGGACAGCACGGACGACCCGCATGTCGAGCGCTTGCTGGAGGGCGTGGCGTTCCTCGCCGCCCGCGTGCGCCACCGCATCGACGACGAGTTCCCCGAGCTGACCGACGCGCTGCTGGCGGTGCTCTACCCGCACTACCTGGCGCCGGCGCCCTCGGTCGCGATCGCCTGCTTCGCGGCCGACCCGGGGCTGGCGGGCGCCGCGCACCTGCCGGCGGGCGCCTCCATCGACACCGAGCCGGTGCGCGGCGACACCTGCCGGTTCCGCACCGCCTACCCGCTGACGTTGTGGCCGATCGCGATCGACACGGTGCGGCTGTCCGGCCTGCCGCTGCCGGCGCCGGTCAACCCGGTTGCCGCGCAGGCGGTGGCGTGCCTGCGCATCAGCCTGCGCTGCGCCGAGCCGGACAAGACCTTTGCCGACCTCGGCGTCGACCGGCTGCGCTTCTTCCTGCGCGGCGCGGGCGCGGCGACCCTGATGGAACTGCTGATGGCGCACGCCGTCTCGGTGGCGCTGGCCGACGGGCCGGACGATCCGCGGCCGGTGATCCTGCCGCCGGGCGTGCTGCAGCAGGTGGGTTTCGCGCCGGAGGAAGCGCTGTTCCCGTTCCCGGCGCGGTCGTTTTCCGGGTTCCGCCTGCTGACCGAGTACTTTGCCGCGCCGGAGAAGTTCCTATTCGTCGACGTGACGCGGCTGGACGCCAAGACGCTGGTCGCCGCCGGCAACCGGCTCGACATCTTCGTCTACCTCGATCGCGCGTTGCCGGACCTGGAGCGCTCGGTCGACGCAGGCAGCCTGGCGCTCGGCTGCTCGCCGATCGTCAACCTGTTCCACCAGCGCTGCGAGCCGATCGCGCTGGACCACACCGTCACCGAGTATCGCATCGTCCCGGACGCGCGCCGGCCGCAGGCGACCGAGATCTGGTCGGTGGACCGGGTGGTGGAAACGCAGGCGGATGGCGGCTCGCGGCCGTGGCAGCCGTTCCACCGCCTGACCGAGGGCGGCGGCCACGACCCTGAAACGCCCGCCGGCTTCTACGGCACGGTCCGGCGCGACGCGGTCCGGCGGAATGCCGGGCCAGGAGCGGGGACGGAGGTGTTCCTTGCCCCCCACGACCCAAACTTCGACCCGGCGGGCGCGCAGGACGCCGTGCTGTCGGTCGATGCGCTGTGCCTCAACCGCGACCTGCCCGCCGCGCTGCCGTTCGGCGGCGGCCACCCGGCGCTGACGCTCACCGAGGGCGCCGCGGCGGTGAAGAGCGTCACGTGCCTGACCGCGCCGACCGCCACGTTGCGCATGCCGCTGCGGGAGCAGGGGTTCTGGCGGCTGGTGTCGCACCTCTCGCTGGGCCATCTGAGCGTGGTGGGGGGCGCGGCCGGGGCGGAAGCGTTGCGCGAGGTGCTGCGGCTGTACGACGGCCGGGACTCGGCGGAGACGCGGGCCGCCATCCGCGCTTTGCTGGAGGTCGGGTCGGCGCCTGGCGCGGCGCGGGTGGAGGGCGCGCGGCCTGGGGCGTTCTGCCGCGGGCTGGACGTGACGCTCACGTTCGACGCGGTGACCTGGGACACCGGCGGGCTGTTCCTGCTGGCCTCCGTGCTCGACCGCTTCCTGGCCTTGCACGCGACGGTGAACTCTTTCGTGCGGACCCGCGTGGCCCTGCGTGGCCGGCCGGGCATGGCAGCGGCATGGCCGGCGCGGGCTGGCGCCCGGGTGCTGCTATGAAACGCAGCGCGGCCGAGCGGCTGACGGCGGCGCCGCGGCGGTTCAGCTTCGACGCGGCGATGCGCGTGTTGACCTTCCTGCGCCGCCGCCCCGATCCGGTGGATGCGGCGCGGTTCCGCACTGCGCCGGGCCTGGCCTTCGCCTCGGTCGAGGTGACGGCCGTGGCGGCGGGCGAGCCCCCGGACGTGACGGTCGCGCTATTCGGCCTGACCGGGCCGTCCGGTGTGCTCCCGCGCCACTACACGGACGCGGTGATCGCCGGCCTGCGCGCCCGCTCGCGCGCGTTGCACGACTTCCTGGCCGTGCTGTCGCAGGCGATGACCGCGTTCTTCGCCGCCGCCGGCGCCAAATATCGGCCGCACCGCGCGGCCGACGTTGCGACGCTGGCCGGGCAAGATGACAGCCCGATCGCCGGCGTGCTGCTGGCGCTGACTGGCTACGGCACGCCGCATCTGACCGGCCGGCTGCCCGCCGGCCCCGCGCCGCTGCAGCACTACGCCGGCCTGTTCTCGGCCCGGCCCCGCTCCGCCGACCGTTTGGCGGCGCTCGCGTCGGACTGGCTGGCGCGCCCGGTTGAGGTGCGGCAGTTCGTCGGCGCCTGGCTGCGGCTGCCGCCCGACCAGCGCACCTCGCTCGCCCGCGGGCTGCAACTGGGCGCCCACAGCCGCCTGAGCGAGGATGCGGCGATCGGCGTGCGCGCCTGGGACCAGCAGGCGCGCATCGTGCTGCGGGTCGGCCCGCTGGACCTCGCCTCGTTCAGCCAATTGCTGCCGGACCGCCCGGCGCTGGGTCGCCTGGTCGGCCTGGTGCGCGCCTTCGTGGGTTACGAGGTCGGATTCGCGATCAACCCCGTGCTGGCGAAGGACGCCGTGGCGCCGCTTGCGCTTGGCATCGCAGGCGGCGGGCGGCTGGGCTGGAACACCTGGATGCCGTCGCCAGCGGCGCGACGCAGCGCCGACGCGGCGGACGCGACGTTCTCGGCGGAACTCGTGGAGGGATTCGCGGCATGACCGGCTGGGCCGGCGGCTACGTCGCCGACATCGAATACATCAGCGGGTTCTACCGCCAGCAATCGCCGCCGCATCTGGCGCTTGCGGCGCTGCTGGGCGGCGTCGACGGACGCCTGCCGGCCGGGACCGATGCCGCGCACTACCTGGAGCTGGGCTGCGGCCGGGGCATGAACGCGGCCCTGATCGCCGCCGCCAACCCCGCCTGGCGCGTGACCGCGGTGGACTACAACCCGGCCCACATCGCCGCCGGGACGGCGCTGGCGCGGGAGGCCGGGCTTACAAATCTGGTGTTCATAGAGGCGGATTTCGCGGAGCTGGCGGGCCGCGCGCCGCCCGCCGCAAACGTTGTCAGCATGCACGGCGTGTGGAGCTGGGTGGCGCCGCCAGTTCGCGCCGCGATCGTGCGCTTGCTGGCGGCGGTGGTGGCGCCGGGCGGCCTGGTGCACCTCAGCTACAACGCGCTGCCCGCGTGGCAGGGCGCCGTCGGGCTGCAGCGGCTGGTGTTCGAGGCCGGCCGCCGCAGCCCCGGGCGCAGCGACCGCCAGGTGACCGCCGGCCTGGCGTTCGCCGGCGAGATGCGCGAAGCCGGCGCCCGCCACCTGCGGACCGACGGCTTCGTGGGCGAGTTGATGGACCACATGGCGAAGGCGGCGGTCGGCTACCTGGCCCACGAGTATATGAACGCCCACTGGTCGCCGTGCTTCCACGCCGACGTCGCCGCCGCGATGGCCGATGCCAAGCTGGACTGGGCCGGCTCCGCCAACCTGCTCGAATCGTTCCCCGAGCTGATGCTGACGCCTGACCAGCGCGCGTTGCTGGACCGCTTCGACGACCCGGCGATGCGCGAGTTGGTGAAGGACACCTGCATGAACCGCCAGCTTCGCCACGATCTGTTCGTCCGCGGCGCGCGCCGGCTGACCAACGCGGAGCGCGACGCCGCGCTGGGCGAGCTGGTGCTGACGCTGAACGTGCCGCCGGCGGAGTTCGTCTATTCGTTGGACGTCCCGGCGGGCACGGCCGAGATGGGGCCCCACTTCCGCGACCACGTGGCGCACCTGGAGGCCGGCCCGGCCAGCGTCGCCGCCTTGCTGGCCGCCACCTCCGGCCACGGCAACCCCGCCGAACTCGCAGCCGTGATGGTGGGGACGAGCCAGGCGATCCTGGTTCCGCTTGCCGGCGCCGGGCGAACGCCCTCGGCCGACCGACTGAACCGGGTGCTCGGGCGGCGCATCACCTCGGTCGCGGGCCCGGAACCCTCGGGGGGCCTGGCCTCGGCCGCGCTGGGAACGGGGCTGCCGGCGAGCCGGGTCATGCAGTTCGTCTGCGCGCGCGCGCTGGACGGGGAGGACGATCCCGGCCGGTGGTTCGAGGCGCTGAGCCACGACATTCCGGAGGAGAAGCACGACGTCCTGCGTACGATGCTGCGCGACACGGTCGAGACGCGGCTGCCGCTGATGCGGAGCTTGGGCATCGCGCGCTGAGCGCCAGCGGCCGAAGCGCCTACCCTCTCATTGCGCATATCGTCATTGCGAGGAGCGCTTGCGATCCAGCGCGCGCCGCCTGGATCGCCACGCCGCCAAGCGGCGGCTCGCGATGACGGCGGGTGCTTTCGGCCGCTGCTTCGCGCGCTACGGCGTCACGACGGCCGTGATCGTCTCATCCCCGTCCGCCAGCACTTCGATCGTGACCGCGGTGACGTTGTCGCTCGCATGGGCGGTCAGCGCGGCCAGCACGAGGCGTTCGGCCGGCGCGTCCTCGTCGGCGTCGAGCAGGCGCGCGATCTCGGCCTCCGGCAGCGTCTTGCAAAGACCGTCGCTGCACAGCAGCAAACGGTCCCGCGGCAGCAGCTCGCCGGAGCGCTTGTCCAGCTCGAACACGTCGATGTCGGCGCCGACCGCGCGCGTGATGACGTTGGCGTGCGGATGGCCCTCCGCCTCGTTTGCCGTGATGGCGCCCGAGTTCACCAGTTCCTGCACCAGGCTGTGGTCGCTGGATAACTGCATCAGGACGCCGCCGCGCAGCAGGTAGGCTCGCGAATCGCCCGCCCACAAACAAGCGAAGTGGTCGTCGCGCGCCAGTATCACCACGAGCGTGGTCGCGATGATGGCGCCCGCGCCGCGCCGCGCCGCCTCCTCCCGCAGCCAGGCATGGACGGCCTCGATCCGGCTGCGGACCTCGGCCAGCGCCTGCGTCGCGGCCAGCTCGGCGCCGAGGCCCTCCAGCGCCGCGACGGCCCGGCCCGAGGCCACCTCCCCCGAATCGTGCCCCCCTGCGCCGTCCGCCACCGCCCATAGCCCGAGGTCGGGGCGATTGACGAACGCGTCCTCGTTGCCGGTGCGGACTGAGCCGCAATGCGTCGCGCCCCATGAGCGATACCGCCCTGTGCTGGCGACGGCGTGGACGACCCCGGACTCGCTCATGCGGCCCAGCTCTCGTCGATCATCGCGGCGTAGGCGTCGCCTTCGGCAAGGCCGCTCGTGCGCCGCGTGCACGCCGCCACCCGGGGGCCGCCCTGCGTCCACCACACCGCCTCGCTCGGCGCCGCATCAGGCATGTCGTCCTCGTAGGCATCGCCTACGCGACCGCTGAGCGCATCCGGGGCCATGTCGTCCGCCAGGGCCGCCAGTCCTGCAGCCTCGGCCGCGTCCAGGAAGCCGTCATCAACCGTCGCGGCGCCCACGGCGGCGATGGTCAGCGGGAAGTAGCGCCCGACGCGATCCACGCTCGGCATCCACAGGCCGACCACGGGGGCCGCGCCGCAGCAGCCCGGCGGCAGGCGGAACCGCCAGACGGGCGCCTCCAGCCAGGCAGCCACCCAGTCCGTCGCCGCCTCGCGCGTGCGGGCGATGCCCTGCCGCCACCAGGCATCCCACGGGTCGACGAAGTCACGCGGCAGGCCTGTGCCGACGAAATCGCCCCGCGCCGGCAGCTTGCCGAAGAAGCCCACGCTCACTGCACGGTCGGGCAATGGAAGTCCTGCAGCAGGCCCGGCGCGAACGGGTTGATGACGGAACTCGCGCGGATTTCGAATGCGGCGGAGCGCTCGCCCAGTTGGAAGCTCAGCGTGTATTTCTCCGGCGTCCCCGCCTGCACGATGCGTCCGCGCCCGAACAGGCGGAACATCGCCCACGGACCCGAATCCGCCAGCACTCCGGTCCCGCCGGCCGGCGGCGGGTCGAACACGAGCCGCACGCTCTGCATCCGGGTCGAGCCGGGCCAGATGATCGAGGTGGCGCGGGCCGGGCCGTGCACGTTGGTGACAGCGGTTCCGTCGAAGTCGAGCGTGACCTGCGTCGCGCCGCTGTCCAGGTCGGTGGGCGTGATGTCGAACCGCACGCTGGGCGTGGTCCCGCCGCCGCTGAAGAACAGATCGCGGATGACCGCGGCGCGCTGGAGGTTGGCGAGGTCGGCGGGCGCGATCGGCGCCGGCACGCCGTCGGCCACCTGCGGCTTCCAGGTCCGGCCCGACATGTCGATGTATGGCTTCAGCTGCGTGTTGACGAAGCCGTCGATCAGCCCGCCGGGGGCGAACAGCCGGCCGAAATCGTCCATAGGCGTTTCCAAACTCGCGCCGGGCGTGAAGGGGTAGCGCCCGTTCACCGCGACCGGGCACAGCGACGCCGGGCCGCCCGGCCCGTTGAACGCGGCGACAACCTGCTGGCGCGCGCCGCCGCCGCGCAGCACCGTTCCGGAACTGGCCATCGCCGTCAGCCAGCGCGCCAGCGGCTCCGGCTGCCGCTGCCCTTCCGCCCGCAGCGCCAACGCCGGGTCGTTGCCGGTCGCGGGCGGCGGTGCGCTGCCAAGGGGCGCGGCGGCGAGCTTGGCCAACTGCTGCTGCAGGTCGTTGAGCGCCTTGAGCACCTGCTCGATCGGCGCGGCGGGACCGCCGGCGACCAAGTCGCGCAGCGGCTTGTAGCGTTCGTCGATCTCGTGCCCCGGCGGCAACGGCGCAGGCTCGCCGGTGACCCCGCCCATCGCCGCCTGCACGCGCGACCCGGCGCTGCTCACCGGCGCCGCCGCCGCCGCTTGGGCCGCCGCCTGCGCCTGCGCCGCAAGCCCGGCCGCCCCCGTCGGCGCCGGCGGGACCGACAGAGTCAGCTGGCGGGATGCCGAGACCAGCACGTCGCGCATTGGCGATTGCGGGGAGGCCAGGATGTACAAGTCCTGCGCCGCCTGCGTCAGGCTGCGCAGCGGGACCACGTTCAGGTCGGCCAGCATGCCGTCCCACGCCGCGATGTAGTCCGCCTCGTACAGCGCCACCACCTGCGCCTCCAGCACGCGCATCTCCTGCGGGCCGGTGGCGATCGCCTGGCGTTCGCCCAGCACCCAGCTCTCGCCCGCCACCTCCCGCGTGGCCGGGCTGAGCGCCTTCAGCAGGACGTTGTGGAACCCCGCGACGGTCAGGAAGCCGGGGATGCCGTCGGTCAGCGGCTTGCCGGAGGACCGCACGAACACCCGCAGCCCGGCCGCACCCAGCGCGTCGCTTGGCAGCCAGGGCGGCACGCGCAGCGCCGCTGCAGACGGTTTGATGCGCGAGTACACTCGCGCCGCGAGCGGCGCCCGGCTGAACGTCGCGCGCGCCGCGGCGACCAGCTGCCCGTCCAGGCTCACCGCCGGCAGCGAGTCCGCCAGCAGCGCGTTCAGGTGGCGGCCCAGCGCGTCCAGCATCGGCTGGTTGAACGCGCCGGGATAGCTGAGCCGCCAATCCTGCGTCATCCACTCGCGCACCAGGTCGCGGTCGAGCGGGCCGCGGCCGCCGAGCATCAGGTAGACGCGCGTCGCCTCATACAGGAAGTCCGGCCGGGTCAGATTGCCGCGGATCTGCGCCTCCAGCCGCCACACCATCCGCGGCAGCAGCGCGTTGGTCAGCGCGTGGCGATACACCGCCTCCGACCCGGCGGCCAGCTTGGCGGTCTGCGACATGGTCAGCCGGCCCAGCCAGTGCGAGCCCTCGCCCGAGTCCACCCCGTGCGGCAGCCCGCGCGCCGCGTCCAGCAACGGCAGCAGCCGCTGCAGGTCCGCATCGCTCACGGGGTCGAGCGGCTGGCCGCGCCCGGTGGCCTCGTAGGCGGCGAGCGCCCGCGCGGTCGCGTCCACGTCGCGCTGGTCGGACGCGCCGCTGGCCAGCACCAGGCCGCCCACGAGCATCGTCGCCAGCAGCACGCCGCCGAACGCCGCGCTGCGAACGATCAGACGTCGCCGCCTGGCGCCGGGCGGCTCGCTGACCAGCATCGCCTCGCCGAAGATCACCTCCCGCAGCAGCCGGCCCAGGAAGTAGCTGCGCCCCTGCTCCGGACGCAGGCTGGGCGCGCGCCGCTGGTCCAGGCCGAACGAGCGCGCCATGGCGCCCGTCAGGCGGTCGATCGGCGTGCCCTCCTGCGTGCCGGACGCGAGGTATGCGCCGCGCAGGAAGGGCGCCGGGTCGAGGCGGGAGCCGCCGAACGCCTCCGTCAGGAACGCCGTCAGCGGCTGCTCCAGCGTCGCCACCTGGGTCGGAAAGCCGGCGAGCAGCGCGCGGCGTTCCGGGCTGCGTTCCGCCTGCAGCCGTTCGAACAGCCGTTCGTCCAGGCGCGCGACCAGGTTGCGCAGCTCCGCGGCGAAGCCTGCGATCGGGCCGGCCTCCGTCTTGCTGAGCGGGAAGGTGACCCCCCAGACCTGGTCCCGCTTCTCCCGGTCCAGGTCGTCGAAGAACTCGGTGAACCC
>CAXTBW010000038.1:25787-30272 GCA_964242925.1 uncultured Acetobacteraceae bacterium
GCGGCCAGCGGGAACTTGAGCCCGGCGTTCAGCAGCGCCGTCGTCTTGCCCGCGCCGGGCGGCCCGATGATGGCGTACCACGGCTGCTCGTACAGGTAGCCGCGCGTGCCCCGGGCCTTCTTCAGCAGGCTGAGCGCGGTTCCCAGCTTCTCCGCCAGCGCAGCCGCCTCCTGGCTGCCGGCGCTGTCCACCACGGGCGCCTCCGGGCCCTTGGTGATGCCGATCATCAGCACCCGCTCGCGCCGCCGCCGCCGCCGGTCCAGCAGCAAGTTTGCAAGGAACCACACGAGCGCCAGCCCGGCGATGATCGCGGCCCGGTACGTCCATTCCTCCAGCGCGGGCAGCAGCGGGCCGAACACCCACACCAGCGCCGCCAGCAGCCCGGCGCCGACCAGCGTGATGAACCAGCGCGACAGCAGGATGCGGATGATGATCATGACGGGTCCTGCCGGTGCAGCACGACCTCGATGCGGCGGTTCAACTCGCGGCCCTCCGACGTGGCGTTGGGCGCGATCGGGTCGGCGTCGGCGCGGCCCTCCGCGGCAATGCGTCCGCCATCGCCGAGCGCGCCGGCGATGATGCCGCGCGCCGCCTGCGCCCGCGCGGTCGACAGGGCGAAGTTGGACGGGAAGGCGATCGTGCGGATCTGCTGGTTGTCGGTGTAGCCGATCACCTGCACCGTTCCCGGCTCCTCCTTCAGCGCCAGTCCGATGCGGGTCAGCAACGGATTGAACGAGGCCTGCACGGTGGCGCTGCCCGAGGCGAACATGCCGCGGCCGCTGATGCGCACGATCGGCACGGCGTTGGTTCCGACCACGGTGACCAGGTGCTGCGCGATCTCCGGCGCCAGGAAGGCGCGCAGCCGGTCCAGCGCGCCGGGCGGCGGCGGCTCGGGCGGCGGGGGCGGCGGCTGCACGATCGCGGCGCGGGCAATCTGCGGCATGTGCGCGGGGGGCGCCGCCAACATGCGGGCATACAGGTCGTCGGACGCCGCGTTCAGCCCCGTGCTCGACCACAGGAACAGCCCGGCCACCGCCGCCACGCCCGCCACACCCGCCACCCAAACCGGCAGGCGCGCGCGCGACGGGCGGTAGGGCGCGTCCTGTCCGCGCCAGTGCAGCGACAGGTCCGGGTTCGCGGCAGGCCGGTTGCGCGCGATGATCGCGTAGGTCTCCTCGCGGATGCGCTCCAGCTCGCCGGTCCCGCGTGGCGACAGGCGGTACTGGCCGATGAAGCCCAGCGACATGCAGACGTACATCAGCTCCAGCACCGGCAGGAACTTGCCCGGGTTCTCGCGCATCTGCTTCAGCAGGTCGAAGAACCGCGCGCCGCTGCGCACCTCCTGGTGGAACGTCGACACCAGGGACCGCGCGTCCCAGCCGCCGCCGCTGCCCCAGGGGGTGGCCAGCACCACGTCGTCGATGCTGGCGCACAGCGCGTAGTGCGCCGGCCGCAGCTGTTCCATCGGCACGCCATTGTCGCGCGCCTGCTGCTCGAACGCCCGCACCTCGCGCACCGTGCGCTCCCGCAGCTCGGCTGTGTCAGGGGCGTTCGCGGTGTTGCGCAGCCGGGCCATCAGCTGCAGCAGCGGGGCGGCGGCGGCCAGCAACGGGGTAGCGCCGATGGCGAGGCTCTCCGTGCCTTCCGCCAGCGTCTCCTGCCGCGGACGGCGCGGCGGCGGGGGCGCCGGCGGGGGCGATGGCAGTGGCGATGCGCGCCGTGCCGCGCCGCCGGGCACGGGGCGGATGATGGTGCGGTCGCTGTCGTCGGGCTCGGAGAACGGGTTGTCGCTCATCATGCCGCCTTGGATGCTGGGGTGCGCGCGATCAACCACGGATCGCCCACAGCTCCAGGTTCAGGTTCGGAAAGTCGCCGGAGACGTGGAGTCCGAACCCGCCGGACGATTGCATCTGCTGCCAATGCGGGGAGTTGCGGTCGAGCTCGAAATAGGTGGCGCCCGCGTAGAACGGCAGCTGCCGCGGGGCCACCGGCAGCGGATGCACCGAGATGCCGGGCATCGCCACGTTGACCAGCTCGCGGATCTGCTCGACCGCGCCGATCTTGACCTGGGCGGCGAACAGCCGGCGCAGCGTCTCGGTCGGCACGTCCGCCTGCACCGTCAGCACGAAGCTGGACGAGCGCAGGATGCCCCGGTCGACGATGGCGCCCACGCGCACGCCGTGCCGCCGCTCCTGCAGCGGGATCTGCGTCGCCGCGGCGTCGATCACCATCGCCAGGGAACGCCGCAGGTCGGCGATGACCGGCGCGTAGGAGCGTTGCAGGTCGTCGTGCCGGTAGGGCGGGTAGCTGGACGGCCGTCGCGTCGCCTCGGTGAAAGTGGCCAGCTCCCCGGCCAATTGGACCAGCGCCATGTAGAGGTCCACCGGATGCACGTTGCCGGCGTCCGCCCAGTGGCTCAGCAGCTTCTGCGAGCGGTTCACCGTCTGCAGCAGCAGGAAGTCCGACACGTCGGCCACGCCGCGTCCGCCCGGCGCCGTCAGCCGGCCCGCCAGTTCCTCGCCGCGCTGGTTCAGCATGCCGGACAGCTCGGCCAGCAGCCCTGCCAATGGCGGCGCGGCGAAGCAGGCCAGCGCGGGCGGGATCCAGCGGTCGTCGAGCGTGACGCGGCGGTCGGACGCGACCTCCACCACCCGCGCCAGGCCGATGCACAGGTAGCCGGAGCGGTTCTCCGTCTCCAGCATGTAGCGCAGCCGGAGCCGGCCGACCTGCAGCCCGGCGGGCTCCGGCGAGGCGGAGTGGGTGTCGTACGCCTCGAACTCCTGCAGGGCGTAGCGGCCGGCGGGGGCGCCGTCGCCCGCCACCTCCACCGCGCCAGGCTGGCGGACGGGGACGGCGAGATAGACGATCGCGTTGCGCGTGCTGTCCGACAGCTCGAGCGGGACGGGGTGGTCGGTCTCTCCGGGCAAGGCGAACGGCGTGCCGTCCTCGAACACGCCGGACCCCGTGGACAGCGCGAACTGCCCGGTGGCGAGCAGGTCGCGGTTGATCGCGCCCTCGACCAGGCCCCAGCCATGCGGCCGCAGCGCCGCGGTGCGGGCCCGCACGTAGCTCTCCAGCCAGCGATCCTGCTGCTGGAAATGTTGCGCGCGGAGGAACATGCCCTCCTGCCAGACGATGCGGTTGGTCCAGGTCATTCGGACGAGTTCATTTCTTCGGCGCCGGCGCCAGCTTGGCGGTGATGCCGGCCGTGGTGAGCGCCAACCGGGTCGGCCCGCTGGCGGCGACCGGCTGCACGGCGCGCCAGGTCGCGTGGTCGATGTCGCGGAACAGCACCGTCACGCCCAGGAACTGCACGCCCGCCTTGGGCACGCGGTCGATCGTGCGGGTCTCGCCGGGCCGCAGCACGAACTCCTCCGACCCGGCATCATCCGCGCCCAGCGTCGCGCTCTCCCGCTCGGTCAGCGCGAACACGTCGGCGCGCTCGAACTTGGCGCTCGCGTTCAGGTAATACAGCCGCACCGCCACCGGCGACGGCCGGCCCGAGGCGTCCGGATTCTGCGTGGCGCCGCATGCGATGGCCAGGTTGAGCGCCGGCGGCGGCGGCGGCGAGGACCCGCACCGGGTCAGCAGCAGCGCGGCGGGAAATAGCAGCAGGCCGCGGCGGCGCATCACAGGCGGTCCTCCCCGTTGCCGGCCTCGCGCAACGCCTGCTCGTAGGCGCGGGCGAAGGCTTTTCCGAACACGCTGTCGAAATCGTCCGATAGCGCGCGCGACACGGTGGCGTGCATCGCGGTGAACGCGTCCCACGCGCGCGCCTTGCGCTGGCCGGGCGCCTTGTCGAACGCGGCGGCGCGGAGCGTCTTGTCGATGCCAGCCGGGTCGAATTGCGCCAGCAGCGCGCGCACGGCGGCCTGCATGGCGGACACCGTCGCAAGCTCGTGCAGCCGCATGTCGCGCAGCGCTTCGGCGACGGCCTGGCCGGCGGGCATGGCGCCGCGCCGCCCGATGCCGAGCAGGGCTTCCATGGCGTCCTCGTCGCCGGCGGAGAATTTGAGCGGGTTGTTGCCGCTCGCGCGCACCATGGTCTGCTCGATGCGGAACTCGCCCTTGATGGCGGCGCGCGCGATGAGCGTCTGGCGGATGCCGGCCACCATCTCCCGCAGCGCCTCGCCCACGGCTTGCATCGTGCGTTCCGGGTCGGGCGGCGTCGCGTCCGCGAGGCCAGTCCCGCGCAGGAAGGCCGCCAGCAGCGCGGCATCGGAATGGACGCTGACGGGCGGCGGCTGCGGCGCCATCGGGGGCGCAACGGGCTTCGGCGCCACGGGCGGCAAGGGAAGCGGAGCGGGCGGCAAGGAAGGCGGAGCGGCGGCGCGAACGGGCGCCGGTGCGAGGCTGGGCAGGTCCAGGTCCCAGTCGTCGGGGATCGCGGCGGCGGGGGCCGGCGGCGGGCGGAACGCGTCGTTGATCGAGGGCGAGTGGTCGGACTGGGTCGGTCCGCGGAATGGTTCGTGGAACGGGTCGTGG
>CAXTBW010000038.1:30372-35347 GCA_964242925.1 uncultured Acetobacteraceae bacterium
TCGTGGAACGGGTCGTGGTCGGCGCGCAGCGGGTCGAAATCGGCCGGCAGCAGAGCGGACTGCCCTGCCTGCGGGCTGGCCGGGTCGCGCAGCAGCGGGTCCGACTCCCCCCATGCGGGCGTAGGCGTCGCCTCCTCGGCGAATGGGTCGAGCATCGCGGGCGTCAGACTCTGCCGCGGCGTGGCGGCAGCGCGCGGCGCGGCGTCCTCGGCGACGGTCAGCTCGATCTCGTAGCTGCCGAACCGCAGCCGGTCGCCGCTGCGCACCGGACGCGGCTTGCCGCTGCCGAGCGGAGTCGTCTCGCGATTGAGGAACGTGCCGTTGGAACTCGTGTCCGCCACCTGCCACTGCCCGGAGCGGTAGGCGAGCACGCAGTGCCGCTTGGACAGGTGGCGCTCGGGGTCGGGCAGCACCCAGTCGTTGTCGTGGCCGCGGCCGATGCTGAACTCGCCGCCCGAAGCGTGGCGGCTCTCGGGCGTCGCCTGCTCCGGGCAGCGCAGCGTTGTGAGAGTCAGGCCCATGGACTAGCCCAAGGCGCCATTGGTTGCGGCCGGCATCGGACCTCCCCGATAAGGTGACGATCTCGGCGGACACTACGCCAGGCGAAACGAATTGGTAAGTGGAAACGGTCTCGGATCGAGCCGCCGCTGCAAGCTTGCGGGGGGCGCCGCCAGATCGTAGCGTTGCCGAACCGTTCGCCCACGCTTCGCCCACGCCCGGAGGTTGGTTGCTTGGGTCTCGTCCCGTCCCCGCACGTGCTGACCCAGGACGAGATGGGTCGCATCGCGCCGCCCATCTTCACCTCCGTCGGGCAGGACGCCATCAACGCGCCCGGCGACGTTTTCGTCATCCAGTCGCTGCTGAACGACCGGTTGCCCAAGCCGCATACGCCCGTCGCCGTAACCGGAATCGCCGATCCCGGCACGGTGCTCGCCATCGAGGCGTTCCAGGCGGTGATGATGAACATGAACCCGCCCACCGGCCACGTCGACCCGGGCAGCGAGACCTACTACGCCCTCGCCGCCCGGCCGCTGGTGGACGGCGCGCCGCCGCCAACCCCGCATTTCGGCCATGTCGGGATCGTCCCGCCCGAGGTGCTGGAGGCCGCCGTCGCGTCGCGCAAGCACTGGAACGTTCCCGCCTGCATCACGCTGGCGCAGTGGGTGGTGGAAAGCGCCTGGGGCGCCTCCATGCCGCCCGACAGCAACAATCCGTTCGGCATCAAGGCGCTCGCGTCGCAGGACGCGGTGGAGAGCTCCACGCGCGAGGTGATCAACGGCGAAACGAAATACATCGTCGCGCGGTTCCGCAGGTTTGCCTCCCTTGCGGAGGCGTTCGACCTGCACGGCAAACTGCTCTCCACCGGCAGCCCCTACCGGCACGCGATGACGCTGGTGAGCGACCCGGAGGCTTTCGCCGACGCGCTCACGGGTGTTTACGCGACCGATCCGAAATACGGCTACACGCTCAAATGGGTGATCAACAATTACGGCTTCAAGCAGTATGACCAATAAACCGTTAGTGAAACGACAACAGGAGCGCCGCGCATGAACAAATCCGCAGCCACGATCGCCTTTGCCGCCGGGCTGCTGTGGGCCGGGGGCGCTGCGCAGGCGCAGGGCATGTCGTCCGACCAGATCATTCGCGGGCTTACCCCGGGCGCCAGCCTATCGGGGACGGGCCGCGGCATCGTCCCGACAGCGCCCCCCGTCGGGGAGCCCGCGGCCACCGGCCATGCGGGCCTTCCGCGTACCGGCCGAGTCGCGCGCCAGCGGTCCGCCACCAGCGCGGCAGCCCAGCCCAGCGCGCCGGCGGTCAACCTCAGCGTCCAGTTCTTGACGAACTCGGCGGAGTTGACGCCGGCGGCCGTGCGCACGCTGAACGAGCTGGGCCGCGCGTTGTCCAGCCCGTCGCTGGCCACGTTCCACTTCCGCATCGAGGGGCATACCGACACGGTGGGCTCGCCCGAGGCGAACAAGGCGCTGTCCGAACGCCGGGCCGCCACGGTCGTGGAGTATCTGGTCGCGAAGTTCAACGTCGACCGGACGCGGCTCGAATCGGCCGGCATGGGGGAGGACGGGCTGTTGGTGCAGACGCCGCAGCAGGTGCCGGAGCCGCGCAATCGCCGGGTGCAAGTCATCAACCTCGGCGCCTGACGACGCTGCGCCGCGATGGCCGGAAACGACGAGACGGTGCTGCTGCGGCCGGCCCGGCGTCGGCGGCTGGGCGCCGCGATTGCTGCGGCGCTCGCCATCTGCGCCGTGGCGGTCGGCGCGTCGTGCTACGCCGTGCGCGCGCCGGCGCCGCCTACGCCACCACTCGCCAGCCCCGCTGCGCTCACCGTCCCGGCCCCGCCGGCGCGCGACTCCGAACCGTTCGCCGACGAGGCCGAGCTGCGGGAGCACGATCCCGCGGTGCTCGGCGTGTTCCGCTTCGCGCCGAACCCGGCGATCCTGGTGCTGGACTTCCCCGAGCTCGCCACGCAGGGAGCCATGCTCAACCGCATCGCCGCCTGGGCTGAGAAGGCCGGGCAGCCGCGCGACCGCGTGCTGGGCGACGCCGAGCTGGCCGCGTCAATCCACGCCAGCGGCGCCACGCCGGACACCTACTATTACGGCCATGACTACCGCGGCAGCGACATCGTGCGGTTCTTCGCCTTGGCGGACCGCGACCACGTGGCCCTGCGCCCGGAGGAGGAGCAACTGCGCCGCCTGATGAAAACGGCCGGCGACGAGCCGTTCGGATTTGGCGCGCTCATCACCGTGCCGCGCGCCCACCCGCAGACGCGGATTGACGCCGGCTCCCGCGCCACGATCCTGCACCACGAGTTGGCGCACGGCGAGTACTTCACCAACGCCGCCTATGCGAGCTACGTCGCGCTGGTCTGGCAGACCGTGTTGACGGCGGACGAGCGGGCGAAGGTCCGCGCCTATCTGCGCCGCGACGGCTACGATCCGGCGCTCGAAGACCTCATGATAAACGAGATGCAGGCCTACCTGATCCACACTCCCGACCCCCGATTTTTTAACGAGCGGGCGCTCGGCATCCCGCAGGCCCGCCTGGCCGCGATCCGCCAGGCGTTCGCCGCGGGCATGCCGTCGTGCTGGCTGCGCGCGGAAACGCCCGGCGCATCGCCGCGGTTGAGATCGCAGCCGGGCCGCCGACCGCCGGCTAGGCGTCAGGGCAGGGTTTCGATCACCACGGCGGTCGCGGCCAGGCCGCCGCCAGCACGGCGCAGGGCGTCCGCGGCGGCCTGAAGGTCCCGCAGGTAGGTGTCGGTCTGCTCCACGTAGGGGCGCGACCGGCTGAACAGCGGGGCGGTGGAGGCGATCACGACGATCAGGTCGGCGCCGAACGGCGGCCCGACCTGCCAGCCGTCGAAGCCCGGCCGCTTCCGCCCGAACTCCGCCCGGGCGCCCGCCGCGTAGGTCAGGTCCGGATAGCCGGGGCCGGGCGCCTGATGATACACGGCGCCGTCGTGCTGCAGGAAGTCGATCTGCAGATGTCCGCCGAAGTCCGGCATGGTGACGGCGAGCGCGATCGTCGCCCGGTTGCGCAGTGGCGCCGGGTCAGCCAGCGCGGCGGCGATCCGTCGGCCGGCAAGTGGCCGCACCACGTCCAACGCACGACAATACCGCCCGTCGACCGTCTTCACCCGCCAACTGGCGGCAGCCGCGCCAGCCTCCGCCACGGCGCGGCGAAGCGACGCTTCGGGCTCGTCGGCGCCCACGATCCCCGTGACGCTGGCCTCGCCGGCGGCTGCTCCGGCGCTGGCCAGCGTGCAGCGCAGCCCGGGGAGCGCCGCGTCCAACGCCGCGACGATCTGCGCGGGCGTCGCGCTCGCCTCGACCGGCGCGACCGGCTTGACCGTGTCGGGCGGCGGCGTCTCGGAGATGGGCGGGAAGGGCGTGCGTTCCGGCGGGGGCTGGGTGGACTGGGTCGCATCGCCAGGCGGCGGCGACGTTCCCGGCGTCAACGGCGGCAACTGGCCCCCCGAACGGGGGTTGGGCGCGCCATGACCCTGCTCCGACGCGAGCCGGGCGTCCGGCGGCGGTCCCGTGTCGGGCAGCGAGACCTGCCCGGGCAGTTGGCGGTCGTCGTGTCCGGCCAGGTTAGTCTTGGGGTCCGGCGGCGGCTGAACCGGCTTAGGCGCCAGCAGCACCCACGCGGCAACGCCAAGGGCTGCCGCGACCGCGACGCCGCCGCCGGCGAACAACGGCAGCCGGGACGCGCGGGCGCGCTGCGGGGCCGCAACCGGCGCCACCGGCGGACGGGAGCGCGGGGCGGCCACGATCGTCGCGTCCGCCTCCTCCGTCGGCGCGGCGCCCGCGGCTGCCCTCTGGCGCAGCGCCTCGGCGAATGCCGCCGCGTCGGGGAAGCGGTCCTCCGGCCGGCGGGCCATCGCGCGCGCCACCACTGCGTCAAGCTGCGGCGGCGCCGTCACTGACAGCTCCGACGGGCGTGGCGGCGTGGTGTTGAGCGCCTTGTGCATGATGGCGGTGAGGCCGCCCTCGAACGGACGCTCGCCGGTCAGCAGTTGATACAGCAGCACGCCGCACGAGTAGATGTCGGTGCGCCGGTCCACCGTCTGGCCCATGAACTGCTCGGGCGACATGTAGGCGGGGGTGCCGAGTACGGTGCCCGCCTGCGTCATGCTGCTGCTCTCGATCCGCGCGATGCCGAAATCGGCGATCTTGGCGCGGCCGTCCTGCGTGATCATGACGTTGGCCGGCTTGATGTCGCGGTGCACCACGCCGCGCGCGTGACTGTAGGTCAGCCCGGCCAGGATGTCGTCCATCACCCCCAGGGTCTCGGCCAGCGGCAGCCGTTCGTCGGCCTCCAGCAGCTGCTTCAGCGTGCGGCCGTCCACGAACTCCATCACGATGTAGGCCAGTTCGTCCGTCTCGCCGTAGTCGAACACGCCGACGATGTTGGGCTGGTTCAGCCGCCCGGCGGCCTGCGCCTCGCGCTTGAA
>CAXTBW010000039.1:0-34402 GCA_964242925.1 uncultured Acetobacteraceae bacterium
TGGTGGACTTGGTCGAGATGAAGGCGATCGTCTGGGAAGGCGGCGAGCTGGGCGCGAAATTCCACGACGAGCCGATTCCGGACGACCTGCTGGAGAAGGCGAAGGAGCACCGCCAGACCCTGCTCGACACGGCGCTATCCGTGGACGATCAGGCGATGGAGGAATATTTCGAGCACGGCGACGTCGCCGTCGCGACGCTGAAGCGATGCATCAAGGCGGGCGCCATCTCCGGCGCGTTCCGTCCGGTGCTGTGCGGCACGGCGTTCAAGAACAAGGGCGTGCAGCCGTTGCTGGACGCGGTGGTCGACTACCTGCCCTCCCCGATCGACGTGCCCGGCATCTCGGTCGCCGCCGAGGAAGGCGAGGAGGACGGCGAGCACAGCGACCGCCGCCGCATCAAGGCCGACCCGAAGGCGCCGTTCGCCGGGCTGGCGTTCAAGATCATCAACGACAAGTACGGCACGCTGACCTTCGTGCGCGTGTATGCCGGGACGTTGAAGATCGGCGACACCGTGCTGAACACGACGAAGGACGGCAAAGAGCGCATCGGCCGCATGTTCCAGATGCATGCGGACAAGCGCGCCGAGATCAAGGAGGTTCAGGCCGGCGACATCGC
Organism: uncultured Acetobacteraceae bacterium; assembly: GCA_964242925.1. GTDB lineage: Bacteria > Pseudomonadota > Alphaproteobacteria > Acetobacterales > Acetobacteraceae > LMUY01. The sequence continues at coordinate 617 of CAXTBW010000039.1, forward strand.
CGCATTCGTGGGCCTGAAGGACACCGGCACGGGCGACACGCTGGCCTCCGCGGAGGACCCGGTGGTGCTGGAGCGCATGGCGTTCCCGGTGCCGGTGATCGACATCTCGGTCGAGCCGAAGACCAAGGACGGCGTCGAGAAGATGACGCTTGGCCTGCAGAAGCTGGCCGGCGAGGACCCCTCGCTGCGGCTGAAGACCGACCAGGAGACCGGGCAGACCATCCTGTCGGGGATGGGCGAGCTGCACCTGGAGATCATCATCGACCGCCTGCGCCGCGAGTATGGCGTGGACGCCAACATCGGCGCGCCGCAGGTGGCGTATCGCGAGACCATCAGCAAGCCGTGGACTGAGACCTACACGCACAAGAAGCAGACGGGCGGTTCTGGTCAGTACGCCGAGGTGAAGGTGCTGTTCGAGCCGCTGGAGCGCAACGCCGGCGTGGTGTTCGAGAACAAGACGGTCGGCGGCTCGGTGCCGCGCGAGTACGTGCCGGCGGTCGAGAAGGGCATCCGTGTGCAGGCCGACACCGGCGTGATGGCGGGCTTCCCGACGGTCGACTTCAAGTACACGCTGGTCGACGGCAAGTACCACGACGTGGACTCGAGCGCGCTGGCGTTCGAGATCGCGGCCAAGGCGTGCTTCCGCGACGGCATGAAGAAGGCCGGGCCGATCATCCTGGAGCCGATCATGGACGTGGAGGTCACCACCCCGCAGGACCACGTCGGCGACGTGGTGGGCGACCTGAACCGGCGCCGCGGGCAGATCCAGGCGCAGGAATCGGCCGGGTCGACCGTGACGGTGCGCGCGGGCGTGCCGTTGAAGGAGATGTTCGGCTACATTTCGGACCTGCGTTCCATGACGAAGGGCCGCGCGTCCTTCACCATGCAGTTTCACCATTACGACCCGGTGCCGCGCAACATCGCCGACGAGATCATGGCGAAGTCCGCCTGAGTTGCAGCCGCCCCGTCTCCACTGGACACGGGGACGACAGGCCGAGGCGGGCGAAAGCCGCGCGCTCGAGTGGATCGGGTGCGACGATGCCGGCGACCCTGTGGCGCGGGTGATCCGCCTGCAGGGGCCAGTGCGCTCCGGCTGGCGGGTGTGGCAGGCGGTGGCTTTGGACACGGAAGCGCGGGTCGTTGAATTGCGACCCGACCCGCCGGGTGGCGGGGTGTGGCTGGCGTGCATCGGCGGCAAGGTCGTCGGACGCGCGGCGGTGCCGCTAGCGGCGGTGCGGACGGTCGAGGCGGCGCTCGGCGGCTAGAGCCTAGCCGGATCGAGCCGACCTGCTGGGTGTCCGACCCTCATCAACCAGCACCCGTCGTCGATTACAAATTCGTCATCGCGAGCCGCCGCTAGCGGCGTGGCGATCCAGGGCCGCGCATTCGGCGTCGGCGGCTGGATTGCTTCGTCGCAAGCGCTCCTCGCAATGACGGGTGGGAGTGGGCGCAACGACGACGTAAAGAGCGCGCGATGACGACGTAAAAACCGCAACTGAACCAGCGTTTCGGCGGCTGTTCAAGCAACCCGATGCGGCGCGGAGTCAGCTGTCCGGCTGGGACGCCGCAATCGGGATGTGCACCGTGTCCGCGGCCGGCTGCTCGCCGCGCAGCTCGCGTTCCAAGTCGGGTTGGTCGTCGCCGTCGTCATCTTCCTCCGGCTCGTCTCGGCGAGGGCCGTTGTGCTGCGGCGGCTGGATGACGGCTTGACCGTTCGCCTGCCCATTCGGCTGATTCTGCTGCTGCGCCTGGTTGATGGCGTTGATGATGCGGAAGTAGTGCTCGGCGTGCTGGAAATAGCCCTCGGCCATCACCCGGTCGCCGCTGCTGGTCGCGTCGCGGCCAAGCTGAAGGTATTTTTCGAACAACTGCTGCGCGGTGCCGCGAACCCGCAGGTCGGGGCCATTGCTGTCGAAGACGTGGTTGCGGTTGAGCGGAACGTTGCCGCTTTGGTGCCGCGGGGGGCCGCCCCCGCCTCCGCCGCCACCGCTACCGCCTCGATTGTTGCGGCCACGCATGCGTTTCATATTCATTCGGTCTGGTGCTCTTCCCGTGTCTCTGGTCTCGGGTCTGGCCTATTGGCCTGCGCGATACGAAGCCCTGGCTTCCACCAGGCCGGGCCGGACGCCATGAAGGCTGGTCCGGCGCGTCACGCACATGTCCCTTACTGGCCTTGCGCCAGTTCGCCAACCGTTTTCTTGCCGGCCGGGCGAACGATCAACGCGCGCGCAATGCCAGATAGGTCCAATCGCGGTGGTTCGACGTCCAGGCCAACGCCTTGCGCAAGCAGCGCCACCGCGTTCGCCTGACCCCGTCCAAGCTCCAAGATGGCGATCCCGTCCGGCCGCAGCAAGGCCGGCAGCGCTGCCATGATCGCCCGGTAGGCCGCCAACCCGTCTGTCCCGCCGTCCAGCGCCAGGCCGGGTTCGTGCCCCGCCACTTCCGGCATCAGCCCGCCGACCTCGTCCGCCACGATGTAGGGCGGGTTGGACAGCACCAGGTCAAACTGCCCGGCCAACGCCGCGGCCCAGTCGCCGCACACGAAGCCGGCGCGTCCGTCCAGCCCCGTCCGGGATGCGTTGCGTCGCGCCAGCGCAGCCGCATCCGGCGACCGGTCCACGCCCACGCCCGACGCGGCCGGGAACTCGCTGAGGGCGGCAAGCAGCAGGCAGCCAGTGCCGGTTCCCAGATCCAGCAAACGGCGTGGATGACGCGCCGGAAACGCAGCCAGCGCGGCCTCGATCAGCGTCTCGGAGTCGGCGCGCGGGATCAGCGTCGCCGGTGACACCAGCAGGTCCAGCGTCCAGAAATGCTGGTGGCCGACGATGAACGCCAACGGCTCCCGCGCGGCGCGCCGGTTCACCATGGCGTCGAAGCCGGGCGCGGGCAGGTCCGTGTCGCCCTCCCGCAGCAGCGCGGCGGCGTCCAGCCCGGCGGCGTGCGACAGCAGCAGCCGGGCCTCCCGACGCGGCGCCTCCACCCCCACCGCCGCCAGCCGCGCCGCGGCGCTCCGCAGCCGCTCGTTCAGGGTCAATCGTCGGCCGCGAGCCGGGCGGCCTGGTCCTCCGCGGTCAGCGCGTCCACCACCTCGTCGAACTCCCCCAACATCACCCGGTCGATCTTGTGCGACGTGAAGTTGATGCGGTGGTCCGACACGCGCCCCTGCGGGAAGTTGTAGGTCCGGATGCGCTCGGACCGGTCCCCCGTGCCAACTTGCGCCTTGCGGTCGGCGCCGCGGGTGGCGGCCAAGCTGGCGCGCTGCTGCTCGTAAAGCCGGGCGCGCAGGATCTTCATGGCCTTGGCGCGGTTCTTATGCTGCGAGCGCTCCTCCTGCATCGCCACCACCACGCCGGACGGGATGTGGGTGATCCGCACCGCGCTGTCCGTCTTGTTCACGTGCTGCCCGCCGGCGCCCGACGCGCGATAGGTGTCGATCCGCAAATCCGACTCGTTGACCTGAACGTCGACCTCCTCCGCCTCCGGCAACACCGCCACGGTCACCGTCGAGGTGTGGATGCGCCCCTGGCTCTCGGTCGCCGGGACTCGTTGGACGCGGTGCACGCCCGACTCGTATTTCAGCCGCGCGAACACGCCGCGGCCGGTAACCTCGGCCACGCCTTCCTTCAACCCGCCTAGCTCGGTGTCGGCGAACTCCATGATCTCGAACCGCCAGCCGCGCAGCCCGGCATAGCGCTGGTAGGCGCCGAACAGCTCGGCCGCGAACAGCCCGGCCTCGTCGCCGCCCGCTGCGGGACGGATTTCCAGGATCGCGCTGCGCTCGTCCGCCGCGTCGCGCGGCAGCAACGCGAGGCGGATCTCGTGTTGCAGCCCGGGTAGCCGGTTGCGCAGGCCGCCCAACTCGGCTTCCGCCAGCTCCTTCATCTCCGGGTCGGCCAGCAGCGCCTCCGCCTCCCGCGCGGCCCGCTCGGCGGCGCGCAGGTCGCCGATGCGCGCCACCACGGGCTCCAGCTCCGACAGCTCGCGGGAGGCGCGGGCAAACGCGTCGCCCGACAGTCCGGCCGTCAGTTGCGACCGCAGCTCCTCCGCGCGGTCCACCACGCGGTCCAGCTTGACGTCGAGCGTGCTCAAGCCAGCCGGGCGGCGAGGCTGTCGATCGCCACCTCCTCCTGCGCGCCCGTGTCCAATCGCTTCAACTGGGCCACGCCGCGCGCCGCCTCATCGGCGCCCAGGATCACCGCGGCGCGGGCGCCGATGCGGTTGGCGCGCTCCATGCGGCGCTTGAGGTTGCCGCGGTAGGCCATCTCCGCCCGCACGCCGGCGCCGCGCAGGGTCTGCAGCACCGCGGTGGCGGCGTCCTGCGCGCCCTCTCCCACCGGGATCACGGCGACCGGTGCCGGCGCCCCGCCCGCATCCTGCAGCAGCATGGACAGGCGCTCGATGCCCGCGGCCCAGCCGACGGCGGGGGTCGGCGGCCCGCCCATCTGCTCGACCAGGCCGTCGTAGCGCCCGCCGGCCATGACAGTGCCTTGCGCGCCCAGCCGGTCGGTAACGAACTCGAAAGCGGTGTGATTGTAGTAGTCCAAGCCACGGACAATGCGCGGGTTCTCCTGGAACGGCACGCCAAAGCGGGCGAGGTGGCCCAGCATATCCGCGTAGAACGCTGCGGCTTCCGGGGTCAGGTGCGCGGCGATGGTCGGCGCGCCCTCCACGATGGCGCGGTCGCCGCGATCCTTGCTGTCCAGGATGCGCATCGGATTGCGCTCCAGCCGCTCCTGGCTCTCGGCCGACAGCGCCGCGCGATGGGTGGCGAAATAACTCACCAAAGCGGCCCGGTAGGCGTCGCGGCTGGACCGGTCGCCCAACGTGTTGACCTCGAGCGCGACGCCGTCCGCGATGCCGAGCCGGGTCAGGATGTCCCAGCCGCACGCGATCACCTCCGCGTCCGCCAGCGGCTCGGCCGGGCCGATCAGCTCGGCGCCGATCTGGTGGAACTGCCGGGTGCGGCCTTTCTGCGGGCGCTCGTAGCGAAACATCGGGCCGGCGTAGAACACCTTCTGCGGCAACGATTGCGTCAGGCCGTTGGTGACCAGGGCGCGGCAGATGCCGGCGGTGCCTTCGGGCCGCAGGGTGACGCTGTCGCCGCCGCGGTCGTCGAAGCTGTACATCTCCTTCGTCACCACATCGGACGTGTCGCCCAGGGTGCGGGCGAACACGGCGGTGTCCTCGAAGATCGGCGTCGACCACTCGTCGAAGCCATACAGCGCGGCGGTGGCGCGAGCGGTGTCGACGACGCGGGCGTAACGGCGCTGGTCGTCGCCGATCAGGTCATGGGTGCCGCGAGGCGGCTGAAGGGCGGGCATGACGGTTCATCGCCGGTCCCGCCGCCCGGTGCAAGCGGATCGCTACTCCGCAGCCCGGATCTGGGGCGCGCCCGACAGCTGCGTCGCAACCAGCTCCGCGAACCGCCCGCCGCGGGCCACCAGCGCCTCGAACCGACCGCGCTCCACGATCTCCCCGCCGTCGAACACCAGGATCTCGTCGGCGTCGCGCACGGTGGACAGCCGGTGCGCGATGATGAACGTGGTCCGGCCGTCCATCAGCGTCGCCATCGCGCGCGACACCCGGGCCTCGGTCGCTGCGTCCAGCGCGCTGGTCGCCTCGTCCAGGATCAGGATGGGCGGGTTTTTAAGCAGCGCGCGGGCGATCGCCAAACGCTGGCGCTGGCCGCCGGACAGGGTGGCGCCGCGCTCGCCCACCATCGTGTCGTAGCCCTGCGGCTGGCGGACGATGAAGTCGTGCGCGTCGGCCAGGCGGCAGGCCTGCTCCACCTCTGCATCCGTCGCGCCGGGCTGGCCGATGCGCAGGTTGTCGCGGATCGAGCGGTTGAACAGCAGGCTCTCCTGGAACACCACGCCGATGGTGCGGCGCAGGCTTTCCAGCGTCACGTGCCGGATGTCCTGTCCGTCGATCGCCACCCGCCCGGCAGTCGGGTCCCACAGCCGCTGCAGCAGGTTCATCGCCGTGCTCTTGCCGGCGCCGGTGGAACCCACCAGCGCCACCACCGTGCCCGGCTGCGCCACGAACGACACGTCGGACAGGATCGCCGGGCCGCCGGGATAGGCGAACGACACGGCCTCGAACGCCACCTCGCCCCGCGGCGCCTCCAGCTCCACGCTGTCCGGCTGCTCGGGCACCGAGGTCTTGGCGTCCAGCACCCCGAAATGCTCCTCAAGCCCGGGCAGCTGCAGGAACAGCCGCGAGGCGAACTGCATCGCCGACTCCAGCCGGCTGATCAGCAGGTTGGCGAACCCCATGAAGGTCACGATCTCGGCGACCGACGCCTTGCCGGCCACGTGCAGCAGGGTGCCGATCAGCACGATCACGATGACCGCGATGGTGGACGCGCCGCGGGTCATCACGTTGACCACCGCCCACCAGTTCAGCACCGGGAACTGGTTTGCGATCACCTCGTCGGCGATCTGCCCGAACCGCCGCGTTTCGGCCGCCAACCGGGTGAACGACTGCACCACCATCACGTTGGCCAGCGCGTCCTGCGCCGTCCCCGCAAGGCTCGACTGGAAATGCTCCGCCCGCGCCTGCCCGGCCTCGGTGCGGTTGATCACCACGGTCGTCACCACGCAGAACAGGACCACCAGCGCGATCAGCACCAGGCTGAGCTGCCAGTTGAGCAACAGCGTCAGCGGCAGCAGCACCAGCAGCGCCACATACGTCGCCAGCTGCTCGCGGAAGAACGTGAGCCAGACGGAGAACATCGAGTCCGCGCCGCCCAGCATCACCTTCATCAGCCGGCCGGACTGCGCCTCGCTATGGAACGACAGCGGCAGCGACAGGACGTGCGAGAAGAAGCGGCTCATCACCTTAAGCCGGTTGCGATGCGCCATGCGCTCGGCATGCACGACGGTCAGGATGTTGCCGCCGATCGCCACCGCGGCGACGCAGATCCAGATGCCGATCAGCGTCGCGGCCTGCGTCCAGAGCGCGTCGCGCGTCATGCGGTCCGACGCGGACAACAGCCCGATGACGCGACCGAACAGCACCGGGTCGAGGAAGCTCAGCCCAGCCAGCGCAATGTTGGCGAGTCCGAGCAGCACGGCGAGCCGTTTGTCGGCGCCCAGCATGCCCAGCACGCGTTGGTAGATGTGGAGGATTCGCATGCAAGCGTGTCCATGACGGAAGGCGTCGAACGTGCCTTCCGTGTAGTCCCTGATCTTGTCCGGATCAGGGCAGAACCAGGAGCGTGCGCGCCGAAATGATCAGATCGCGTCGGCGCGGAACACCTCCCGCGGTTGGACGAACTCGTCCTGCGCCGCGATGCTCAGCAACTCGCGGGACCCTGCCTCGGCAGTGCGGCGCAGCAGGCCGTAGAGGCTGCTGGCGGCGGCGGACAACGCGGCGGGCGTGCTGCCGGTGCGCAGCACGTGGTGCAGGAACAGCGCGGCGATAGTGTCGCCGGCGCCGTTGACGCTCATCGGCAGCAACGGCGTGCGCACCTGCCACGACCCGGCGGCATCGGCGGCGAGCAGATCGATCGTGGACGCCGCCGAGTCCAGCGCCACGCTCGTCACCAGCAGCCGGGCGCCGGGCCGCATGGTGGCGCGCAACGCGGCGATGGCGTCGCGGGTCTGCTCCAGCGTGGCGGTCGGGCGGCCGGTGAGCTGCTGCAACTCGAAGAGGTTGGGCGTCGCGATGTCGGCCTGCGGCAGGCAGCGCTCCCGCAACAGGGCGGGGATGGACGCCTGCACGTAGATCCCCGGCCCCGCGTCGCCGATGACCGGGTCGCAGCAATACAGCGCGTCGGGGTTCGCCTGGCGCACCGCTGCGACGGCGTGCAGCACCGCCTCGCCGACCGCCGGGTCGCCCAGGTAGCCGCTGAGCACCGCGCCGCACTGGCCCAGCACGCCGCGCGCAGCGATGCCGTCGACGACGGAGCGCACGTGCTCGCCGGTGAACACCTGGCCGGTCCGCGCGCCGTAGCCGGGGTGGTTGGAGAACTGCACCGTGTCGATCGGCCAGACCTCCCGGCCCAACCGCTGCAGCGGGAACACCGCGGCGCTGTTGCCGACATGGCCGTATGCGACGGCGGACTGGATGGACAGAATGGCCCCGTCGGTCAGCAATGCGGAACCTTTCGCAAAGGCAGGCGCCCAGGCTTGAGCAGCGTCTGCGAAAGTCTACGCCACTTGCGCCTAGGTTTGGAACGTGCGGTGCGGCGGGGAAAAGCCTTGGCATTGCACAGCGCGACGGGTCGGCCGTATACGGGCGCCTTGCCCCGCCGGTCGGTATCGGCACGGGCCACCAGGAGCGGCATGCGATGAAGAGCGGCATTCACCCCGACTATCACGACGTGAAGATCATCATGACGGACGGGACGGAGTTCATGACCCGCTCGACGATGGGCAAGGCCGGCGACACTCTGCGCCTGGACATCGACCCGAAGTCGCACCCGGCCTGGACCGGCGTGCAGCGCATGATGGACACCGGCGGACAGGTGGCCAAGTTCAACAAGCGCTTCGCCGGGCTGGGCACGCGCAAGTAACCAGCGTCACAGACGCGTTATCTGGAAGGCCGCCCTTGAACCCAGGGGCGGCCTTTTCTATTTTAGGGTGGTCCGCAGCGCCCAATAGGGGTTGCGGGGACTGAAGCGGGCCGGCCCATTTGGGCGACCCATTGATGATGACCTTGCTTTGCAGGAGGTTTTGCATGTCGTTCGATTATTCCCCCCTTTTCCGCACCGCTATCGGCTTCGACCGTATGGCTCGCCTGATGGCCACGGCGCAGGAGACGGCCCCAGCGCCGACCTACCCGCCGTACAACATCGCCAAGACCGGCGATGACAGCTATCGCCTCACCATGGCGGTGGCCGGCTTCAATCAGGATGACCTCGAGCTGACGGTGCGGGACAACCAGCTGATCGTATCCGGCAAGCTGAGCGACGACACCGCCGAGGAGTTGCTGTATCGCGGCATAGCTGGGCGCGCGTTCGAGCGTCGGTTCGCTTTGGCCGATCACATCGTTGTGGACGGCGCCGACCTGCGCAACGGGCTGTTGCATGTTGCGCTGAAGCGTGTGGTGCCCGAGGCGCTGAAGCCTCGCCGCATCCCCGTCGGCACATCGGCGGCGGCTGCTCCGGCCATCGCCAACGACAGCGAGGCGTCCGTCAAGGCCGCCTAACTTCGAATCGGAAAGGGGGCCGGGTGACCGGCCCCCGTTTTCACTATTTGCGGAAGAAGCTGTCCGCCACGCCTCGATGGCTTTGTTTATTGCCGATTGCCGTTTCGACCCGGGCGATCTCGGCTTTCAACTCGTCGATGTAGTCCCGCAGCTCGGCCACCCCCATAGGGTCTAGGGCGACGGCGTTCACCCGCCGTGGTCGCGGTGGCGGCTCCTCGTCCCACATGCTTCCCATTCCGAACCAATAAGACGGAAACATGACGGCGAAGCCCTTGACCGGCAAGGGAGCGGACCGCCATATCATCTGCCATAATGGCTGCTGGGCGCGCCTCCGTGATGGACTCGCCGCGCTGCGGCCGGAGACCGTCACATGAGCCTTCCCCTAATGCCGAAAGCCACCGCCGTGTGGCTCATCGACAAAACCGCGCTCACTTTCACCCAAATCGCCGAGTTCTGCGGCATGCATCCGCTCGAGATCCAGGCCATCGCCGATGGCGAGGTGGCGCAGGGGATTGTCGGCTACGACCCGGTCGCAAACCTGCAGGTTGACCAGGCCGAGATCACCCGGTGCGAGGCGGACGGCGATGCGCGGCTAAAGCTGCTGCCGCCGGCCAACCCGCCGCCGAAGAAGGGCCGCGGCGCTCGCTACACACCCGTCGCGAAGCGCAACGACCGTCCGGACGCGATCGCGTTCGTGCTGCGCAACTTTCCACAGCTGTCCGAGGCGCAGGTGGTGAAGCTGCTCGGCACCACGAAGGAGACGATCCAGAAGGTCCGCGAGCGCAGCCACTGGAACAGCACCAACATCAAGCCGCGCGACCCGGTGATCCTCGGCCTGTGCAGTCAGACGGACCTGAATGCGATGGTCACAGCCGCCAATGACCGCCTGATCCGCGAGGGCAAGACAGTCCCGGCGCCGATGCGCATCGAGACCGAGGAAGCCGCGTAGCCGCTCCCCCTGCATGGGAGAGGGAGCGGCAGCCAGCTAGTTGCGCGCGCTCAGCCGTTCCATCTCGTCTTTGAGCCGAAGCTTCTCGCCCTTCAGCCGCATCAGCTCGTCCGGGTCCGGACGAGGACGGTGATCCTCCTCGGAGACGCGGGCGTCCACCTTATCGTGGCGTTGCTTCAGGCTGTCGATGCGGGATTGCAGGCTCATGAATCCTCCTTCGAACATATCGTCCAGGCTGCAGCGCAAACCGCGCCACCCTGAACCCTAGCGCCGCCTCACCCGGAAATGCCAGCATTTCGCGTGACGCTGCAGTGCAGCGCGTGGACCACGCTTGCGGTGTCGTGTTATTGCATTTCAATGCTGACCGACCGCGATTCCCTCCTCCGCAGGCTGCACGAACTGCGCAGCGAGCACCGCGATCTCGACACCGTGATCGCGCGATTGTCGGAAGTCGGGCTCGACCAGCTCGGCCTCCAGCGGCTGAAGAAGCGCAAGCTGCTGCTCAAGGACGAGGTCGCCTGGCTCGAAAGCCGTTTGATCCCGGACAGCATAGCTTGACTGACGCGCCGCGCATCGGCGTCATCATGGGCAGCCAGTCCGACTGGGAGACGTTGCGTCACGCCGCCGCCACGCTGGACGAGTTGGGCATCGCGCACGAGGTGCGGATCGTCTCCGCCCATCGCACCCCGGACCGGCTGGCGGACTACGCGAAGGGCGCTGCGGAACGCGGGCTGCAGGTGATCGTCGCCGGCGCTGGCGGCGCGGCCCACCTGCCCGGGATGTGCGCCGCTTGGACCATTCTGCCGGTCCTCGGCGTCCCAGTAGAAAGCCATAACCTCAAGGGGATGGACAGCCTTCTTTCCATCGTCCAGATGCCGGCTGGCATTCCGGTCGGCGCTTTGGCGATCGGCCGCCCGGGCGCGGTGAACGCCGCCCTGCTCGCCGCCGCGATCCTCGCGCTGGCGGACCCGCCGCTGGCCGCCCGCCTGGCCGAGCGCCGCGCCGCGCAAACGGCCGCCGTCGCCGACCATCCCGTCTGAACCCGGCGTGAACCAGGCGCTGCCGCCCAACGCCATCATTGGCATCGTCGGCGGCGGACAACTCGGCCGCATGTCCGCCATGGCCGCCGCCGGGCTGGGCTACCGCTGCCACATCCTGACGCCCGAGAGCGACAGCCCGGCCTCGCAGGTCGCCGCCCGCACCTTCGAAGGAGACTACGAGGACTCGGACCTGCTGCGCGTCTTCGCTCAGTCGGTCGACGTGATCACCTTCGAGTTCGAGAACGTCAGCGCCGAAGGACTCGACCTGCTGGCCTCGATCCGCCCCGTCCGTCCAGGGCCCGCCATCCTGCGCATCAGTCAGGACCGCGTTGTCGAGAAGACCTTCCTGAACGAGGCCGGCATCGCGACGGCCGCCTGGGTCGCGGTCCGCAACGAGGCGGGGCTGCACGGCGCCGTGTCGCGGCTCGGCCTGCCCGCCGTGCTGAAAACCGCGCGCGGCGGCTACGACGGCAAGGGCCAGGCTGTCCTGCGCAACCTGTCCGCCCTGCATCCGGCATGGCAGGAGCTCGGCGACGAACCGCTCGTCCTGGAACGGCTCGTGGCGTTCGAGCGCGAGATCAGCGTCGTCGTCGCGCGCGGCCTGGACGGCGCCGCCGTGGCGTTCGACCCCGTGGAGAACCGCCACCGCGACGGCATCCTCGACGTGACCATCGCCCCAGCCCCGCTATCGTCCGATCGCAGCGCGGCCGCCGTCGCGATCGCCCTGCGCGTGGCGGCCGCCCTGGATCTGGTTGGCCTGCTCGCCGTCGAGATGTTCGTCTGCGTCGACGGCGCCATCCTGGTCAACGAGATCGCCCCGCGCCCGCACAACTCCGGCCACTGGACGATCGAGGCCTGCCTTGCCAGCCAGTTCGAGCTGCATGTGCGCGCAATCGCCGGCCTGCAGCTGCCGCCCGCCCTTCGCCACTCGGATGCCGTGATGAAGAACATCGTCGGCCCGGACGAGATGGCGAAATGGCCGGTCATCGTCGCCACACCCGGGCTCGCGCCGCATCTCTACGGCAAGGCCGAGGCGCGCCCCGGCCGCAAGATGGGCCACGTCACCCGGCTGTTCCCGCTCGGAACGATGCCGTCCGAGACGCCTGCCCTTTACTGAGGGACCACGGACCCGACGTAGGGTCCTATTGACGGGGCGAAAATCTCGTCATGCCAGCGCTTGACCCTGGTATCCGCGGCGTCCCGGTCGCAATGTCGGACCCAGATTGTGGTTCGAAAGCGCCAACGAGGCGTCGCGTCATCGTTCGCGTCCCTTGGATGCCAGGGTCGAGCCCTGGCATGACGGAGTAATCCTCGTCGCCATCAAGTCCGGCCCAGCCCGCTCCAATCACGCTCCAAAGCCAGATTGTCGAAAACCGGGTTGCGCCAACGATGCAACGCATCCTTCAGCGCCTGCGCCAAATCCAGCTTCTCCGGCTCCCCCAGGCTTGCCGCCACCTCCACGCGCACGCCGTGCGACGCTAGGAACAGCCCCGGCACGCGGCCGGCGCGCTCCTCCAAATCCACCCGCAGCCAGGCCGGCGGCAAGTTCCGCTCCGATCGCGTGCCGTCGACCGCCGTGCGGACGATGCGCAACGCGTCCGGCGACAGCAGGAGCATCTCGCTGGCCCGCGCCGCGCGCACGTTATGCCGCAGCAACAACAAGGCGGTGGTGATCTCCACTCCGTTGAACCCGGCGATCGGCCAGGCGCCCAGCCACCAGAACACCGTCGTCGTTCCCACGCTCAGCGCGCAGATCGCGCCAATCAGCAGCCGCAGCCCGCGCGGCGACAGGCTGCGGTGCGGCACGATCACGGCCTCGAAATAGCAGGGTTCGGCGCTCACCAACCCTAATTGGCGCCGGCAGGCGCGCTTGTCACCGGGCAGGGTGGCGCGGCACCGTGCCGACATGCCGACCCCACCCCGCACGCCCCGCATGAAGCTGGCCAACGTGCGCCCGTTTCTCGAGGCTTTGCGCGCCGCCAACCCCGACGCGCAGAGTGAACTGGCGTTCACCGACCCGTTCACCCTGCTGGTCGCCGTCGTGCTGTCGGCGCAGACCACGGACGCGGCGGTGAACAAGGCGACCCCGGCGCTGTTCGCCGCCGCCCCTAGCCCCGCCGCCATGGCCGCCTTGGGCGCCGAGGGGATCGCGCCGTTCATCCGCTCGATCGGGCTATGGCAGGCCAAGTCGCGCAACGTGGCCGCGCTGTGCCGCATCCTGGTCGACCAGCATGACAGCCTGGTCCCGCCCGACCGCGACGCGCTGGAGGCGTTGCCGGGCGTCGGTCGCAAGACCGCCAATGTCGTGCTGAACGTGGCATTCGGCGAGTCGGCCATGGCGGTGGACACGCACGTGTTCCGCCTGGGCAACCGCACCGGGATCGCGCCGGGCAAGACGCCGCGCATCGTGGAGGACGGCCTAGTGCGCCGCATCCCGCCCGACCTGCTGCGCCCGGCGCACCACTGGCTGATTCTGCACGGCCGCTACGTCTGCAAGGCGCGCACGCCGGAGTGCTGGCGCTGCATCGCCGCGCCCTGGTGCGGTTTCCCCGCCAAGACTCCGGCGCCTGCCGCCAAGCCGCCGCGGCGCATTCTATGAAAAGCCCTCTCCGTCTGGGAGAGGGTTGGGTGAGCGCGCGCACCTGTTGAGCGTCCGCCGCGTTGGCCCCTCACCCCGCCCCTCTCCCAGTAGGAGAGGGAGCAGTAGGAGATGATCAGCATGACCGTTCCCGATGGCTGGCTGCCATTGCCCACGCAGGCCTTCGGGCGGCATGTCGGCCCTTATTATGCCCCGCCCGACGCCAAAAAGCTGATCTGCGGCTTCCTTGCCGACGAGCGTCACGGCAACAAGCGCGGCGTCACGCATGGCGGCATGATCGCCACCTCGTTCGACGTCGGCCTCGGGAATGCCTGCTGGGCCGCGGCCGGCGAGCGCCCCTGCGCGACGATCCAGCTCACCATCCAATATGTCGGCGCGCTCAAGCTGGGCGAGTTCGCAACCGTGCGGTCCGAGATCGTCCGCGCCACCAAGAGCCTGGTGTTCGCCCGCGCCACGATGTCCGTGGACGAACGCCTGATTGCGACCGGCGAGGGCGTCTGGAAGATCCTCGCCTGGCGCGGCGAGTACACGCCGCCGGCTATTCCCGCTCCAGCGCCGTGATGTCGGCGTCGGTGAACCCGAAATGGTGCGCCAACTCATGCACCAGCACGTTGTTCACCAGCGCGCCCAGGTCCTCCCCGGTCTCGATCCATTCCAGCAGGATCGGCTCCCGATACAGCAGGATCATGTCCGGCTCCCGCGGCGGCGCCGACTCGGTCGCCTGGTCCAGCGGCGTGCCGCGATACAGCCCGGTCAGGTCGTAGCCGCTCTCGATCCCCAGCGCGTCCAGCGTCTCGTCGTCCGCCATCTCCTCCACGACGATGCCGAGGCGCCTGGCATGGCTGGTGAACCGCTCGGGGATGGCCGCCAGCGCCTGCTCGGCGAGGGCGACGATGTCGGCGACGGTGGGTGGGGTCATGCGTCCGATGCTAGACAAGCGGCACGCAGATGCCCACCCTCGCCCGAATGAAGCCGGAACGCCTCTCCGCCGCCGAACTGGACGCCGCGCGCGCCGCCCTGCCCGGTTGGTCGGTCGCGGCGGACCTCCTGCAGCGCAGCTTCCGCTTCGCCGATTTCAACGCCGCCTGGGGTTTCATGTCCCGCGTCGCCCTGCTGGCGGAAAAGCAGGACCATCACCCGGACTGGTCGAACAGCTGGAACCGGGTCGAGATCGCGCTCACCACCCACGCTGCCGGCGGCGTCACCGCGCGCGACGTCACCCTGGCGCAGGGGATTGACGCGCTCCGCTGAACCGTTGCCACCCGGCCGCGCGCAGCTCGCAGGCCGGGCAGGCGCCGCAACCGTAGCCCCAGTCGTGCCGATGCATTCGGTCGCCCACGTAGCAGCTGTGCGTCTGCTCGCGGATCAGGTTGACCAACGCGTTGCCGCCCAGCACCTGCGCCAGCCGCCACGTCGCCGCCTTGTCGCGCCACATCAGCGGCGTGTGCAGCACCGTGCGGCGATCCATCCCGAGGCTGATCGCCACCTGCAGCGCCTTGATCGTGTCGTCGCGGCAGTCCGGGTAGCCGGAGTAGTCCGTCTCGCACATGCCGCCCACCAGATGCCGTAGCCCGCGCCGGTAGCCGAGCGCGGCGGCATAGGTGAAGAACAGCAGGTTGCGACCCGGCACGAAGGTGGAGGGCAGTCCGGACGCGTCCATCGTGATGGCCTGCTCGCGCGTCATTGCCGTCTCGGACAGCGCGCCCAGGGTTGGCATCGGCAAGAGGTGGTCCTCGCCCAGGCGCTCGGCCCACTCCGGGTCCAGCGCCGCCATGCCCACGCGCACCGGCCTTCGCATGTCCAGCTCGACCCGGTGGCGCTGGCCGTAATCGAAGCCCACCGTCTCCACCCTGGCGAATCGGTCCAGCGCCCAGGCCAGGCACGTCGCGCTGTCCTGCCCGCCGCTGAACAGCACCAGCGCGCCCTCGTCGGATTGTTCCATACGGCACGCTAGACCGCCCGGCGCGGCGTGCAACAAAGCTTCTCGCGATCGGAACGGCATGCCATGCTTCGGCGCGGGAGAATTCGATGCGAACGCCGGTCAAAGCGCTGCTGGTCCTTGCCGCCCTGACGGCCTGCCCGTTCGCCAGCCGCGCCCAAGGGATCGATTGCGCCCGCGCACGCACCCCGGCCGAAAAGGCGATCTGCGCATCCCCGACGCTGCACGCGCTGGATGGCCAGGTGGCCGCCGCCTACGCCGATGCGGTTGCCCGCCAGCCGGACCGGCGGGACGCGATGCGGACCGAGCTGCTGCAGTGGCTGCGGCAGCGCGATGCCGCCTGCAACGTGCCCGCCGCCGCGCTCGGGCAGTGCCTGTCCGGCCAGCTGACCGCCCGCCTCGCCGCCCTGGCGCCGCCTGCGTCCGCCACGGCGCTGCAACCCGCTGCCGCCGTCTCGCAGCCCGACCCGGCGCTGCCCCCCGCCAGCGACAGCCCGCCCGCGCCCGCCGCCCGGCTCGACGCCGCCAGCCTCCCCGCCGCGACGGAGGCGGACACGCTGCTGCACGTCGACTCGCCGGGCCGGTTCACCATCGCGGCGCGCAGCCCCTCCGGCGCCTCGCTGCAATTGGTGGACATGCTCACCGGGCCGTCCGATGTCGCCGGCGTGCCCGGCGCGCAGGACGGGCGGCTCGACCGCCTGCTCGACGTGGGCGCCTACAAGCTGCGCGTCGCCTCCGCCCCCGGCGCCGCGGGAACCATCTCGCTGACGGTGACGCCCTTCCACGACGCCGCGCCCCCCGCCGCCCTGCCCCCGCCGGGCCGCATCGTCGGCGCCCCGTTGCGCGACGGCGAGCAGCGCGCGTTCTGGCTGCTCGTGCCCCCCGGCGACCGGGCCAACGTCCGCATCGAGGCCGCCGGCCGCGCCCTGGCCGACCTGCGTCTGTGGCGGGACGGTCGGGAACTGACCGCGCTCGAGCCGGCGAGGCTGCGCGTCGACTCCACACCGGCCCATCCGCTCGACGACCTCCGCCTGATCGGCCATGTCGAGCCCGGGACCTATCTCGCGATCGCCTATGGCGGCCCGGCGCTGCCCTGGACCGACAGCGGCGCCGACCAGCCGTTCTTCCTGCGCGCCGGCGCCTCCCCGGCGCTGCGCGAGGGCCTGGCCACCGCCACCATGGGCCCGTTCGGCAGCGAGGTGTTCGACCTGCCGCCCGGCGTCCGCTATCTGCGCCTCGAACTGCCGGCGCCTGCCGCGGCCGACGTGCGGGTTGGCGACGTCGTCGGCGCCATCGTCAAGGCCAGCCGCGAGCCATCCACCGTGTTGACCGGCCCGGACGGCGTGTCCGACGTGGCGGAGGTGCGCGCCGCCGCCGGGCAGGCGTTCACCCTGCGCGCGCTGGACCGCTCGACCGCCGAGCGGTTCGCCAAGCCCGGAACCTGGTGGATCGCCGCGTCCACCACCGGCCAGGGCGGCGACGAGCTGCCGCCGACGCTGCTGCTGCAGCAGATGGCGGCGCAGAACGAGCCGCTGCACATCGTCGCCAGCACCGCGCCGCGCGTGGGCCCGACGATCGCCTGGCGCACGCGGTTCAACCTGCGCGGCCCGAGCAGCCTGCTGTTCCAATTGCCGACCGGCGGCGACGTCCGGTTCGACAGCACCGGCGTGCCGATCCGCCACGGCCGCGGCCGCTACGGGACGTTGCCAGCCGATTACTACCGCATGGAGATGTCGCCCCAAACCGGCGCGCTTGGCAGCTTGGAAGCCACCATCGGCGCCGCGAGCGTCACCCCGCCCTTCGCGCGGCCGCTGCCGTCCGACCCGGTCGTCCCGCTCGGCGTCTACACGCTCACCGCCGGGCAATACCTCACCCTGGATGCCGGCACGGCGCCGGACGCGACCACGGGGCTGATCGCCCGGCGCGTCCCCGTGGCGTTGGCGGAGGGCCCCGTCATCGCGACCATCGCCGCCGGCGAGACGCTGAGCCTGCCCATGCTGGTCGCCCGCGGCGGCACGCTGGTCGTGTCGGAGCAGGGCGTCGGCGCCATCCCGTTCGGTCAACAGGACGGCCCGGGCGCCGGGCGAACCACCGTGCTGATCCCCGTGGCGGACCATCCGCGCACCGTGGCGATCGGCTGGCGGCGCACCCCAGCGCCGCTCGCCGCCATCCCCGCGCCACGCCCGCCGGGGGCCACGCCAACCATCGCCGCGGGCGCCCCCGCCTTCCTGGACCTGCGCCGCGGGGAGGAGCGCGGGTTCACCCTGACCGTGCCGCAAGGCGGACTGTTCCGCGTCGAGACGCTGGGCCGGCTGCACACCACCGGCCGCCTGGCCACGCCGTTCATCCCCGCCCTGGCGAGCGGCGACGCGAACGGCGCCGGGCAAAACATGCTGATCCAGTCCGCCCTGCGCGCCGGCCGCTACCGGGTGGACGTAAAAGCGGTCGACTCCGCCGGGCACCTAGGCCTGCTGGCAAGCCCGGCGCCGCTGCTCGCGGGCGAAACGCTGCGGCCCGGCGGCAGCGTGCGCGCCACCCTGCCGGCCGGCAGCGGCGTCGCCTTCCCGATCGAGGTGGCCGACGACGACGCGTATCAGATCGACGTGCTGTCGCTCGGCGCCCCTTGGACCGGGCGGCTGGAGGATGCGGACGGCTGGCCGGTCGTGGCGCCTGGCAAGCTGGACGGGCTGGCGCCGAAGCTGCGCGCCGGCCGCTATACGCTCGTCGTGGCGCCGGACGCGGTCGGCCGCCAGGTCGTGGCCCGGCTGACGCAGGTCGCGTATCCGGCGCCGATCACCGGCCACGGCCCGCACGCTCTGCCATTCGAGGCCGCGCAGACGGCGATCTGGCGCGAGCCGGAGGGCGCCGACCGGCCGCGCACGCCGGACACGTGGAATTTCACCCTGGCCGGCCAGGCGGAGGTGACGCTTACCCTATCCGACGGCATGACCGCGGAGCTGCGCCGCGCCGGCGATCCGGCGGCCAAGGCTCGCATCGTGCGCAGCTGGACGGGCGCGCTGGAGGCGGGGGACTGGCGCCTGGACGCGACCAGCCTCGGCCGCAACGACCGGCTCGGCTACACGGTCCGCCTGCACAGCCCCGACCTGCAACCGGGCGCCCCGCGCAACACCACCCTGCCCGCCACCGCCTCGTTCAGCCTGGCGCGACCCGGCGTGGCGACGCTCGCCAGCTGGGGCGCCACGCCCGTCAAGGCGACGCTGCGGCGCGAGGGCGGCGGCGTGGTCGGCCGCTACGGCGCGCGAATGGACGACTGGAACGTCGCCGCCTCACGCCTGCTGCCGGCGGGCCGCTACACGCTGAGCCTCGACTCCGCCGCCCCGCCCGACCTGTCCCGCGTTGACACGCCGGCGGCGGACGCGACCGAAACCGAGGCGGACGAGTCCGATGACCAGGACGCCCAGACCGATGCGACCAAGACCGCCAACGCCGCGCCGGAAGCGGTCCCACCGACCAGCGTGCCCGACACCGTGGCCACGACGGACCAGGACTCCGACGCTCTCGCCAAGCCGGCCGCGCCGCCTGCGCCGAAAGTCACGCTGACGCTCGCGCTGCCGCCCGCCCTGCCCATGCAGGCGGCGCCGGCGACGGCCGCGGCCTTGGAGGGCGAGGGCGTCCACGCGCTGTCCCTGCCGATCCCGGCGCCCGGCAGCCTCCTGGTCGCAGGCGCCGCGGCGGCGAGCGCGGCGGTGCTGGCGCTGGAGCGGCAGGATGGCGACACGTGGCGCACCGTGGCGCTCGCCTCGGGCCGCAGCCCCGCCGTGGCGGCGCCCGCGGACGGCGGGGCTACACCCTGGCGGGTTGAGGCCTGGATGCTGGATGGCGGCCCGGGTCCGATCCGCCTTGCCGCGCGCGCCGTGACCGCGGCCGGCAACGCGCCCGGTCCGGTCACGCTTACCGCACTGGAGGGGATGCCATCCCCGCTGGCGGTGGCCAAGGTCGTGTTCACCGGGCCGGGCATCGCCTCCGTCGGCGCGAGCCCGGGCCTGCTCGCCGGCGGGTGGGCCGGCCACGCGCTGACGCCGGCCAGCGGGAGCGCCGTGCTGGACGGCGGCACGGCCTGGCTGATGGGCCCCGCCGCAGCGACCGTGCAGGTGACGCCGCTGGACATGACGCCCGGCGCGCCGGTGACGCTGGTGCTGCCGCCCGGCCTTTCGGCGCGACTGCCAGCGCCCCCTGCGCAAGAGGGCCGTGTGGCGCTCTGGCTGGCGGAGAGCGGCTCGGGGCAGCCGAGCCTCGGCGCCGGGTCGGGCGTCGCGGAGAACGGCGCCATCGCAATGACCGCGGCGCCGGTCACGTTGCGCGGCAGCGAGGGGCTGCGTGTCCGCCTCACCCAGGTCCTTCCCGTATTGGCCGCGGCGCAGAGCGTGGACTCGGCGCTCCAGGTTGCGCTGCCTCCCGGAACGGCGCTCCCGGTGACGCTGCAGCCGGGCGACAAGACGCTCGATCTCGGCCTGGCCCCCGGCGTGGCCGCCTTCCCCGGCTGGCGCGGGACGGCCCCCGTCGGGGTATGGGGTGGCGCGGCCCCGGTCAGCCGCACGCTCGCCGGCGACTGGACGGAGGTGCTGCTCGTCAACACCGGCGCGATCGCCGCCCCCGCGCGGCTCACGGTGCAGCCGGCCCCTGTCGTGGCGGTGTTGCGGCCTGCCGCCGTGGTGAAGCGGTTCTTCGGCGCGGCCGGCTCGTTCGACCTGCCGTTCGAGGCGCCAGCCGCCGCCCGCCTGGTCGTAACCGGCGACGCCTCGCTGACCGCCCTGGCCGGCGACGCCGTCGCCCGCGGAACCGACCTGCCCGTATCCGGCGCCGGCCGCGTGGTCGTGCAGCACGGCGCCGGCCCGGTGGCGTTGTGGCTGGAAACGCCCGGCGCGTTCCCGTGGCCGGACCCGGCCGCGCAACCGGCCACCCTGCCGTCCCGCGTGGCGCTGACCGGCGACGCTACGGCGCTGTCGTTCACCGCGGACCGCCCGATGCTGTTGCATGCGACCACGACGTCTCCCGTGTTGGCCGCCTTGCAGCAGGCCGGCCGCAGCGACCCGCCCGCGCTGTTTCCGGCCGGCGCCGAGCTGCACCGCGCCGTCGCCGCCGGGCCGGTGACGCTGCGGCTGTTCTCCGCCGATGACGGCCCGCTCGGCGGCACGCTGGCGCTGTCGGCGGAACCGCTGCTGCCGCTTGGCGAGGGGCTGGGGGCGCCCGCGTCCGTTGCGCCCGGCGGGTCGGTCGCCTGGGCGTTCACCCTGGTGAAGCGCGCCAAGGTCGGCGTCGGCCTGCGCGCCGAACCGGACGTGGCGCAAGCCCGCGTGCTGGATGCGAAGGGCGCCGTGCTGGGCGAGGGTGTGGCGCAGCTGCTCGACCTGCAGCCTGGCGCCTACGTGCTGGAGGCGCGCATCCCGCCCGCATCGCAGCCCGCGACGCTGCGCCCGGCGCTGGTCGGCATCACGCCCCGCGGCGACGGCCCGCCCCCGGACGTGGTGCAAACCTACTTTGAACTCGTCGGCATGAAGCCGGGAGCCTCCCAATGACCCACCCGTTCCGCTTCCTTCTCCCTCTCCTCCTGGGAGAGGGTCGGGGTGAGGGGGCTTCCCCCCAGGCGCAGATCCTTCGTAGCCGCCCCTCACCCACCTCTCTCCCGCAAGCGGGAGAGGGCTTTTGGTGGTGCGCGGTCGTCCTCATCATCCTCGCGCTCCCCCTCGCCGCTCACGCCCAAGCCCCGCAGCTCGACCGCCTGCAGCGCGCCGACGGCGCCCGGGTGGCGCCCGACCACTTCCTGCGCCGGTGGGACCCTGTCACAATCCTGTTCCCCACGCCCACCGGCCCTGCCGCGCCAGGCGCTGAAGACGCGCCGGACCATTACGCCACCCTGGCGCCCGCCAAACCGGGCGCATGGACCTGGCTAACCCCCACCACCCTCCAGTTCCGCCCCACCGAACCCTGGGAACCCCTGCGCCGCGAGACCGTGATCGTGGCCGGCGCTGCCACCACCCTCGTTCCGCTATTGCCGCCTCCCACCTCCGCCGGCCCCAGCCAGGACGACTCCAGCAACGGCGCGCCCGACCTCGACACCATCGCGCTCGCCTTTCCGCAGCCCGTCGACCTCGCGGTCCTCGCCCGCCTGCTCACCATCGACACCCGCCCCCAGGCCGGCGTGCGGCAAGGCGGGACCGAGACGCTCACCGCCAGCGACTTCGACCTGCGCCCGGTCGAGCGCACGGCGCCCGGCGACGCCCAGACCATCCTCGTCGTGCTGCACCGCCCCGTCCCGGACGGCCGGGTCGCCACGCTGCACCTGCGCCTGTCCGACGACCCGGGCATGGACGACCCGATTTACGAGCTTGCGCTGCGATCCGCCGCGCCCTTCCGCCTCACCGACACGCTGTGCGGCGACAGCTACGACCATTCCGTGAAGGACGGCGTGACCGTGTGCGACCCGTCCGCCGGGGACGCGGCCAAACCGCGCCGCCTGGTGCTGCAGTTCTCCGCCACGCCGGAGCACATGGATATCGTGCGCGCCCGCAACGTGCTGCGCTTCACCCCGCCGTTGGACGATCTGACGGTGGAAACGGGCGACGACACGACGCTCAAGATCGGCGGCAAGTTCGCCGCCGGCCAGGTCTACGACCTGCAGATCGCCGCCGGCGCCATCCACGACGCCAAGGGCCGCGCCCTGACGGAGCCCGTGCACGTCAGCGCCTCGTTCAACGCCGCAATCCCTGCGCTGGCCTGGGACGTGCCGCAGGGCATCGTGGAGCGGCTCGGCCCGCAGATGGTCCCGCTGCGGGGCCGCGGCTACGACCGGGCGGATATCCGCGTCTACGCCGTCGACCCGCTCAGCCGCGACTTCTGGCCGTTCCCGCGCGGCGGCTTGGTGACCAGCGACGACCGCGCGCCGCCGCTGCCGGGCAACGAGCCCGCCGCCTACGCGCAGCCCGGCCCGATCGGCGGCGACGCGATGGCGGAGCGGATCATCGCCCTCGGCTCCCCGGCGGCCAGCGAGCTGATGAACCTGCCGATCCGCCGCGGCGGCGTGGACGCCAAGTTCGGGCTGGACCTCGCGCCCGTGCTGGCCAAGATCGCCGGTCCACAGGCGCCGGGCGCCTACCTGGTCGGTCTGCGCACCGTGAACGGCAGCGCCCGGCGCTGGGCGCGGCTGCAGGTGACCGATTTGTCGCTGACCGGCGTGGAGGAGGCGGACCGCGTGCGCTTCGCCGTCACCAGCCTGGCCACCACGCAGCCGGTCGCCGGCGCCGAGATCCGGCTGGACGGCCTACGCGACGGCCGCTTCGTCACCCTCGCGCAGGGCACGACCGCCGCCGATGGCAGCTGGACCATGCCGGCGCCGCTCGCCCGTGGCCGTGATGCGCAGGAGGCCGACATCCGCCGCATCGTCGTGACCAAGGCCGCCGACACGCTGGTCGTCGAGCCCGGCCGCGGCCCGCAGGTCTACGCCGACGGCGCCTGGTCCAAGCCCGAGACGGCCTGGCTCGATTGGACCACCGGCGACCTGGCCGACCGCCGGCCCAAGCCGCAGACGTTCTGCCACGTGTTCACCGAACGCCCGATCTACCGCCCGGAGGAGCCGGTGCTCGTGGCCGGCATGATCCGCCGCTACGACCACGGCGTGCTCAGCTACGCAACCGGCGCCGGCGAGGTGCTGGTGACCGGCCCCGGCGACCAGCAGTGGCGCATCCCGGCGCCGCTGGACGAGATCGGCGGCTTCCACGTCCGCTTCGACCAGAAAACCGACGCCACCGGCGACTACTCCATCCAGTGGCAGCCCAAGGACGGCGATGCGTGCGGCGCCATCACCGTCAAGAAGGAGGCGTACCGCCTGCCGACGTTCGAGGTCGTGCTGACCGGGCCGCAGCGCACGCCGCTGGACGCGCCGTTCCACGTCGACCTGCTGGCGCGCTTCTTCGCCGGCGGCACGCTGTCCGACCGGCCGATCACCTGGCGGGTGACGCAGACGCCGTTCGTGTGGACGCCGCCAGGCCGCGAGGGCTTCCTGTTCTCCTCCGACAGCCGGTTCTCCGGCGATAGCGCGTTCCGCTCGACCCCCGTGCTGAACCGCGAGGCCAAGACGGACGCCGGCGGCTCCGCCCAGCTGACGCTCGACCCGACCATCGAGCCGACCGCGCAGCCGCGCCAGTACCTGGTGGAGGCGACCGTCACCGGCGACGACGATATCCAAGTGCGCGGCGTCCAGCGGGTGACCGCCCTGCCCCCGTTCACGCTGGGGCTGAAGATCCCGCGCTACGTCGACAAGGTTGGCCCGCTCGATCCGGAGGTGGTGGCGCTGGACGGCGAGGGCCACGAGGTCAGCGGCCTGGCGATGACCGTCAAGCTGATCCACCGCCAGTGGAACTCGGTGCTGGAGGCCAGCGACTTCGCCCAGGGCTCGGCCAAGTACCAGACCCAGGTGCTGGACGAGCCCGTGGCCGAGCGCCAGGTGACCAGCGGCGCCGCGGCCCAGCCGGTGCATTTCGGCGTGACCGAGGCGGGCGTCTACGCCGTCGAGGCGACCGCCACGGACAAGGTCGGCCGCACCCAGACCGTGCGCGTGGACCTGTTCATGGCCGGCGACACCCCCGTCACCTGGCAGCGCCCGCCCGCGCAGACCATCACGGTGACCACAGACAAGGACCGCTACGACCCGGGCGAAACCGCCACGCTGCTGATCCAGAGCCCGTTCCAGACCGCCCGCGCGCTGGCCATCGTGGAGGAGCCGGAGGGCCGCTTCCGCTACGACTGGGTCGATATCGCCAACGGCTTCGGCCGCTATGCCCTGCCCATCCGCAAGGCGCAGGCGCCGCGGGTGGCGGTGCACTTCCTGCTCATGCGCGGCCGATTGGCGACCCCGGTGAGCGCCGCCTCGCCGTTCGACCAGGGCAAGCCGACTACGCTGGCCGCGACCAAATGGGTCACCGTCACCCCCGCGGACAACCGCGTGAACGTCAGCTTCGAGGCGCCCGCGGAGGCGCGCCCGGCGCAGGAGTTCGACCTGGTGCTGCACATGGCCGACACGCGCGGGCGCCCCGTGGCGGGCGAGGCGACGGTCTGGATGGTGGACCAGGCCGTGCTGTCCTTGGCCAAGGAAGCGCCGCTCGATCCGCTGCCGGCCTTCGTCGTCGCGCGGCCGTCCATGATGGCCGCGCGCGACACCCGCAACATGGCGTTCGGCGTGATCCCGCTGACGGAGAACCCAGGCGGCGACGAGGGCGGCGATTTCGGCATGGAGAACATCTCCGTGCGCAAGAACTTCACCCCCGTTCCGTTGTACGTGCCGCGCGTGAAGTTCGGCGCGGACGGCGCGGCGCGGGTGCACGTGAAGCTGCCGGACTCGCTGACCGTGTTCATGCTGCGGGCGGAGGCGGTTAGCGGTCCCGACCGCTTCGGTTTCGGGACCGGGCAGATGAAAATCCGCCAACCTTTGGTTGCGCAGCCCGCCCTGCCCCGCTTCGTCCGCCCGGGCGACAGCTTCAGCGCCGGACTGATCGGCCGCGTGGTCGAGGGTCCGGGCGGCGCGGGGCAGGCGGTGATCTCGGTCGACAACCTGGCCGTCGCGGCGGAGAAGCAGATAGCCGTCAGCTGGGACGGCCAGCGCCCGGCCCGCACCGACTTCACCGTGACCGTGCCGGAGCCGCCGGCCGGAACGACGACGGCGCGGGTGCGCTTCCTGCTGCAACGCACCGCGGACCGCGCCAGCGACGCCGTGCAGATCGACCTGCCGATCCGGCCGGACCGCCCGGTGCTGCACGCGCGCGACCTGCTGGCGACCGGGCCCGGCGGCGCGTTGGACATCCCCGCGTTAGCCGACCCGGCGCGGCCGGCCAGCTATCGCCGTTCCGTCGTGCTGGCCACCGACCCGGCCGTGGTGCGGCTGGTGGGCGCCGCCGGCTTCCTTGCCCGCCCGGCGGTGGACGGCGCGGCGCAACGCCTCTCGCTGGCGCAGGCGGAGTTGTCGCTGCTGCCGTTCACCCCGTTGCTGGACGCCGCGGGCCTGCGCACCCGGGTCGCGGCGGACGTGGCCGGCGCTATCGCGTCGATGAAGCTCGCCACCGACGACAATGGCCTGGTGGCGTTCTTCCCACACAACACGGGCTCCGTCTGGCTGACGGCGAAGGCCTACCGCGTGCTGGTGGCCGCGGGACGCGCGGGCCTCCCCGTGGACAAGCCGACCGCCGATCGCATGGCGAAGGTGCTGCAAGCCGCGCTGCGCAGCGACTACCCGCATCTGCTCGACGACGAGGCGCTGTTCGAGCGGGTGGTCGCCTTGCTGGCGCTGGCCGATGGCGGCCAATTGGCGCCCGACTACGCCGCCGAATTGGCGCAGCGCGCGCGGCAACTGCGCACCGGGTCGATCGCGGACGTGGCCATCGTGCTTGCCCGCCTGCCTGAGGCGGACCGCGGCAAGCTAGGTGGCGTGCTGGAGGCGATGTGGGACCGGGTCAACCTGCTGTCCCGCAGCGGCCGCCCGGTTTATGGCGGCCTGACCGACCAGCCCGCCACCGACCTGATCCTGCCGTCCGAGGCGCGCAGCCTGGCGCAGGTGGTGCAAGCCGCCGCATCCGCCGCGCCGAACGACCCGCGCGGCGCGGTGGTTCGCGCGGCCCTGGTGGACATGGCGACCGGCCAGGGCTGGGGCAGCACCGAGGCGACGTCCGCCGCCATGCAGGCGCTGGCCGCCGCCTGGCAAGCGCCATCATCGCCCGTGCAGGCTGCCGTCACCCTGCCCGGCGACACCGCGAAAGGCGTGCTGGACCACGACCATCCGCTGTTCGAGGCGAGCACCACGACGCCCGGCCCACTGCACGTGCAGGCGGCGCCTGGCATCGTGGCGCTGGCCGCCACCGACTACGTGCCGGTCCAGCCGGGGGCGCAGGCGCGCGCCGACCAGCGCGGCTTCGTGCTCACCCGGTCGCTGTTCCGCGTGCCGCCCGCGCAAGGCGCCGTGCAACCGCCGATGACCAAGCTGGAGGCGGACCCGGACGGCGCGATCCACCTGACGGTCGGCGACGTGGTGGAGGAGGTGGACGAGTTGGTGAACCCGGAAGCCCGCGCGCAGGTGGCGCTGCGCCTGCCGCTGCCCGCCGGGTTGGAGCCGCTGAACCCCGCGCTGGCGACCGCCCCCGCCGAGGCGCAACCCTCGGCCGCGCCGACGCTCGCGCCGTCCTGGGCGTCGTACGGCGATGACGAGGTGTCCGCGGTATGGCTGCAGCTCGCCCCCGGCGCCTACACGCTGCGCACCCGGCTCCGCGCCACCACCGTCGGCAGCTTCACCGAGCCGCCCGCGACGGCGGAGATGCTCTACCAGCTCGGCGTGACCGGCAGCACGAACGGCGCAAGGCTGGTGGTGACCCGCTAGAGCCGCTTGCTGCTCCCTCTCCCGCTTGCGGGAGAGGGCTTTACAGGTCCTCTCATTGACGGCGCCTCAGCCGCTCGCGACGATGCGCGACGGCAACGGGAAGGCGCGCATGACCAGCCTCAGCTACGTCCACGGCGTCAGCGCCACCCCCCTTCTCGGCGAAACGCTCGGCCGCGCCTTCGACAGCACGGTCGCGCGCTGGGGCGACCGCCCGGGCCTGGTGGTGCGCAGCCAGGGCGTCCGCTGGACCTACGCCGAGCTGGGCGCCCGCGCCGACGCGTTTGCCGCCGGGCTGCTCGGCCTCGGCCTGGAGCCTGGCGACCGCGTCGGCATCTGGTCGCTGAACAACGCCGAGTGGCTGCTCACCCAGATCGCGACCGCCAAGGCCGGGCTGATCCTGGTCAACATCAACCCGTCCTACCGCGTGATCGAGCTCGACTACGCCCTGAACAAGGTCGGCGTGAGCGCCCTGGTGACCGCGACCGCGTTCAAGACCAGCCAGTACATGGGCATGGTGCGCGAACTGCTGCCCGAACTCGCGGACGCGGCGCCGGGCCAGTTGCAGGCCGCCCGCGTCCCCACCCTGCGCACCGTGATCCAGATCGGCGACGCCTCGCCGGGCACGATCGGCTTCGACGCCGTCGCCTCCCACGGCGGCCCGGCCGAACGCGACCGTCTGGCGTCGCTGGCCGACACCCTGCAGTTCGACGACCCGATCAACATCCAGTTCACCTCCGGCACCACCGGCAGCCCGAAGGGCACCACGCTCACCCACCACAACGTGCTCAACAACGGCTTCTTCATCGGCGAGGCCATGCGGCTGGGCCCCGACGACCGGCTGTGCATCCCCGTGCCGCTGTACCACTGCTTCGGCATGGTCCTCGGCAACCTGGCCGCCATCACCCACGGCGCCTGCATGGTCTACCCCGGCGAGGGCTTCGACCCCCTCGCCGTGCTGGAGACGGTAGCGGAGGAGCGCTGCACCGGGCTGCATGGCGTGCCGACCATGTTCATCGCCGAGATGGAGCACCCGCGCTTCGCCGAGTTCGACCTGTCCAGCCTGCGCACCGGCATCATGGCCGGCTCCCCCTGCCCGATCGAGGTCATGCGCCGCGTCGTGGACCGAATGAACCTGCGCGAAATCACCATCGCCTACGGCATGACCGAAACGAGCCCGGTCAGCTTTCAATCCGCCACCGACGACCCGCTCGAACGCCGCGTCTCGACCGTCGGCCGGGTGCACCCGCACCTGGAGGTGAAGATCATCGACCCCGAGGGCCGCATCGTCCCGCGCGGGGTCACCGGCGAGCTATGCACCCGCGGCTACAGCGTGATGCTGGGCTACTGGGGCGACCCCGAGCGCACGGCCGGCGTGATCGACCCGGCGCGCTGGATGCACACGGGGGACCTGGCGGTGATCGACGCCGAGGGCTTCTGCAACATCGTCGGCCGGCTCAAGGACGTGGTGATCCGCGGCGGCGAGAACGTCTTCCCGCGCGAGGTGGAGGAGTTCCTCTACGCCCACCCCGGGATCGAGGACGTGCAGTGCTTCGGCGTCCCCGACCCGCGCTACGGCGAGGAGCTATGCGCCTGGGTGAAGCGGCGGGAGGGCGCCGACCTGACCGAGGAGGACGTCCGCGCCTTCTGCCGCGGCCGCATCGCGCACCAGAAAGTCCCCCGCCACGTGCGCTTCGTGGACGCGTTCCCGATGACGGTGACCGGCAAGATGCAGAAGTATCTGATGCGGGAGGCGATGGAGCGGGAACTGGGCGTAGTGGCGGAGGCGACCGCTTAGCGCATGACATGATCGAGTCGAGTTTCAGACCAATCCCGTCATGCCCGGGCTTGATTCGGGCACCCACGGCGTCCCAGAGCCGCTGGCGTGTCCAACTTGCGTTCTGAAGCGCCAACCATGCTCCCAGTCAGCCATTCGCGCTGCGCGGGTGCCTGGGTCAAGCCCGGGCATGACAGCTGGACGGACCTAAAACCCGCTCGCCCCGAACTGCTCGAACAGCGTCGTCCCGCTGCCGGCCTTGCGGATATCCCGCAGCACCCCGTCGTCGCGCATCGCCCGCGCCACAGTCGCCAGCGCGGCGACGTGCTCGTTGCCCTTGTCCAGCGGGATCAGCAGCAGGACGATCACGTCCACCGGCTGACGGTCGATCGCGTCGTACTCGATCGGCTTCACCAGCCGCACCAGCATGCAGAACAACCGGTCCAACCCAGCCATCCGCACGTGCGGCAGCGCGAAGCCGCGGCCGAAACCGGTCGAACCCAGTTCCTCGCGGGCGGTCAGCGCGGCGAGGATAGAGGCGGCATCGGCCGGCATGGCGATGGCCGCCCGCCGCGCGATCTCCGCCAGCGCTTGCGCCTTGTCCCGGGCTTTCAGGCCCAAGACGATGCGGTCGGGTGCAATCAGGTCGGCCAGCTTCATCGTTCGCCGCTTCTCTTCGCTCGTTCAATCGGCCGCCCGCAACCGGTAGCCGACCCCCGTCTCGGTCAGGATATGCACCGGCTGCTCGGGGCTGGCCTCAATCTTCTGCCGCAACGCCCGGACATAGATGCGCAGGTATTGCACGTCGGTGTCGCCGCCCCAAACGGCGTGCAGCAGGTGCCGATGCGTCAGCACCTTGCCGGCATGCGCCACGAGCTGGCGCAGCAACTCGTACTCGCGGCGTGAGAACTTCACGTCCACCCCGCGCACCGTAACGATCCGGCGCACCAGGTCCACCGTCAGGTCGCCGCTGCGGAACAGCGGGCGCTCGCCGGCTTGCTGCAGGCGATGACGCTGCGCGGCGCGGATGCGGGCGAACAACTCGTCGATGCCGAACGGCTTGGTGACGAAGTCGTCGGCGCCCAGGTCCAGCGCCTCGACCTTGGCGCGCTCGTCGTCGCGGCTGGACAGCACGATGATGGGGAGCGCATTGCCGCCCTCCCGCACCTGGCGGATCACCTCCAGCCCGTCCATGTCCGGCAGGCCGAGGTCCAGCACCATCAGGTCCACCGCCCCCCGGCGCACGCTGTCCAGCGCCGCCCGGCCGGCCTCCGCCTCCGACACGGTGAACCCCTGCGCCGTCAGCCCGGCGCTCAGGAAACGCAGGATCGCCGGCTCGTCGTCCACCACCAGCACGCGCAGCGGGTTCGCGCCGCCCGTCACGCGGCCTCCTCCTCCTCGAGCCGCAGTTGCGCCGGCACCGGCAGGCTGATCGTGAACACCGCGCCCGGCTGCCCGGGCCGGTTCGCGGCGACGATGCTGCCGCCCATTGCCTCGACGAAGCCGCGGCAGATCGCCAACCCGAGCCCCGTCCCGGCGCGCTGCCGGTCGGCGCTGCGGACGCGGTAGAACTTGTCGAAGATGCGCTCCAGATCGTCCGGCGGAATGCCGTCGCCTTCGTCCGTCACCCGCACCAGCACCCTATCGCCTCGCATCTCCGCGCGTATGCCGATCGCGGCGCCCGGCGTCGAGTATTTGGCCGCATTGTCCAGCAGGTTGAACAGCACCTGCTCGAACAGCACCATGTCGATGGCCAGCATCGGCAGCCCGGGCGGCAGGTCAACCTCCACCCGGTAAGCCGATAGGATGCGCGCTGCCCGCCGCAGCACCGCGCCAACCACGTCCGACAAATCCGCCAACCCGCCGGTCATGCGCAGGGGCCCGGACTCCAGCCGGGTCATGTCCAGCAGGTTGCCGATGAAGCGGTTGAGCCGCTCCGCCTCCTCCTGGATGGTGCGCAGCATGTCCGCGCGCCCGGCGTCGTCCAGGTCGCCGTGGCGGCTGGTCAGGCTGGTCACGGCGCCCATGATCGACGCCAGCGGGGTGCGCAGATCGTGCGAAATCGACGTCAGAAGCGCCGAGCGCAGCCGGTCGGTCTCCGCTTGCAGCTTCGCCTCGTCGACGTCGCGCACCAAGTTGACCCGCTCGACCGCCAGCGCCGCCTGGTCCGACAACGCGTTCAGCAGCCGCCGCGCGTCGGGCGTGAGCAGCGGGCCGGTCTCGTCGCTATCGATCCCGAACACGCCGACCGGACCCCGGCCGGTCTGCATCGGCAGGAACAGCCGCTTGCCGCCGGGCAGCGTGTCGGACCCGCGGCCGGCGGGCCGGTTCTGCGACCACGCCCATTTCGCGGCGGCCAGATCCGCCTCGTCCAGCAGGTCCTCCGGTGGGAAGCCGGCCTGCACCGCCAGACCATCGACGCCCGGCAGCAGCACCACCACGCGCACCTTCAGCATCAACGCGACCTGGTGGACCGCCACCCAAAGCACGTCGTCCATCGTGACCGCGCCGGCCAGCTTGCGGCTGAACAGGTACAGCTCCTCGGTCGTCCGCGCCCGCGCCCGCGCCGTGACGGCCTGCGAACGCATGCGCGCCGTGATGTTGCTGGCCACCATCGCCACCATGCCGAACACGCCCAGCGTGACGATGTTCTCCGGGTCGGAGATGGTGAAGGTGTAGAGCGGCGGCAGGAAGAAGAAGTTGTACGCCAGCACGCTCAACAGGCACGCCAGCAACGACGCCGCGAGCCCGTATGCCACTGCGCTCGCCAGCACGGCCATCAGGAACACTAGCGCCACGCTGGCCAGCCCCAGCGTTTGGCGCAGCAGCAACGCCAGGCCAAGCGCCATCGCCACCGCGATCACGGCGCCGGCCCAGGCGCTGGACGCAGGCAGCCGCCATGGCCGGCCGGGTTCGGGTTCTCCTTTGCCCTTAGGCCTCTCCTCAGCCAGCACGTGGACGTGGATGCCGCCGGCGCGGCTGATGATGCGCTGCGCGGTCGAGCCCATCACCAGCTCGGTCCAGTGCGCGCGGCGCGAGGGGGAGACCACGATGTGGGTGAAGTTGTTGGCCCGCGCGTACTCGACGACGGTGCTCGCCACATCGATGCCGGGCGCCGTGATCGTCTCCGCGCCCAGCCGCTCCGCCACCCGCATCGCCTCTGCGGTGGCGGCCTGGCGCGCTTGCTCCCGCCAGCCGCCGCCCTCCACGTGGATCGCGGTCCACGGTCCGCGCAGGCTGTCGGCGATGCGGCGGGCGTGGCGGATCAGCGCCTCGGCCCCGGCGCCGCCCTCAACGACGACCAGCACGCGGTTGCTGGCGCCCCACGGGCCGCTGATGGCGTGGGTGCGCATGTAGTCGACCATCTGGTCGTCCACGCGCTGCGCCGTGCGCCGCAGCGCCAGTTCCCGCAGCGCCGCCAGGTTGCCCGGCAGGAAATAGTGCCTGACCGCCCGCTGCGCCTGGTGCGGCAGGTAGATCTTGCCCTCGTTCAGCCGCTGGATCAGGTCCGCCGGCGTCAGGTCGATCAGCTCGATGTCGTCGGCGCGGTCGATAATGGAATCCGGCACCGTCTCACGCACCCGAATGCGGGTGATGCCCGCCACCACGTCGTTCAGGCTCTCGACGTGCTGGATGTTGAGCGTGGTGTAGACGTCGATGCCCGCCGCCAGCAGCTCCTCGACGTCCTGGTGGCGCTTCGGGTGACGGCTGCCCGGCGCGTTGGTGTGCGCCAGCTCATCCACCAGCGCCAATTGGGGGCGGCGCGCCAGCACGGCGTCGATGTCCATCTCGTCGATCATGCGGCCGCGATACTCGACCTCGCGACGCGCCACCGTCTCCAGCCCTTCGACCAGCGCCAGCGTTTCCTTGCGGCCGTGCGTCTCGACCAAGCCGATCACCACGTCCAGCCCGTCGCGGCGCCGCGCCTGCGCCGTGGTCAGCATCTCGAACGTCTTGCCGACGCCGGGCGCGGCGCCGAGGAATATCTTGAGCCGCCCCCGCCCCTCCCGCGGCATCGCGGTCAGCAACGCGTCGGGAGAGGGGCGGCCGTCACGGCCGCTCATGGGCGCACGCTCCAACGGGACGTCCTGCGCTATCAGCCCTTCGGCAGCGCGTCCAGGGCCAGGTTGAGCGCGAGCACGTTGACCCGCTTCTCGCCGAGCACGCCGAACAGCCGGCCCTCGGTGTGGTCGGCCACGAGCTGCCGCACGCGATCCTCCGGCAGGTTGCGCGCGCGGGCGACGCGGGGGACCTGGAACATCGCCGCCGCCGGGGTGATGTCGGGGTCCAGGCCGCTGGCGGAGGTCGTGACCAGGTCCACCGGCGCCGGCGCTCCCGGGTTCTCCTTCTCGAGCGCCGCCGCGTCGGTGGTCACCCGGTCGATCAGCGCTTTGGACGTGGGCCCGGCGTTCGAGCCGCCGGAGTTCTGCGCGTTGTAGGGCGCCGGGACGGTCTTGCTGCTGTCCGCCGGATCCGTGTCGGTGGTGGCGGACGGGCGGCC
This sequence comes from uncultured Acetobacteraceae bacterium, assembly GCA_964242925.1. Classification (GTDB taxonomy): domain Bacteria; phylum Pseudomonadota; class Alphaproteobacteria; order Acetobacterales; family Acetobacteraceae; genus LMUY01. Next base: position 33,949 of record CAXTBW010000039.1, read on the forward strand.
GTGGAAGTAGTTCGCCGCGACGAAGGACTGGCCTATCAGCGCGGAGCCGATCACGTGGCCGTCGCGCTCGACCAGGCTGCCGTTCGCCTGGTGCGGGAACACCACGCCGGCGACCCCGGTGATGGCGAGCGGGTAGGCGAACCCGAGGAGCGCCGTCATCAGCACGATCATCAGGATGGCGGGGCGGATCTGTCTCAGCATGATGCGTTCCTTAGGCCAAGCCAACGGCTGTGATAAGCATGTCGATCGCCTTGATGCCGATGAACGGCACGACCAGCCCGCCCAATCCGTAGATCAGCAGGTTGCGCCGCAGCACCGCCGCCGCGCCCATCGGCCGGTAGGTGACGCCGCGCAGGGCGAGCGGGATGAGAGCCACGATGATCAGCGCGTTGAAGATGATCGCGGACAGGATGGCGCTCTGCGGCGAGGCGAGGCGCATCACGTTCAGCGCGCC
>CAXTBW010000040.1:0-34356 GCA_964242925.1 uncultured Acetobacteraceae bacterium
AGCCGCACATGGAGCGGGTGGAGGGCCAGGAGAAAGGCACCATCGTGCTCGCCACGGTGAAGGGCGACGTGCACGACATCGGCAAGAACCTGGTCGACATCATCCTGACCAACAACGGCTACCGCGTGGTCAACCTCGGCATCAAGGTGACGCTGGCGGACATGGTGACCGCAGCGAAAGAGAACCACGCGCACGCGATCGGCATGTCCGGGCTGCTGGTGAAATCGACGGTCGTAATGCGCGAGAACCTGGAGGAGATGAGCCGCCAGGGGCTGGACATCCCCGTCATGCTCGGCGGCGCGGCGCTGACCCGCAACTACGTCGAGGACGATTGCGTGCAGTCCTACGCGTGCGGCCGGGTGGCCTATGCGCGCGACGCGTTCGACGGGCTGCACCTGATGGACCGGGTGACCGGCAACGGGTTCGACGACTATTTGGCTGCGATCCAGGCAAAGCGTAGCGGCAAGGCGCGCAACACCAAGCGCACGCTGGGCCAGGCCGACAAGGCCGCGTTCCGCCCGGTGGACGTGGCGGCGGTGCAGGCGCGTAGGCGGCGCCTAACGAGCGACGTTCCCGTGGTCGAGCCGCCGTTCTGGGGCGCCCGGGTGTTGGAGAGCACGCCCAAGGCGGTGCTGCCGTTCCTGAACGAGCGCAGCCTGTATCAATTCCAGTGGGGCTTCCGCAAGCAGGGCCGCACGCTGGAGGAGTTCCTGGGCTGGGCCAAGCAGGAGTTGCGGCCGATCACCAAGCGCATGTTCGCGCTGTGCGAGGCCGACAACATCCTGCGCCCGCAGGCGGTCTACGGCTATTGGAAGGCCGCCGGGCAGGGCAACGACCTGGTGCTGTTCGAACAGGACGGCGCGACCGAGATCGCCCGCTTCGCCCTGCCGCGGCAGCCGAAGGAGGATGGCGAGTGCATCGCCGACTTCTTCCGCGACGTGGACGACGAGGAGCGCGACGTGATCGGCCTGCAGGTGGTGACCGTGGGGCAGAAAGCGTCCGACACCGCGCGGGTGTGGTTCGAGGACAACCGCTACCAGGACTACCTGTACCTGCACGGCCTGTCGGTCGAGATGGCGGAGGCAATGGCGGAGTACACCCATAAGCGCATCCGCGCCGAGTGCGGCTTTGCGGCCGAGGACGACCGCGACATGGAGAAGATGCTGTCCCAATCCTACCGCGGCAGCCGCTACAGCTTCGGCTACCCGGCCTGTCCGCGGCTGGAGGACCAGGCGCCGCTGCTGCGCTTGCTTGGCGCCGAGCGGATCGGGGTCGACATCAGCGACGAGTGGCAGCTGCACCCGGAGCAGAGCACGAGCGCGATCGTGGTGCTCAACCCGCGGGCGAAATACTTCTCAGTCTAATCCCTTCCTTCTGCCTCTCCCTCTGGGAGAGGACTATCTCGGACGGTCGCGCTCTGACCTGGACCCTCGCGCCTCGCGTCGCTATCTCCTGACCGTGAACTCCCCCGAAATCGATCGCGTCATCCAGTTGCTCGCCAAGCTGCCCGGCCTTGGTCCGCGCAGCGCGCGGCGCGCCGTGCTCCGCATGCTGCAGCAACCGGACACCCGAATGATGCCGCTCGCCCGCGCGCTGGCGGAGGCGGCCCGGGCGGTCAGCCCATGCGGCGAGTGCGGCAACTTGGACAGCCGGGACCCCTGCGCCATCTGCGCCGACCCGGGTCGCGACCGCTCGCTGATTTGCGTGGTGGAAGGCGTGGGCGACCTTTGGGCGCTCGAGCGCGCGGCCGTTCACGGGGGGCTGTATCACGTTTTGGGCGGCACGCTGTCCGCGCTGGGCGGCGTCGGGCCGGATGACCTGAACCTGCGGCCCCTGATGGCGCGGATCGAGGCCGGCGGAGTGGCGGAGGTGATCCTCGCCTTGGGCGCGACGGTCGAGGGCGCCAGCACGGCGCACTGGCTCGCCGACCGGTTGCGTCCAACCGGCGTCGGCGTCACCCGGGTGGGTCATGGAGTGCCGATCGGGGGCGCGCTGGATGTGCTGGATGACGGCACGCTGGGCGCAGCGATACGGGCGCGCCGGGCAGTCACCTAGCCGGCGTCGGCGTGCTCCGGCGTTTGCGAACCGGTGTGCTGCATCGCAGTGGCGCGCACCGGGTCGGATGGCAGCGCGCCTGGGTCCGACGAGTCCACCACAACCAGGATGTGGCCCGCCAGGGGACTGGCCCTCACGTTGCGCGGCAGCAGGGCGGCGAAGCGGCGGTCATCGCGCGCGGCCTCCCGCAGCTTCACGTCGATCAGGCCCGACTGATCAAGGAATTTGTTGAAGCGCGTCGGGATGCGGATGCAGCCTTCCGAATCCCAGCGGCCGAGCCGAGGCTCCAGCACGGCCGGGTCGGTGGCGTGCATCTCCATCCGGACGGCCATCAGCGCGGTGCGGGAGCGCCAGTCATCCGTGGTTTGCCAACCGAAATCCCACACCCGCATGCCTTGCGTGCCCACGCCGCGGATGTGATTTTCGTTGTAGGTGCCGAGCGCGCGGTAGCCGAGGATGGCGGCGTCATTGTCGAACACGCCGACCGGCGTCCGGAAATGCTCCTTGCGGCCGGGCTTGCCGGTGCTGACCTTCACCATGCCCAGCGGCTCCAGCGCCTGACCTGGCCGCGCCAGGGTCAGCCACATCCGTTGCACCTGGGGCGAGCGGTCCACCACCAGCACGACCTGCGGCGAGTCGACAAAGACATGCCGCCGCTCCAGCATCGCTTGCGCGGCCGTCATCGCCGTTGCGGTGATCGCCGGCGCCTCGGGCAGCAGCGAGGGGCCGGTCGCCGCCTGCATGTCCGCCAGCAGCTTGCTGATTTCCGTCCGGTCGACAGCCTGCGCCGGCGCGCCTGGCAGTTCCGCGGGCCGGATCACGCCGGGGACAGGCGGCGTGTCGGACGGAAGCGGGGCGGGCTGCGACACCAGCGTTGGGCGTGTGGTCGGAATCGCCACACGGGGGGTGCCGCTCGGTTGGGCGCACGCCGACGCCGAAACGCCGACGCTGAAGAGGAGGACGAGACAGCGAACCCGGATGCCCATGCGTCGATGCGCCCGTCGATGCGATTGTTTAGAAGCCTGTTATAATAGCAGTTCCGAACCGAAAATGCGACGGCAGAACGCCTGCGAGACGCCTGTTTTCGACACCTGTTGTCTTTGTGCCACAGTGTGACGGGCAGCGTCGCCACGATCACTTGTTAGCCTGCCGTATCGCCTGACCCAGGCGCGAAAGCGCGTCGTGCAGCTTGCCAGGAGCGATGCCAGGCAGCTCCGGCGGCGGCCCGGAAAGCGCTGGCCCGGGCGCCGGCGCGACGGGGCCGGGCAACACCTGTTGAACAAAGCGCAGCCGGGCCACTGCCGCGCGGCCCAGATGGCCGTTGATGCGGGCGATCAACTCGTTGGACATGTGCTGCAGCTCCATCGCGATCGGGCCGGAGCAGGCCAGCGTCAGCGTCGTGCCGGACAGCCGCCGGGGCTGCGTCACCGCCGCCAGCGCCGGGCCGACCACCGCCGCCCAGTCCGACAGCAGTTGCGCCGCCGCCGGCGAGCGCCTGCGGAACGCCGGCCGGGTCAGCCCCGGCACCAGCGCCCCCAACGGCCGCGGGCCCCACACGTTGCGTGTCTCAGCGGGGCGTTTCTCATCGGGCCGCTTGTCGCCATCCGCGTCCGTCGCCATACCGCGTGCGTGCCTCCCGAAGAAAACCCGGCCGCCGACCTGCTGCGCTGGTACGACCGCCACCGCCGCGTCCTGCCCTGGCGCGCGGCGCCCGGCGAGACGGCCGACCCATACCGGGTCTGGCTGTCGGAGATAATGCTGCAGCAGACCACCGTCACCGCGGTGATACCGTATTTCGAGCGCTTCCTGCTGCGCTTTCCGACTGTCGCCGCGCTGGCCGCAGCGCCGGAGCAGGACGTGCTCGCGGCGTGGGCCGGGCTCGGCTACTACGCCCGAGCGCGCAATTTGCACGCCTGCGCGCGCCAGGTGGCGGCGGATGGTTTCCCCACAACCGTGGACGGGCTGCGCGCGCTGCCCGGCATCGGCGCCTACACCGCGTCCGCCATCGCGGCGATTGCGTTCGGTGTTCCGGGCGTGCCGATCGATGGCAACGTGGAGCGCGTGGTGGCGCGCTTCTTCGCCATCACCACCGCCCTGCCGCTTGGCCGCCACATCGTCGCGGCCGGCGCCGCCCGGCTGGGCGAGGACCCGGTTGCCTATGCTCGCCCGTCCGACTTCGCGCAGGCGCTGTTCGATCTGGGCGCCACGATCTGCACCCCCGCCGCGCCCGCCTGCGCGCTGTGCCCGTGGATGCGCGCCTGCCGCGGCTGGGCGGAGGGCATCGCGGTCGAACTGCCGCGCAAGGCGCCCAAGAAGCCGCGACCTCGCCGCTTCGGCGCGCATTTCTGGCTGACCGACGCCGCCGGCCAGGTGCTGCTGCGCCGCCGCCCGCCGACCGGCCTGCTGGGCGGCATGACGGAGCTGCCGGGCACGATTTGGCGCGCTGAGCCCTGGCCCCAAAACGAGGCGATCGCCGCAGCGCCCATGCCGGCCGACTGGCGCCGCGCGGGCCAGGCGTTCCACGGCTTCACCCATTTCGAGTTGGCGATCGACGTGTACGCGGCCGAGGTGCCGGCCATCACTGCGGACGGCTTCCTGCGGCCGGCGAACGCGCTCGACGCGGAGGCGCTGCCAACGGTGATGCGCAAATGCATCCGGGCCGCTGCGGCTTGAAGGCTTCGCTCTGGTTCGTCCTGGCCACGCTGTTCATCGACGCGCTGGGCTTCGGCATCGTCGTGCCGATCGTCCCGGACCTGGTGCGCGAGCTGACCAACGGCGACCGCGGGCAGGCGGCGGTGTGGGTGGGCGCGCTGGTGGCGACCTTCGCCGGCGCTCAATTCGTCGCCGCCCCCGTGCTGGGCGGGTTGTCGGACCGGTTCGGCCGCCGCCCGGTGATCATCCTGTCGGTGCTGGGGGTGGCGGCCAACTACCTGCTGCTGGCCTGGGCGCCGAGCCTGGCGTGGCTGTTCCTCGGGCGGCTGTTCGCCGGCGCCACCGCGGCCAGCGCATCGGCCGCCAACGCCTACATCGCCGACATCACCCCGCCGGAGCAGCGGTCCGCCCGGTTCGGTCTGGTCGGCGCCACGTTCGGGGCCGGGTTCGTGCTCGGCCCGGCGATGGGCGGATTGCTCGGCGCCGTGGACCTGCGCCTGCCGTTCCTGGTGGCGGCCGGGCTGGCGCTGGCCAACGCGACGTATGGCGCGCTGGTGCTGCCCGAAAGCCTGCCCGCCGCGCAACGGCGACCGTTCGCGTGGCGGCGGGCCAATGCGGTCGGATCGCTGCGGACACTGGCGTCGGTGGCGCCCATGGCATGGATGGCGCTCGCCTGGGGGCTGATGTGGTTCGGCCTGGGCGCGTTGCAGAGCGCATTCGTGCTGTCCACCGGGCTGCGCTTCGGCTGGGGACCGCAGGAGAACGGCTGGGCGCTGGCCGCGGTCGGCGTTAGCCAGGCGGTGGTGCAGGGCGCGCTGGTGCGGCCGATCATCCGGCGCCTGGGGGAGCGCCGGGCCGCGTTCACCGGGTTTGCGATGGCCGCCCTCTCCTACCTGCTGTTCGGTGCGGCGCAGGCGGGCTGGGTGATATACGTCGCGGTTGTGTTTCAGGCGTTCGGCGCGATGGCGAATCCGTCGCTCCGCGGCCTGCTGTCGGCGCGCACCCCGCCGGATCGCCAAGGCGAGCTGCAAGGCGGCCTGTCGTCGGTCGAGGGATTGACCGCAATCGTCTCCCCGGTGCTGGCCGCTTTGGTGTTCGCGCTTGCGGTGCAATGGGGTGGCGCGGCCTGGGCAGGGGCGCCGTTCCTGCTCGGGGCGCTCACTTACGGGGGCGCCGCTCTGGCGCTGCGCCGCTCCGTCGTCGCGGCCTGATCGGATCGGCTGATGAGGTCGATCCTCCGGTCGCTGATGACATCGGCGCGCGGGAACGCTTGTATGCAAGTCATGGACCTTGCAGCCGATGCGCTTCCGCCGCCCGCCGCCGCACCCTACGTCATCCTGCGGCCCGCATTGCAGACGACGCCGTTGGTGGTGGCCTCGCCGCATTCCGGGCGCCGGTACGCGCCGTCGTTCCTGGCGTCCGCGCGGCTTGGTCCGCTCGACCTCCGGCGCAGCGAGGACAGCTTTGTCGAGGAGCTGTTCGCCGGCGCCGTGGACCATGGCGCGCCGCTGCTGTGCGCGCAGTTTCCGCGCGCCTTCTGCGACCCCAACCGCGAAGCATGGGAGCTGGACCCGACGATGTTCACCGACGCGCTGCCCGCCTGGGTCAACACCACCAGCCCACGCGTGGGCGCTGGGCTGGGGACCATAGCGCGCGTCGTCACCTCGGGGGAGGCGATCTACCGCAGCAAGCTGTTGTTCGCCGAAGCGCAGGCGCGCGTGCGGGAGTGCTGGCAGCCTTATCACGACGCCTTGACCGGCCTGCTCGACGAGACGCGGGCGCGTTTTGGCTGCTGCCTGCTGATCGACTGCCACTCGATGCCGGCGGGCGCTGGCCGGTTCGGCGGGCCTGATTTCGTGCTGGGCGACGCGCACGGCACGGCGTGCGCCCCGCAGGTGACGGCGCTGGTTGAGAGCGTGCTGACCGGGTTCGGCTTCGACGTGAGGCGCAACGACCCGTATGCGGGCGGCTATGTGACGCGGCATTACGGTCGGCCGCGCGACGGGGTCCATGCGGTGCAGATCGAGGTCGCTCGACGACTCTACATGGATGAGGCGCGGCTCGAGCGCTCGGCCGGGTTCGGGGCGTTGCGGTCGAAGATGGATGATTTGATGGCGGCCGTTGCCCCGATGTGCGGATCGCTCCTGGGGGATGGCGAAGGGAACGCGGCGCAAAAAGAAGGCGACGCCTTTCGGCGCCGCCAAGTTTAGGGAGGAAACGTCCAAGAAGCAGCAAAACCGGAGTTTCGCTGCGGCGCACAATCTATGCGATGGCTGACTGGCTTGCAAGGATATTTTGCGGTGCAGCATACCCGACCATGCATCATCTTTATGTAAGGCTTTGTTAACATCCAACATGCAAGCTGATGCGATGATGCGAACCAGTCGGATCGGGTGCGTGTTGCTGGCCCTGGGTTGGCTGGGGACGGCTGCCGCCCGGCCCGAGCCAGCTGCGAGCATTCCTGCCCCGTCCGCGTTGTGCCGCGCCGCGATCCTCCAGGCGGAGCGTGCGGCGAAAGTTCCGGACCGGCTGCTCGAGGCGATCGCAACCGTCGAGAGCGGGCGGCGGGATCCGGTGAGCGGCGCCGTATATCCGTGGCCGTGGACCATCAACGTCGAGGGCGTGGGTCACGTTTACGAAACCAAGGAGGCCGCGATTGCCGCAGTGACTGCCTTTCAGGCCGCCGGCGCCCGGTCCATCGACGTCGGCTGCTTGCAGGTGAACCTGATGTATCATCCCAACGCCTTCGCCAGCCTGGGACAGGCCTTCGACCCGGCCACGAACGCCGAGTATGGCGCCCACTTCCTATTGCAGCTGTTCGGCCAAACCAACGCCTGGCCGCGCGCGGTCGCCGCCTACCACTCGGCAACCCCCGGCATCGGCTCGGAATACGCCCGCAAGGTGATTGAAGCCTGGGGCGTTCCGCAGGCGCCGGTTGGCAGCCAGCTCGTCACCACGCCGGGCTTTGCGGCGACCTCCGCGCCTGCATCCGCCCCAGCGGCTACGACGCCGTTTGGCGCCCAGCCCGGTCGCGTCGCGGTGCTGCTGCCTTCCGGCAACGAGGCGATCCGGGTGGTCCCGCTGAGCAATCCTGCGACAGGGACTGCCTCACCGGGGGGGGCCTCGAGTGTTTCCGCGCCAGGCGGCGGCGCGCCCGCCGGAGCTGGGCGAGGCCTCGACGCCTACCGCGCCGCACCTGTTACAATGACGTTTCGGTTGCCACGCGCGTCTTGAACCTGATGAAAACGGCATCGCGCCAAAGTATGCCGCTCACAACACGTCGAATTCTGGACAATTTTCCATGTATGAAATTGTTCACCATCGGCTTTCGACCTGTTAGAGGAAGGAACGCTCGTCGCAGGAGGGTAGGGTTGGCCTGGCGCTGGACACTCGCACTCTCGATGCTCTCGCTTGTTGGAGCGCTTCCGGCTTGGCCCGGCCAGGCGCGTGCGCAGCCCGCAGCGGCAGGCGTCCCGGTCACGGTGGATGCCGCGCGTCGGCAGGACGTGCCAATAATCGTCCGCGGGATCGGCACGGTGCAGGCCTATCAATCCGTCCTGATCCGCGCCCGCGTCGACGGCACGATCGACCGGATCGCCTTTCAGGAAGGGCAGGACGTTAAGCCGGGCGACCTCTTGGCCGTGATAGATCCCCGGCCGTACCAGGCCGCCTACGACCAAGCGGTGGCGAAACGCGCCGCCGACACGGCCATGCTGGCGAACGCGAAACGGGATTTGGGGCGCTACACCGACCTTGCGCGCAGCGATTTCGCCTCCCGCCAGAGCGTCGATACGCAGACTGCCAGCGTGTCGCAGGCGACAGCGAACACCCAGTCCGACGACGCCGCGATCGCCGCGGCCAAGCTGAACCTCGACTTCACGCGCATCATCTCCCCGGTCGAGGGACGGGTTGGCTTGCGTCTGGTGGATGTTGGCAACCTAGTCCATGCGGCCGACGCCAGTGGTATCGTAACCGTAAACCAAATCCACCCGATATCGGTACTGTTCACCCTGCCGCAGGAGCAGTTTCCGACCGTGCAGGACGCGATTCGCGTTGCCAAGGGCGTTCCGCTGGCGGTGTTGGCATTCAGCTCGGACGATCACCAGCAACTCGGCGAAGGCAAGTTGCTGACGGTCGACAACGCGATCGACACCTCGACTGGCACGATCAAACTCAAGGCGGAGTTCGCCAACACGGATGACCGGCTCTGGCCGGGTGAGTTCGTCAACGCGCACCTCCAGCTCAGCGTGTTGCGCAACGCCATTACGATTCCATCCGCTGCAGTGCAGCACGGCGTTGATGGTTTGTACGTCTATGTAGTCAAGCCGGACGGTACGGCCGCGCTGACGGTAATCTCGGTAGGCCAGGACGATGCAGGGGTGACGGTCGTGACGAACGGGCTCTCCGGCAGTGAAACGGTTGTGACGAGCGGGCACTCTCGCCTATCAGCTGGCATGAGGGTTGCTACGTCGCAGAGAAACGTCCCGGCGCCGGCCGCAGCGAACACAGGCGGATAGCGATGAGCATTTCCACCCCATTCATCCGGCGGCCAGTCGCGACGTCGCTGATCATGGCCGCGCTGGTCCTAGTCGGCATCGCCGCATACCCCTTGCTGCCGGTGGCGCCGCTGCCACGGGTGGATTTCCCGACAATCGCGGTGACCGGGCAGTTGCCCGGCGCCAGTCCGGACACGATGGCGTCGACCGTGGCGCAGCCGCTCGAGCGGCAGTTCTCGCAGATATCGGGCGTCTCGCAACTGACGTCGGTCAGCGTGCTGGGGACAACGCAAGTCACGGTGCAGTTCGACTTGGACCGAAACATCGACGCAGCTGCCGGGGACATCCAGGCCGCGATCAACGCAGCCAGTGGTCAGTTGCCGAAAAACCTGCCGTCGCCGCCGACCTATCGCAAGGTGAACCCGGCGGATAGCCCCATCCTGATCCTGGCCGTGCAGTCCGACACGGACCCGCTGATCAACGTGGACGACTACGCCGACAACATCCTCAGTCAGCAGATCTCGCAGATTTCCGGCGTGTCGCAGGTGTCGATCGGCGGCGAGCAGAAGCGTTCGGTGCGCGTGCAGGTCGATCCTGCGCGGCTGGCCGCGATGGGCATGACATTGGAAGACGTGCGGGCGACGCTCGTCAACGCCACGGTGAACAGCGCCAAGGGCAGCGTGGACGGGGCCCGGCAATCCTTCGCCATCTACGACAACGATCAAATCACCCGCGCCAACCAGTATGACAGCACCATCCTCGCCTACCGCAATGGCGCCCCGGTTCGGGTGTCCGACATCGGCCATTCTATCGACGGGCCCGAGAACACCAAACTCGCGGGTTGGCAGAATGGCCGCCGCGGCATCCAGTTGCTGGTGTTCAAGCAGCCCGGCGCCAACGTCATCAACACGGTCGCCCGCATCCGGCAGGAACTCCCACGCTTGCAGGCCGCGATCCCGCCCTCGATCCATGTGTCCACTATCGTGGACCGCACGCTGACCATCCAGGCCTCGCTGGCCGACGTGCAATCCACTTTGCTGATCTCCATCGCGTTGGTGGTGATGGTGATCTTTATTTTCCTGCGCAATTTCTGGGCGACCATAATCCCGAGCGTGACCGTTCCGCTGGCGCTGATCGGCACGTGCGCGGTGATGTTCGTATTCGGGTACAGCCTGGACAATCTGTCTCTGATGGCGATGACGATCGCAGTTGGCTTCGTGGTCGACGACGCGATCGTCATGCTCGAGAACATCTATCGCTACGTCGAAGAAGGCATGAGCCCGATGGACGCCGCCTTGCGCGGAGCGGGCGAGATTGGCTTCACCATCGTCTCCATCAGCATCTCGCTGATAGCGGTGTTCATCCCGTTGCTGCTGATGGGCGGGATCGTCGGACGGTTGTTCCGCGAGTTCGCCATGACGGTCAGCATCGCCGTGGTGATGTCGGCGATCATATCGCTGACGCTCACGCCCATGATGTGCTCCCGCTTCCTCAAGCACCATACGGGCGGCCACAACCGGATGTATCGGATGGTCGAGGCGATGTTCGACGGGCTGATCGGCGGGTATCGGCGCACCCTAGACATTGCTCTGCGGTTTCGATTCGTGACCTTGATGGTGTTCCTTTGCACGCTCTGCGTCACGGTCTACCTGTTCATGATCCTGCCGAAGGGTTTCTTTCCGCAACAAGACACGGGCGTGATCTACGCGACCACGCAGGGCGCGCAGGACATCTCGTTCGCCGAGATGGCGCAGCGACAGCAGGCGTTGGCTAAGATTGTCGGGGCGGACCCGGACGTCGAAGCGGTGTCGTCGTCGATCGGGGCCGGTCTTGGCGGACAGACCGGCAACAACGGCAAGATCTACATCAGCCTCAAGCCATGGGAGGAGCGCACCTCAAACGCGTCGCAGATCATCGCGCGACTATCGGAGAAGGTTCGCGGGGTCGAGGGCGCGCAACTGTTCATGCAGGCGGTGCAGGACATCAATATCGGCGGCCGGCTGTCCAAGACGCAATATCAGTACACGCTGCAGGACGCCGACTCTGGCGAGTTGAACGTGTGGGCGCCCAAGGTGCTCGACCGGCTGCGGAGCCTTCCTGCGCTGCGCGACTTGGCGACCGACCAGCAGGTCGCCGGCACAAGCGCCACGCTGACCATCGACCGCGACGCCGCCTCGCGCTTCGGCATCACGCCGCAGCAGATCGACGACACGCTCTACGATGCATTCGGCCAGCGGCAGGTGACCCAGTACTTCACCCAGGTGAACTCCTATCACGTGATTCTGGAAGTCCCGGCGACGATGCAGGGGGAGACGGAAACGCTCCGCAAACTCTATGTCCGGTCCGCCAGCGGCGCGGTCGTGCCGCTTAGCGCCTTCGTCCACATCGACACGCAGTCGGTGGTGCCGCTCTCGCTCTCGCACCAGAGCTCGTTTCCCGCCGTCACGATCTCCTTCAACCTGGTCGAGGGCGCAGCGCTTGGCGACGCCGTCAGCCAGATCCAGGACACGATGGCGCAGATGAACACGCCCGCCACCTTGACGGGCACGTTCCAGGGCACCGCGCAGGCCTTCCAATCCTCGCTCAGCAGCACGCCCTACCTGATCGCGGCCGCGCTTATCACGGTCTACATCATCCTTGGCATCCTGTACGAGAGCTACATCCTACCGCTGACCATCCTCTCGACCTTGCCGTCGGCGGGCGTGGGCGCGTTCCTGATGCTGCTGATTTTCAAATACGACCTGTCGATCATCGCGCTCATCGGGGTGATCTTGCTGATCGGCATCGTCAAGAAGAACGGCATCATGATGGTCGACTTCGCCATCAACGCCGAGCGGCGCGAAGGATTGACCGCGTTCGACGCGATCCGGCAGGCCTGCCTCCTGCGGTTCCGCCCGATCCTGATGACCACGATGGCAGCCATGCTGGGTGGCTTGCCGCTCATGATCGGCAGCGGCGCCGGGTCTGAACTGCGCAAGCCGCTCGGCTACGCGATGGTCGGCGGCCTGCTGCTGAGCCAGGTGCTGACGCTCTACACGACCCCGGTCATCTACCTCTACCTCGACAAGCTGCAGCACTGGCTCGCGCCGCGTCGCAAGGCGAAGCTGTCCACGCTCGCCGAAGCCATGGGAGCGGACAAGATGGGCGCCGCGGCGGAAGCCGACTGAGCGCGTCCAACGAACTGGACAGCCTGCTTGCCCGGCTGGCGGATATGGAGCCCGCGATGCGTGTCCGCGCGCCCGCGCTGGACGATGCCGCCAAGTTTCCCGATGACGACATCGCCGAGCTTGCCGCCACCGGCCTTCTGCAAGCCCCGTTCCCACCCGAGTTCGGCGGCTTAGGGATCGGCACAGCGCCAGACGGCGCGGCCGGCCTGCTCGCCGCCCTGCGATCTCTCGGTCATGGCAACCTGGCGCTCGGCCGGCTGTTCGAGGCGCATGTCAATGCGGTCCGCCTCATCGTCCGTTATAGCGACGCGACCATCATCGACGAGGCGGCCTACGACGCGTCTTCCGGCCGGTTGATCGGCCTCTGGGTCACAGATCCGCCCGGCGGCGGGTTGTTTGCCGGGTCGAACGGCGCCTTGCGCGGGGCCAAGCAGTTCTGTTCGGGGGCCGGCCATGTGTCGCGCGCCGTGGTCACGGCCGTGGACGACGCGGGGGAGGTGCGGATGGCCTACGCCCAGCTCGACTCCGGCGTGACGGCGACGCCCCTGCCGGGCAGCTTGGCCGGGATGCGCGCGGCCACAACGGGCCAGACGACGTTCGACGGCGCCGCTGGCCTGCTGTTCGGCCAACCTGGAGATTACCTGCGCGAACCGGATTTCTCCTGCGGCGCCTGGCGCACCGCCGCCGTGACATTGGGCGGTCTTCATGCGCTCGTGGAGCAGTATCGCAGCCAATTGGTCGATCGGGGCCGGACCAGCGACCCGCATCAGCAGGCTCGCTTCGGCCAGGCGCTGATCGCCGCCGAGACCGCCCGGCTATGGCTGGTGCAGGCCGCCGGGCTCGCGGAAGCGGCGGACGCAGGACCTGCCGCCATCGCCTATGTCGGGCTGGCCCGGCTAGCGGTGGAACGGTCGTGCCTGGACGTGATCGAACTCGTCCAACGCTCGCTCGGCGTGGCTGCATTGCAACGCGGCAACCCGGTGGAGCGGCTGTGCCGGGACCTCGCGACCTACCTGCGGCAGCCTGCGGCCGACATGGTGCTGACCGAGGCGGCCGCGCTGGCATTGGCGCAAGCATGACCCGGCGCACAGGGAGCATCGATCCGGGCTATTTCGACGCGTTGTATGGCGCCGACCCGGACCCGTGGCGTTTCGCCAGCAGCGATTACGAGCGTGCCAAATATTCGGCCACCATGGCGGCGCTGCCTCCGCGCCGGTTCGCCGCCGGGTTGGAGGTCGGCTGCTCCATCGGCGTGTTGACCAGCCAGATCGCCCAACGCTGCGACGCGTTGCTCGCGCTGGACGTGGCGGAGGCGGCCTTGGCGCAGGCCCGCGCCCGTTGCGCGTCGCTCCAGCCAGCCGTCCGCTTCGAGCAGCGGTCCGTGCCAGGCGACTGGCCAACCGGCCGCTTCGACCTCATCATGCTATCGGAGGTGCTCTACTACCTCGACGCCAATGATTTACGTGAGACGGCCCGCCTGGCCGCCGCGGCCTTGCAGCCTGGCGGGTGCATGGTGCTGGTGCACTACCTGGGCGAGACGGACTATCCGGCCACCGGCGACGAGGCTGCGAACGGGTTCATCGCAGCGTGCGGCCTCACCCCTGCCCTTCAGGTGCGAGAGCCCGAATACCGGATAGATCGCCTGGAACAATCGGCAGGTTCGCCAGGATAGCCTGAGCCGCTACGATCTCCGCGTGGACCTCCGCCATTGCCACGGGGCGGCGGCGCAACGGCGGGGCGACGCGCTCCACAACGTCCCAAGCCATCCCGAAATGCGGCGTGCGCAACAGCAGCGCCAACCTGGCGGGCGGTAGCCGCAAGCGGTCGGCCAACTCCGCGATGTCGCTGGTCGGGTTGTCGTACACGCGCCGAAGATCCGCTCGGCAGCGGGCTCGGCGGGCGCAGTCCGCGGCAGGCTCCAACCGGTCGTCCAGCAGCGCGTCCGGGTGTTCCATGCGGCGGCGGATCGTGTCGGCCATCCCGCCCGGGCTGCGGCCCTGCGTCCGGCCTGACACGGTGACGTGCACCCCGAGCGAGTGGCGGATGCGCGCATCGACCCGGCGCAGCGCCGCCACCAGCGCCCGGTCTTCGCCGCAGGGGATCGCGGGGACGCCGCCCGATCTGGCGTAGGCCGCCGCGGTCACCGCGAGACTGGCGCCGGAGTGCTGGGTGTGGCGGGGGGCGGGGTCGGCCGGGTCCGGGTCGAGCCGGGCGTGGATCTCGTCGCACAGCGCGTCGTATGCGCATTCCCGGGCGTCGTCCTGATGCAGCCGTATTGGAATGGCGCCCCAATCGATCGGGTCCAGCTCCACCCAGCCGGCCACCAAGTCCGCGCCGTTTCGTATCTCGGTCAGGGTGGCGGCGAGCCAGTCGGGGTCGACCTCGCCATCGGCGTCGGTGGTCAGCAAGATGCCGTCGCCGCCGGCCAGCATCGCCGCATGTTGCATGGCGAGGCGGCGCGCGTGGCCGGCGTTTGCCTGGCTGGGCGGCAACGTGCATTCGATGACGTGCAGGGCGGGGCCGCCCGGTATTTCGGCGGATCGTGCGAGCGCGGCCGTGCCATCGGTGGAGTTGTTGACCAGCAAGACGATGTGGTCGAGGGCGGCGGCTTGCTGGGTGCTGAGCGCTTCTATGCAGCGCCGGATGTGCGCCGCCTCATCACGTGCAGGGATGGCCGCGACGAGGGGGCCAAGTATTGCGTTCGACGGCATAGCCGAAGAACCGAATTGCTTAGGCTAAGTTGCTAATCAAATGCTTCCACAGGCTGAAAACGGCAGGAGGCCCCGGCTTGTGAGCCGAGACCTCCCCATTGCCGGACGGTCGCGCCGTCCAGACCGAAGGCGTTTAGGCCGCGCGGAACCGCGAGGCGAGCACCCAGGTCGTGACGGCGGACTGAGCGATCGGACAATGAGACACTGGATCACCTCCTTTCAGTAAGTTTCGGATGACGTGCAAGCTGGGGGATCGCCTCGATTCCTGCAAGAGGGGTCGTGCAAACAGCGCGGGCAAGGGCGATCCGCCACGGGTGGACAGGCGCCGGCGCCGCAGCGACACTGCGGACGCAAATTCCCGGGGGCGTCGCGCCATGCAGTTCGATTTCGCCGAAGTCTCGCCGCGGGACCGCTACAAGCTGCTGGTGTCGACGGTGGTGCCGCGTCCGATCGCCTGGGTGGTGACGCAGTCGGCCGCCGGTTTGGTCAACGCGGCGCCCTACTCGTTCTTCAACGCCGTCGGCGGCGACCCGCCGCTGCTGGTGGTCAGCATCGACGGCCTGGGCGACGGCCGGCGCAAGGACACGGCGAACAACATCCGCCAATCCGGCCAGTTCGTGGTCAACCTGGTGAGCAACGCCAACGCCGAGGCGATGGTGGTCACCGCGGTCGACTTCCCGCCCGAAACCAGCGAGGTCGTGGAGGCCGGGCTCGCCGTGCTGCCGTCCACCCGAATCACGCCGCCCCGGCTGGCCAACAGCCCGGTCGCGTTCGAGTGCGAGCACTACCAGACGGTCGAGCTGCCCGGCGACCGCGACCTGGTGCTCGGCCGCATCGTCTGCATGCACGTGGCCGACGAGGCGGTGATGGACGCGGCGCGCTGCTACATCGACACGCCCAAGCTGGACCTGGTCGGCCGCATGCACGGCGGCGGCTGGTATACGCGCAGCCGGGACCAGTTCGAGATCGAGCGCATGACGGTTGCGGAGTGGCAACGCAAGGCCGAGTGAGCGCACCGCCCCGGAGTATGCCGCTGCTGCTGCGGCCGTTGGCGGCGGCGCCGGTGCGACTGTTGTGGGGTGGCCTCACGCTGTCGGCGATCGGCGACCAGCTGTATGCGGTGGCGCTGGTCTGGGTCGCGGTCGGCGTCTTCGGCCCGGCCGCCGGCTATTTGTCGTCGCTGCAGGCTGCGTGCGGCATGGCGGCGGCGCTGCTGGCCGGGCGCTGGGCGGACGGTTGGGAGCAGCGGCGCGCGATGGCCGCCGCCGATCTGCTGCGCGCCGCGTCGCTGCTGCTGCTGGTCGCGTGGTGGGTCGCCGGCGGTGCGGCGCCGCCGGCCGGGCTGGTTCTGGCCATCGTGGTTCTGGCTGGGGCGGAGGCGGTGTTCCGTCCCGCGCTGGCCGCGACCTTACCGGGTCTGCTGGCGGAACCGCGCCTGCTGCCCGCCGCCAACGCGCTGTTCGACACGACGGAGCGGTCCGCCCGGCTGGTCGGCCCCGGGCTGATCGGGGTGCTGGCCGGGGCGCTCCCCGTCGTGCATTTCTTTACCCTGGACGCGCTCAGCTTCCTGCTCTCCGCCGGCGCCGTGCTTTCGCTGGGGCGCGGCCCCGCCCTGCCCGCGCGGCCACGCGGCACGCTGCTGGGCGGGATCGTCCGCGGCTTCGCGGTGGTGCGCGGCCATCGGCTGCTGTGGACCGTGCTGCTCTGCTCGGCGCCGATCAACGGGCTATGGGTCGCGTCGTTCTACCTGGCGCTGCCGCTGCTGATCGAGCGCGCGGGGATCGTCGGGCCGGGCGGCGCCGGGCTGGGCGCATTCGGCCTGGTGATCTCGGCCTATGGCTGCACCAACCTGCTGGCGACCCTGGTGGTGGGCAGCCGCACGTTGCCGGCGCACCCCGGGCGGATGATGTTCACCGGGTCGGTGATTGTCGGGATCGGCACGGCGGGGATGGCGCTTGGGAGCGTGGGCGGGCTTGGCGCGCTAATGGCGGCCGCGGCGTTCGGCGCGGTGGGCGGGCCGATGAAGGACATCCCGGTGGCCGTCCTCCGTCAGACTGAGCTGCCGGCCGGCGAGGTGGCCGCGGCAATGCGCGCCTTCATGGTGGTGAACTACTGCGGAGCTCTGCTCGCCATGCTGTTCGCGCCCTCGGCGGTGCGGCTGCTGGGGCCATCAACGATGGTGCTGTGCTGCGGAAGCGGGCTCGCCGCCCTGGCGGCCCTGGCGCTATGTCGGCATTGGGCGGACGGGCGTGATGCCCGGCCCAACCCGGCGACAGTCTAGCCCGGCGACAGCCTAACCCTGGCGGGCCTTCATGCGCGGGTTCTTCTTGTTGATCACGTAGACCCGGCCATGACGGCGCACGACGCGGCAATTCTTGTCGCGAAGCTTGGCCGACTTGAGGCTGTTGCGGATCTTCATGGTGCGGACCTGGCGAGCATGGGGCGAACACGACGCCCGGAACCGGGCAGCGCGATGGAGGCGTGCGGATACGTGCGCGGCGGCTTCCTGTCAACCGCCGGAGCGGCGCATACACCCGCCATGAACCGCAACATCTCCGCCTGGACCGCCTTCCTGCTGACCTGTTTCGCTGTCGTGGGCCTCATGGGCCTGTTCGCCAGCTACGCCGCGCCCCTGCCGCTCGAACGCGCCCTGGCGCGCGACGCGGCGCTGGACGACGCCCTGGCCGCGGGCGACAGCAAGCCCGCGCTCGAACCGCTGCGCGACCGCCTCGACGACAGCGCCGCGATGGTGATCGACGGCGCGGGAGCGCTGCCGGCCCGCGTGTCCGCCGCGCGCGCCGCCATGCACGCCAGCCTGCTGCACGAGTCGGACGTGGTCGGCACGCAGTTGCGGTGGGAGATGACGATCGTGACGATCGTCGCCGCCGCATTCGGCGCGTTCCTGCTGGCCGCGGCGGCCCGGCGCTAACGGGGTCGCGCGTCAATCGGCCAGCAGCGCGTCCAGTTCCGCCATGATCTCGGCGTTATGCTGGCCCGGCGTGGGCAATCCGCTGCGCTGGACCGGGCGCTGGCCGTCGAACGACAGCGGCAGCGCGGGCAGCTTGCTTTCCACGCCGTTCGGCAGCGTGACCGGAACCAGGCCGCCCGACGCGTTGAGATGCGGGTCGTCGAACAGCTCCACCGGGCGCGCGATCGGGGCGAAGGGGAGGCCCAGCCGCTCGCACTTGGCCATCAGCGCGGCGCGGTCGTACTGGCGCAGCGCGGCGGCCACTATCGGCACCACGCGGGGGCGGCCGGCGCGGCGCTGCGACTGGGTGGCCAGCGCCGGGTCGGCCAGCAGGTCGGGCAAGTGGAACTCGGTGCAGAACAGCTGCCACTGGGTGTCCGTCACCACGCCGACGAAAACCTGCTGCCCGTCCGAGGTGTCGAACAGGTCGTAGATCGGCCACGAAACCATGCGCACGCTCATTGGCGGCGGCTCCTCGCCCGACACCGCGAACTGCGCCATGTGCTGCGCCATCAGCAGCACGTTGTTCTCGAAAAGCCCGGACTGGATGTGTCGCCCGCGCCCCGTCGTGTGCCGCTCCTGCACCGCGGCCAGGATGCCGATCGCGGCGAACATGCCCCCCATGATGTCGTTGACCGACGACCCCGCGCGCAGCGGCTGGCCCGGCGGCCCCGTCATGTAGGCCAGCCCGCCCATCATCTGCACCACCTCGTCCAACGCCACGCGGTGGTCGTACGGCCCTGGCAGGAACCCCTTGCACGAGGCGTAGATCAGCCGCGTATTGTCCACCCGCAGCGCCTCGTAGGACAGGCCGAGCTTGTCGAGCGCGCCGGGGCGGAAGTTCTCCACCAGCGCGTCCGCCGTGCGCAGCAGCCGCTTGGTGGCGGCCAGGCCCTCTGGCGACTTCATGTCGACCGTCATCGAACGCTTGTTGCGGTTCATGATGGCGAAGAACCCGCTGCCCGAGCCGCCGAGCCGCCGCGTGTTGTCGCCGTCGGGCGCCGGCTCGACCTTGATGACGTCGGCGCCTAGGTCGGCCAGCACCAGCCCGCACGCCGGGCCCATCACCATGTGGGTGAACTCCACCACGCGCAGCCCTGCCAACGGGCCGCTCATGCCGTCATGCTATCGGTCATTCCAGGCGCCTCCTTCATCTTTGGAAGATTGCGGCGAGGTTGACGCTCCGGCAAGCCGCTGCCATTGCGGACCCGGCTTCGGGCGCCAATTGATGCAACCATGCGAGTGACAACAGCAATGCGGTTCGCGCGGCTAGCCCTTTTTCTATCGGCCACTCCCGGCCTCGCGCTGGCGCAGGGGGGCCCGGCAGGCCCGCCGGCGGTGGGCACCAGCGTCGTGCATGCGCAATCGATCACCGAAACCGACGAGTTCGTCGGCCGCGTGCAGGCGACCGACCGGGTGGACCTGGTGGCGCGGGTGACCGGGTTCCTGACCAAGCGGCTGTTCACCGAGGGCGCCGAGATCAAGGTTGGCGACCTGCTGTATCAGATCGAGAAGCCGCCGTACCAGGCCGACGTGGACGCGAAGACCGCCGCGGTGGCGCAGGCCAGCGCGCAACTGGCGAACGCCTCCATCACGCTGGGCCGCGCGCAGACGCTGCTGAACACGCCGGCTGGCCAGCGCTCCACCGTGGACGACGCGACCGCCAGCCAGCGGTCGCAGGCGGCGATGGTGTTGGCGGCGCAAGCCAACCTGCAGACCTCGCAGATCAATCTCGGCTACACCGACATCGTCGCCCCGATCGCCGGCAAGATCGGCCGCACCAACATCACGACCGGCAACGTCGTCGGCCCCTCCAGCGGCACGTTGGCGACGATCGTCAGCCAGGATCCGATGTACGTCTACTTCCCGATCGCCGAGCGCACCGCGCTGGAACTGCGCGACCGCTACTCGGACAAAGGCGGCCCGGCGGCGGTGGTGATCAAGCTGCGGCTGCCGAACGGCACGATCTACGACGCCGACGGGCATATCGATTTCATCGAGCCTATCGTTTCCGCCAACACCGACACGATCAGCGTCCGCGGCAAGATCGCCAACCCGTATTTCCCCGGGGTGCAGCCGGGCACGCCAGGCGACCGGGAGCTGACGGACGGGGAGTTCGTCACCGTGCTGCTGCAGGGCGCGCAGCCGATCCAGGCGCTGGCGATCCCGCAGGCGAGCGTGCTGTCGGATCAGCAGGGCACCTACGTCTACGTGGTCGGCGCCGACAACAAGGCGGTCGTGCGAAGGGTGACGCTGGGCCAGACGGTGGGCCCGCTATCGACGGTGACGGCGGGGCTGAAGGCGGGCGAGGTGGTCGTGTCGGACGGCGTGCAGCGCGTGCGGCCGAACCAGCCGGTCAACCCGTCGCCGTCCGCCCCCGGCCCGGGCGGCGCCGGCGGCCCACCGGGCGGCGTGCCCGCCGGAACCGGGACAGGCAATGGCCCGGCGCAGGCGAGCCCCGGCCCTACCGCCGGCGGCGGCCAGGGCACGCGCTGATGCGTTCGCCTCTGCTTCTCCCTCTCCCGCTGGCGGGAGAGGGTCGGGGTGAGGGTGGCCCCCGCCCAATAGCGTGCGTGTGGCCCCATCCTCACTCAACCCTCTCCCGCCAGCGGCAGAGGGCTTTCGATCGGGCGACACTCGCATGATTTCCGCCGTCTTCGTCGACCGGCCGCGGCTGGCGATCGTCATCGCCATCATCATCACCATCGCCGGCGCGCTGGCGATGACTCGCATCCCCGTCGCGCAGTTTCCCGACATCGTGCCGCCGCAGGTGCAGGTCACCGCGACCTACCCGGGCGCGTCCGCCGCCGTGGTGGAGGCGTCCGTCGCGCAGCCGATCGAGGCGCAGGTCATCGGCGTCGACAAGATGATCTACATGAAGAGCACGAACGGCAACGATGGCAGCTACACGCTGACCATCAGCTTCGAGCTCGGCACCAACCCGGACATCAACACCGTCAATGTCAACAACCGCGTGCAGACCGCGATGGCGCAGCTGCCGCCCTCGGTCACCCAGCAGGGCCTCAGCATCAAGAAGCGGTCCTCCGCCATCCTGGAGTTCGTCAACCTCTACAGCGACGGCGCCAAGCAGGACCCGCTGTTCATCACCAACTACGCCACCATCAACATCCTCGACGAGATCAGCCGCTCCCCGGGCGTTGGCCAAGCCAACCTGTTCAGCCAGCTCAACTACTCGATGCGGATCTGGTTCGACACCAACCGCCTCACCAGCCTGAACCTGTCGCCGCAGGACATCATCACCGCCATCCAGGGACAGAACGTGGTCGCCCCGATCGGCCGCATCGGCGCCCGCCCGGTCGCCTCCGACGTGGCGTTCCAGTTCAACCTGCAGACGCTGGGCCGGCTGACCACGCCCGCGCAGTTCGGCAACATCGTCGTGCGCGCCAACCCCGACGGCTCGGTGCTGCGCGTGCGCGACGTGGCGCGGCTGGAGCTGGGCCCGCAGAACCAGGACAGCGAGAGCCGGCTCAACGGCCAGCCCTCGGTCGCCGTCGCGATCTACCTCGCCCCTGGCGCCAACGCGGTGAACACGGCCCGCGCCGTCAACGCCAAGCTCACCCAGCTTAGCGCGCGCTTCCCCGAGGGGCTGCACTTCCAGGTCACCTACGACAGCACGACCTTCGTCACCGACACGATCACCGAGGTGCTGAAGACACTGGGCGAGGCGTTCCTGCTCGTCATCGTCGTCGTGTTCCTGTTCCTCGGCAGCTTGCGCGCCACGCTCATCCCGACGATCGCGGTCCCGGTCAGCCTGATCGGCTGCTTCGCCGGGCTGCTGGCGCTGGGCTATTCCGCCAACACCGTCTCGCTGCTGGCGTTGGTGCTGGCGATCGGCATCGTGGTCGACGATGCGATCGTGGTGGTGGAGAACGTCGAGCGCGTGATGGAGGAGAACCCGGCGATGTCGCCGGCGGACGCCACCAAGCTGGCGATGTCGCAGATCACCGCGCCGATCATCGCCATCACGCTGGTGCTGCTCTCGGTGTTCGTGCCGATCGCGTTCATCCCCGGGATCTCCGGCCAGCTGTTCCGCCAATTCGCCGTCACCATCAGCGTGTCGGTGCTGATCTCGGCGTTGAACGCGTTGACCTTGTCGCCGGCCCTGTGCGCCGTGTTCCTGCGCCATACCGGGCCCAAGCGCGGCATCATGGGCCGCGTCATGCGCGGCATTGACGGCGCGCGCGACGGCTACGCCTGGGTGGTCGGCAAGACGATGCGCTTCGCCGTGCTGGGCGTGTTGCTGGCGCTGGTGTTCGGCGGCGGCGTGTTCGGCCTGGCCTTGCGCACGCCGACCGGGTTCCTGCCGGAGGAGGACCAGGGCGGCTTCTTCATCGCCATCCAGCTGCCCGACGGCGCCTCGGTCGCCCGCACCGGCGCGGTGGTGCGGCAGGTGGAGGGGATCGCCAAGCAACTGCCGGGCGTGCGCGACACGTTCGCGATCGTCGGCTTCTCGCTGCTGGACAGCGCGCAGGAGAGCAACGCCGCGTTCATGTTCATCAAGCTCAAGAATTTCGCCGACCGCACCGCCGCCACCGAGAGCGTGCAGGCGTTGATCCGCCAGATGTTCGGCGCCGCGCAGCAGGTGCGCGCGGCGACCGTGTTCCCGTTCAACCTGCCGCCCATCATCGGCCTGTCCACCACGGGCGGCTTCGAATACCAGCTGGAGGCGCTTGAAGGGCAGGACGCGACCGTGCTCGGGCAGACCATGAACGGCCTGCTGGGCGCCGCCAACGGCGATCCGCGGCTGGCCCGCGTGTTCTCCACCTTCACCGCGACCAATCCGTCACTGTTCCTGGATATCGACCGGGAGAAGGCCCAAGCGCTGGGCTTGTCGATCACCGACGTGTTCTCCGCGCTGCAGGCGACGCTCGGCGGCATCTACATCAACGACTTCAACCTGTTCGGCCGCGTCTGGCAGGTGAACATCGAGGGCGAGGAGGCGGACCGCAGCAAGATCGACGATCTGTGGAAGATCTACATCCGCAACAAGAACGGCAACTCGGTGCCGCTGCGCGCGATCGCCAACATGCGCATCGTGCTCGGGCCGCAGGTGATCACGCGCTACAACAACTACCGCTCGATCACCATCAACGGCAGCCCGGCGCCGGGCGGCTCGTCGGGCGCCGCGTTGCAGGCGATGTCCCAGGTGTCGGCGAACACGCTGCAGCCGGGCTACACGTTCGAGTGGACGGGCACGGCCTACCAGGAGGTCGCGGCGCAGGGCCAGACCGGCGTCATCCTCGCGCTGGCGATCCTGTTCGCGTACCTGTTCCTGGTGGCGCTGTACGAGAGTTGGGTGATCCCGATGCCGGTGCTGCTGTCGGTGACGGTGGGCGTGTTCGGCTCGTTCGTCGGCATCATGTTGGCCGGGTTGGCGCTGGATCTGTATGCGCAGATCGGGCTGGTCGTGCTGATCGCGCTGGCGGCGAAGAACGGCATCCTGATCGTGGAGTTCGCCAAGGACCGCCGCGAGGCCGGCGACAGCATCCGCGACGCCGCCGTGCTGGGCGCGCGCACCCGGTTCCGCGCGGTGATGATGACCTCGGTTGCGTTCATCCTGGGCCTGCTGCCGCTGGTGATCGCCACGGGCGCCGCGCAGGTCAGCCGCCGCGATGTCGGCACGCCGGTGTTCGCGGGGATGATCGCGTCGTCGTCGGTGGGGATCTTCGTGGTGCCGATGCTGTACGTGACGTTCCAGTCGGCGCGGGAGGCGGTCAAGCGTCGGTTCGGGCGCAAGCCGCTGGCGGCGCATCCGGCGGAGTGAGCGCGCGGAGCGGCAAGATCAGGCTCACGTCCGCGCGCCGCCTTTGACAACGTAACGAAACCGTCGCCACACCGTCATGCCAGGCTTGACCCTGGCATCCACGGCGCGCCATCGCCGACGTAGCGTCGTTGGTGCTTTCCGATGCAATCTGGATAGGCCAAATTCGCTGGGACGCCGTAGATGCCAGGGTCAAGCCTGGCATGACGGTGTGAGAGACGGTTCGTGCAGAGCTGAGTTGGTTATTCTTTTGGGGATTGATGATGGATGTGTCAGTTGCGATTCCTTAACGCGGCCCCTCTCGAGTCGGCCTTGCCGTCCGAGCTTGGTTAGACCGCGGCGACGCTCGCAACGATCCATGGCCGACCCGGCCCAACGCGCCGCCCGCAACACCATCGGCGACCTGCTGACACGTTCAGCCGCGCGCTATCGCGACCGGGTTGCGTTGCGCTGGGGCGATGCCGCCTGGACCTACCGTGCGCTCGACGACGCGGCCACCCGCGCCGCGCACGCGCTGCTGAGTGCGGGGCTCGCGCAGGGCGACCGGGTCGTGGCGTATGGGCGCAACTCGGACCTCCACCTCATCGCGTGGCTCGCCTGCTGCAAGGCGGGGCTGGTGCATGTCTCCGCCAACTACGCGCTGACCGCCGCGGAACTGCGCTACATCGCCCAGCAATCCGGAGCCTCACTGCTGCTGCACGACCCGGCGCTGGCGGACAACGCCGCCGGCGCCGGCGTCCCGTCCCGGCTGTTCGCGGACGCCCTGGCAGGCGGCGGCGCCGGGCCGGTGGGGGAGGCGTTGGCGGACACCGACATCGCGCAGCTCTGCTACACCTCGGGGACCACCGGATCGCCGAAGGGCGCGGTGATGACGCACCGCGCGCTGATGAGCGAATACGTCAGCTGCATCGTCGAGTGCGAGCATGCCGCCAGCGACCGCGTGCTGGCCGCGCTGCCGCTGTACCACACGGCGCAGCTGCACTGCTTCACCATGCCGCAGCTGATGGCCGGCGCCGAGATCGCGCTGATCGAGTCGCCCGCGCCGGCGCTCTGCCTCGAGCTGATCGAGCGGCATCGCATCACCTCGTTCTTCGCGCCGCCCACCGTGTGGATCAACCTGCTGCGCCACCCCGATTTCGACCGCCGCGACCTCGGCAGCCTGCGCAACGTCTACTACGGCGCCGCGATCATGCCCGTGCCCGTGCTGGCGGAGCTGCGCCGCCGCATCCCGGGCGTGCGGCCGTTCAACTGCTACGGCCAGAGCGAGATGTCGCCGCTGGCCACCGTGCTCAAGCCGGACGAGCACGATGCGCGCCCCGCCTCCGTCGGCCGCCCGGCGCTGCATGTGCAGACGCGCGTGGTCGACCTGGACATGGCGGACGTGCCCCCGGGCGAGCAAGGGGAGATCGTGCACCGCTCGCCGCACCTGATGCTGCGCTACTGGGACAACCCTGCCGCTAGCGCCGAGGCGTTCGCCGGCGGCTGGTTCCACTCCGGCGACGTCGGCACGATGGACGCGGAGGGCTACCTGTTCGTGGTGGACCGCATCAAGGACGTGATCAACACGGGCGGCGTGCTGGTCGCGAGCCGGGAAGTGGAGGACGCGCTGTTCACCCACGCGGCTGTGTCCGAGTGCGCCGTGATCGCGCTGCCGGACGCGGTTTGGGGGGAGGCCATCGCCGCTGTGGTGGTGTTGCGGGATGGTTGCGAGGCGACCGGCGCGGACCTGGTGGCGCATGCCCGGGCGACGCTGGCCGCGTTCAAGGCGCCCAAGCAGGTGTTCTTCGCCGAGTCGCTGCCGAAGAACACGGCTGGCAAGCTGCTGAAACGCGAGCTTCGACTGCGCTACGCCGGGCAGGCGAGCGCGGTGATGGGTGCTTGACGCCCTGCTGCGACGCGTCCAAACCCCCCGGCGTCAGGCGGCTGGACGGCCGCTGCCCTCTCGGGGGTGGAGGAAAGTCCGGGCTCCATGGGAATACGGTGCCGGCTAACGGCCGGCGGGGGCGACCCTAGGGAAAGTGCCACAGAAAACAAACCGCCTGCATGGCTGCGCAGGCAAGGGTGAAACGGGGCGGTAAGAGCGCACCGCGCCCCTGGCGACAGGGGCGGCAGGGTAAACCCCACCGGGAGCAAGACCGAATAGGGGTGACCGGCGGCATCCGGAGACGGATGGACGCAGGGGGTTTCCGCCCCGTCACCCGGGTTGGTCGCGCGAGGCGTGCGGCGACGCACGTCCCAGAGGAATGGCCGTCCAACGCCGAAAGGCGCGGACAGAACCCGGCTTACAGGCCGCCTGACAACGTTATTCGGCGTAAGAACAAATACAGAAACACTAGTCTCTGCAACTATTTAGAGACTGCCCCTGTGTCTTCCCGGTAACTCCTGCGTCTAAACGAAGACACGGCGGCATGTTCAAAGTAACGCCCATACGATCCCTTTGACGCCCAATATTGCCCATGTTATCCCATGCGCTCCCATCCGAAGAGTGTGTGGGAAGCAGCCTGGCGCAGGTCGAAAAGGGGTTCACTGACCGCAATGGACCGCTTCGTGGGCACGCACGAGAACCGGCTGGATGCGAAAGGGCGGGTATCCGTCCCCGCCCGGTATCGCGAGCTGCTGCGCGCCGGTCTGGCTGCGGAGACGCCGGTGCGGCTAATGCTGCGGCCGGCGCGCAAGTTGGATTGCATCGAGTGCTGGTCGCCTGCCCGCTTCGAGCGGCTGGCGAGCACGCTGGACGGGCTGGACCCGCTCAGCGACGAGTATGAGGTTCGCGCCACGATCATCTACGGGCGCACCACGGAGGCCGATCTCGACCGGGAAGGCCGCATCGTGGTGCCGTCCAAGCTCGCCGCCCGCGCCAAGCTCAAGGACCGGGTCGCCTTCCTGGGCAAGGGCGACATGTTCCAGCTCTGGGAACCGGACGCCATGGAGCGCCATCAGGCCGACGCCGACGCGCGGGCCGCGGCATGACGCACATCCCCGTCATGCTGCCGGAGATGCTCGAGGCGCTGGCGCCGCGGGCCGGCGCCGCCTATTTGGACGCGACGTTCGGCGGCGGCGGCTATGCGGGCGCCATCCTCGCGGCGGCAGATTGCACGCTGTGGGCGATCGACCGCGACCCGGACGCGATCGCCCGCGGCGCCGCGCTGGCTGAAAGCGTCTCGGGCCGGCTGCATCTGCTGCACGGATCGTTCGGCGATATGCATCAATTGATGGCGACTCGCGGTGTCCGGTGCATAGACGGCGTCGTGATGGACCTGGGCCTATCCTCCTTTCAGATCGACGACCCGGCGCGCGGCTTCTCATTCCGCGCCGATGGACCGCTCGACATGCGGATGGGCCGCGATGGCCCCACCGCGGCCGATCTGGTCGCGACCCTGTCCGAGTCCGACCTGGCCGACACGCTGTATCAGTTGGGCGAGGAGCGCCTGTCGCGCCGCATCGCCCGCGCCGTGGCCCAGGCCCGGGCGCAGGCCCCGATCACCACCACCGGGCAGCTCGCCGCCATCATCCGCCGGGTCGTGCCGAAGGATGCGTCCGGCATCGACCCGGCCACGCGGTCGTTCCAGGCGCTGCGCATCCGCGTCAACGACGAGCTGGGCGAGGTGGAGCGCGCGTTGTCCCAGGCCGCGCAGCTGCTGGGGCCGGACGGGCGGCTGGTCGTGGTGTCGTTCCATTCGGGCGAGGACCGCATCGTGAAGCGCTTCATGGCCGACGCCGCCGGGCGCCGGCCGCTGCCGTCGCGCCATGACCCGCGCGGTTTGTCCGAGCGCGGCGCCGCTTCATTCCGCCTGCTCGGCAGCCGCGCGCGCCGCCCTGCCGCTGCCGAAATCGCGCGCAACCCTCGCGCCCGCAGCGCCAAGCTGCGGGCGCTGCAACGACTGCCCGCGTTCGACAAGCCCGGCTTTGAGTTATCCGACCCCGACAAGACGGAGCGCCTGCCATGATCCGGCCGTTCACCTGCCTTACCTTGGTCGCCGCCATGGGTGCGGGGCTCTACCTCTACCAGGAGAAGCACCGCGCCCAGCTGCTCGACCGTCAGATCGGCCATGTCGTGCGGCAGGCCGAACAGGGGCGGGACCGCATCGGCGTGCTGCAGGCGGAGTGGGCGTGGCTGAACGAACGCGATCGCCTCAACGGACTGGCGACGCAGCACCTGCAACTTCAGGTGCTGGCGCCGGCGCAGTACGCCCGCATGGAGGACCTGCGCAGCCGCCTGCCCGCGATCACGCCGCCGCCTGCCGACCCGCCCGTCGAGGAGCCGCTTGCCGCTGCCGTGTCGCCGCCGGCGGCGCGCGCGCCCGGCGTTGCGCCAGGAACCATGCCAGGGATCGCGACGACTGTTGCCGCCGTGGTCGCGCCCGCGTCCAGCCCGTTGGCGGCGCAGATCGCCGCCTCCAACCCGTCACCCGCTGCACCGCTCGCCCCGCCCGCCGCACCGGTCGTCCTGGCGGCGGCCGCACCGGCCCGGCCCGCGCCTGCCGCGCGTCCCCCGCGCCCCGTGGCCGCCAAGCCGCGCGAGGCCGAGCCCGCGATCGCAGCCCCGCGGCCGTTCTTCGCGCCGGTCATGCCCGCCTACCAGCCGACGCCGGTCGTCGTGCATGCGCCGACGGTGCAGACAGCGAGCGCCATCGGCCTGCCGCAGCAGCCGACGCCGTTCGTCGGCTCGTCCCTCGGCATGGCGCGCACTGCGCTGGCCGCGCCGGTGCCCGTCTCCGTCGCCTCCAACGGCGCACCGGGCTACGCCACGGCTCGATGACGGGCCAGCCACCCTCGGACGCGCCGCCGCCCGCCGCCCGCCGCGGCGCCCCCAGGCAGGGGGCGACGCCGCTGATGGAGAACGTGCGCGTCACCGCGCCCGACCTGGAGCGGCGCGCCGCGCTCGAGAAGACCCGCTCCCGCCTGCTGATCGCAGCCGGCGGCTTCATGCTGCTGTTCGGCGCCGTGGTGGCCAAGCTGACCGACGCGACCATCCTGTTCCCGGTGATGCCGCGGCTGCGCGCGGAGGCGCCGGTGGTGCCCGATCCGGCCAAGCTCGCCGCCCTCGACGCCGACGGACAGGCGCCGGTTCCGGCCGCCGCCGCCCACCCGCGCGCCTTGATCACCGACCGCAACGGCGAGATTCTGGCCGTCTCGCTGCCGACCGCCGGCTTGTACGCCAACCCGAAGGAGATGATGGACCCGGCGCTCGTCGCCCATCAGCTCAAGACGGTGCTGCCCCGGCTGGACGAGGACCATGTCCGCGAGCGCCTGATGGCCGCCAAGCAATTCGTCTACCTGGCCCGCCAGATCACCCCGCACGAGCAGATGGCGATCAACGCGCTGGGCGTTCCCGGCATCTATTTCCAGGCCGGCGAGAAGCGCCGCTACCCGCAGGGCCGCGTGGCCGCGCAGGTGCTGGGCGGGGTGGACGTGGACGGCCGCGGCATCGCCGGGGTGGAGCGCTACTTCGACCAGCGGCTGCGCGAGGACCCGGAGCCGCTGCGCCTGTCGCTGGACGTGCGCGTGCAGGGCATACTGCGCGACGAGCTGGCCAAGTCGATCGCCGAGTTCACCGCCATAGGCGGCTGCGGCATCGTGATGGACGTGCGCACCGGCGAGGTGATCGCCATGGTCAGCCTGCCCGACTACGACGCGAACCTGGCCGCCGCGGCGCCTCCGGAGCAACGCTTCAACCGCGCCGTAACCGGCATGTACGAGCCCGGCAGCACGTTCAAGCTGCAAACCGCCGGCATGGCGCTGGACTCCGGCGCGGCGCAGTTGTGGAGCAGTTTCGACGCCGCGCACGACATCCACATCGGCCGCTTCACCATCACCGACTTCGAGGGCAAGCACCGCATGCTGGCCCTGCCGGAGGTGCTGGCCTACTCGTCCAACCTGGGCGCCGCCCACATCGCCCAGGCCGTGGGCGCGGAGCGGCAGCGCGCCTGGCTGGGCAACATGGGCATGTTCGACCGGGTCGGCATCGAGCTGCCGGAGGCCGGCCGCCCGATCGTGCCGACCATCGCGAACTGGGGCGAGGCGGTGAACCTGACGGTCGGCTTCGGCCACGGCATCGCCGTCAGCCCGCTGCACGTGGTGCGCGGCACGGCGGCGCTGGCCAATGGCGGCGTGGTGCTGCGCCCGACCATCCTGGCGCAGGAGCCCGGGTCCACGCCGCGCTCCGGCATCCGCGTCATGCAGCAGCAGACCAGCGATACGCTGCGCAAGCTGATGCGCCTGGTGGTGACCGACGGCTACGGCAAGCCGGCCGACATCCCCGGCTACTTCGTGGGCGGCAAGACCGGCACCGCCGAGAAGATCGGCGCGCACGGCTACAAGAAGCACGCCAACGTCAGCGCGTTCATGAGCGTGTTCCCGATGAACGCGCCGCATTACGCGGTGTATTTCATGCTGGACGAGCCGCACGGCAACAAGAGCACCGGCGGCTACTCCACCGCCGGCGCCGTCAGCGCGCCGGCGGCCGGCCGGGTGATCGCCAAGATCGCGCCCATGCTGGGCCTGTTGCCGAACCTGGCCGAGACGCCCGCCCTCACCGCCGCGCTGAGCATCCCGATGGAGCCGAGCCACGGCTACGTGTCGCGCTGGACCGGGCCGCTCAACTTCGTGCCCCCGTCCACGCCCATGGCGCCTGCGCCCACCGCGTCGACGCCGGCTGCCACGGCAGCCACGGTGCGGCAGGCCGGGCATGACGGCCCCAGCCTGCCCGCCTCGGCGCCGGAGCCCCGCGCGCTTCCGCCGCGCCGCTCGCCGGACCAGCTGCGCCACGAGGCCGGTCTCGGCGTGCAGATTGCTGCTCACTGACATGATCCGCAGCGCGCAACTCGCGGCGGCTGGGCTGCCGCCGATCGCCATCACGGGGATCACCGCGGACAGCCGCGCGGTGCAGCCGGGCAACCTGTTCGCCGCCTTGCCGGGCGCGCGGTCGGACGGCCGCAGCTTCATCGCCGACGCCGTGGCCCGGGGCGCCGCCGCCGTGCTGGCGCCTTTGGGCACGGACTGGCCCGCCGGGGTGCCGCTGCGCCCGCTGATCCACGACGCCGAGCCCCGCCGCGCGCTGGCCCGCATGGCCGCCGCGCAGGCCGGCGCGCAGCCGGACACCGTCGTCGCCATCACGGGGACCAACGGCAAGACCAGCACCGCCGAGTTTCTGCGCCAGATCGCCGGCGCCACCCGGCCCGCCGCCAGCCTGGGCACGCTCGGGGTCATCGCGCCGGGCCACGCGGGCGGCGCCGGCCTCACTACGCCCGACCCGGTGACGCTGGCCGACACGCTGGCCAACCTGGCGCGGGAGGGGGTGCGCTTCGCCGCGCTGGAGGCCTCGTCGCACGGGCTGGATCAGTTCCGCCTGGACGGCGTGCGGCTGCGCGCGGCCGGGTTCACCAGCCTGACGCGCGACCATCTGGATTACCACGGCTCGCTGGAGGCTTACCGCGCGGCCAAGCTGCGGCTGTTCGCCGAGTTGCTGCCGGCCGGCGCGCCCGCGCTTGCCTCCACCACGCTCGACTCGGCAACTCGGCGCGCGATGGAAGAAATCGCCGCGTTGCGCGGGCTCCGCCTGGGCACCGTGGGCGAGGCAGGCAGCGCCATCCGGCTGATCCGCGCCACGCCGCACCCGGCTGGGCAGCACCTGTTGCTGGTGTGCGACGGCCGGCGGTGGGAGCTGGACCTGCCGCTGCCGGGCCGGTTCCAGGCCGACAACGCGCTGTTGGCGGCGGCCGTGGCCAACGCCGTGGGCGTGCCCGACGCATTGGACCGGCTGCCCGAACTGACCGGCGTGCGCGGCCGCATGGAACTGGCGGCCACGCTGCCGAACGGCGCCGCGGTGTATGTCGACTACGCCCACACCCCGGACGCGATCGAGCGGCTGTTGCTGGCGTTGCGGCCGCACACCGAAGGCCGGCTGCACATCGTGTTCGGCGCCGGCGGCGACCGCGACCGCGGCAAGCGCCCGCTGATGGGCGCCGCCGCCCATCGCCTGGCCGACGCCGTCATCGTCACCGACGACAACCCGCGCACCGAAGACCCGGCCGCCATCCGCGCCGCCGTGCGCGCCGCGTGTCCCGCCGCGCGGGAGGTGGCCGACCGTGCCGCCGCCATCGCCGCCGCGCTGGACGCGCTGCAGCCCGGCGACGTGCTGGCGGTCGCCGGCAAGGGCCACGAGCAGGGCCAGACGATCGGCGCTCAGACCTTGCCGTTCGACGACGTCGCCGTCGTGCGCCATCTGGCCGGCACGGTATGAACGGCCACGCCACGCGTCGCTGCTCCCTCTCCCGCCTGCGGGAGAGGGTCGGGGTGAGGGGAGCCGCGCGGCGCGTTCGCGCACACCGGGCGGCGCCACCCTCACCCAACCCTCTCCCGCCAGCGGGAGAGGGCTTCTTGGGGCAGCGCGCGAAGTGATGTGGACCGCGGACGACCTGATCGGGGCGACGGGCGGCGCCATGCGGACCCTGTTCAACGCGACCGGCGTCTCCATCGACACCCGCACCTTGCAGTCGGGCGACCTGTTCGTCGCGCTGCAGACCGCGCAGGGCGACGGCCATGCCCACGTCGCCGAGGCGCTGGCCAAAGGCGCCGCGGGCGCGATGGTGCACCGGGACGTGCCCGGCGCCACCTTGCTGGTGCACAATACCCAGGACGCGCTGTGGGGCCTCGGCCGCTATGCCCGTGCGCGGTTTGGCGGCCGTGTGGTGGCGATCACCGGCAGCGTCGGCAAGACCACGACCAAGGAGATGCTGCGCACCGTGCTGCAACCGGCGGGCAAGACGCATGCCTCGCCCGCCTCCTACAACAACCAATGGGGCGTGCCGTTGACCCTTGCGCGCCTGCCCGCCGACGCCGCGTTCTGCGTGGCGGAGGTCGGCACCAACAGCCCCGGCGAGATTGGGCCGCTGTCGCGCCTGGTGCGGCCGGACGTGGCGGTGATCACCGCGGTGGAGGCCGCCCACATCGGCCATTTCGGCAGCTTGGCGGCCATCGCGGACGAGAAGAGCGCGATCGGCGACGGGCTGCCCGACAACGGCGTCGCCGTGCTGCCGGCGGACAGCCCGATGCTGGGCCGCCTTGCGGTGCGCGCCGGGCGAACCGACACGTTCGGCCTGGCGCAGGTGGTGCAGATGCTGCCCGACGCGGACGGGACCGACGTCGTGGCGCAGATCGAGAACCGCACTGTGAGTTTCCGCGTGAACGCGCCCGGCCGCCACATGGTGCTGAACGCGCTGGCGGCGCTGACCGCGGCGAACGCGCTGGGCGTGGATGGCGCCGCCGCCATGGCCGCCTTCCGCCCCGGCGCCGGGCGCGGCCGCCGCAGGGACCTGCCGAACGGCATCCGCCTGCTGGACGAGAGCTACAACGCCAACGGCGCCTCGATGCGCGCCGCGCTGGCCGTGCTGGCCGCGATGCCCGGCCGCCGCCTGGCCGTGCTGGGCGACATGCTGGAGCTGGGCAACTTCGGACCGGCCGAACACGCGCAGCTCGCCCCGGACGTGGAGGTCGCCGCCGACCTGCTGTTCACCTGCGGCCCGCTGATGCGCGGGTTGTACGACGCCGTCCCGCCGATCCAGCGCGGCGCCCACGCGGCGGACAGCGCGGCCCTGGCGCCGATCGTGGCGGCGGCCGTGCGGGTGGGCGACGCGGTGCTGGTCAAGGGCAGCCTGGGCAGCCGCATGTCGGCCGTCGTGCACGCGCTCGAGATGGGGGCGGCGGGCTGATGCTGCTGCTGCTCACCCGCGCCACCGCCGAGCAGTACGCGCTGTTCAACCTGATCCGCTACATCACGTTCCGCGCGGGCGCCGCGTGCGTGACCGCGTTGGTGATCGCCTTCGTGCTCGGCCCGATGGTGATCCGGCGCCTTAAGGCCGTGCAGCGCGGCGGGCAGCCGATCCGGCTGGACGGGCCGGAGCGGCATCTGATCGAGAAGAAGGGCACGCCTACGATGGGCGGCGTGCTGATGCTGCTGGCGACCGGGTGCTCGGTGCTGGTGTGGGGCAACCTGGCCAACGGCTACATGTGGGCGGTGCTGTTCGTGACGTTCGGCTATGGCGCCGTCGGCTTCGTCGACGACTTCCTCAAGCTGTCGCGCCGCAACACCAAGGGCGTGTCGGCCCGCGGCAAGCTGCTGGCCCAGTTGGTGATCGGCCTCATAGCTGCGGCGTGGATGAGCTGGCTGACCCGCGGGCCGCTCGGCACCGGGCTGACGATCCCCGTGTTCAAGGAAGTGCTGATCCCGTTCTCCTATTTCTTCCCCGTCATCGGGATGCTGGTGATCTTAGGCTCCTCCAACGCGGTGAACCTGACGGACGGGCTGGACGGGCTGGCGATCGTGCCGACCATCATCGCCTGCGCGGTGTTCGCGCTGATCGCCTACCTGGTCGGCAACCGGGTGTTCGCCGACTACCTGCAGCTGAACCCCGTGCCGGGCGCCGGGGAGCTGATGATCTTCCTGGCCGCGCTGATCGGCTCCGGCCTCGGCTTCCTGTGGTTCAACGCGCCGCCCGCCGCGGTGTTCATGGGCGACACCGGCAGC